>JBGUTP010000001.1:0-3008 GCA_045133095.1 Candidatus Enterousia sp.
GATTCAATTAGCGACCCGTCACTTAACGGATATTCCCGCTGAAAATCGATTAGAAGTTTTAGACATCATTAAACGCGCCTATATGAGCGTGGCGCCGCGTTCGTTTCATCATTACCTTATCGCCCTGGAATGGAACCGAGAACCTAAGAACCGCTTTTATCAGCCGCGTATGCGAATCTTAAAAGAAACGGTGAACGACTTAACGAAGTTAGCCAATAAGGAATATGAAATGGTGTCCATTAGTATGCCACCGGGGACGGGGAAATCCACACTAGGGATTTTCTATCTTTCGTGGTTAATCGGGCGTGATCCGATGAAGTGTAATCTTGCGAGTGGGTATTCCGATAAATTAACGAAGTCCTTTTACTTAGGGGTTTTGGGAATTGCGACCGACGATGAATACACGTTTAAGGAAATTTTTCCCGACGTCAAACTCACACAACAAAACTCAAAGGATGAATGGTTGGATTTCCGCGATGATGGATCAGACGCGCCCCGACGTTTCCCGTCGATTACGTGTCGTTCGATTTCCGGTTCCTTAACCGGGGCGACCCGCTGCGAGGGGATTTTATATTGTGACGACTTAGTGTCGGGGATTGAGGAAGCCCTCTCCCTGGACCGCATGGATAAACTTTGGGAGAAATACGGACTTGATTTAAAATCGCGTAAGAAAGACGGGTGTGTGGAATTACACATCGCCACACGCTGGACGATTCATGATCCGATTGGGCGCTTGCGTCGCTTGTGGGACGGGAATCCGAAAGCGAAGTTTATTGAATTACCCGCGCTTAATGAAAATGACGAATCGAACTTTGAATATGATTTTGGGGTCGGGTTTAGTACGAAGTATTACCATGAAGCGCGTGCCGCAATGGATGAAATCTCATTCGCGTGTTTATACCAACAGGAACCCGTGGAGCGCGATGGGTTGCTATTCGCATCGAATGAGTTGAATTACTATCATAGCTTACCGGATCACCAACCCGATCAGATCGTGGCCTTTTGCGACGTCGCGTTCGGGGGTGCCGATAGTTTGGCGTTTCCGATTGCCTATGTGTATGGGGAGGACGTCTATTTAGAGGACGTCGTGTTTATGAAAGGTGGCTATGAGGTGACGCAACCGCATGTCGTGGGGAAAATCTTGCATCACCGAGTTCAATCCGCGACGTTTGAAGCTAACAATGGTGGGGACTTTTATTCGCGCGACATTTCAAGTCAAGTGAAAGCCGCGGGGCACGCGTGTAATATCTTAGCCGAGCGCGCCAGTTCCAAACAGAGCAAAATGGGTCGCATTATCCAGCACGCCCCAGCGATCCGTGAGTTTTACTTCAAGGCACACGATCAACAATCTAGTGAATATCGCGCCTTTATGAAAGAAGTCACGTCATTCACGCAGCTAGGGATGAATAAAAATGACGACGCGCCGGATAGTTTAGCTGGATTAGCGAATAAAATTCGCCGCCCGCTACGCGTTCAAATTAAAACAATGGACCGATATTCCATCGGATTATAAGGGGGAGAAATCATGCTATTAAAAGGTCGTAAAATGATTTTTAGCAATCATGATGTGATTACCGACGATAATGTTATTTCCGTCATGAATCACGCGCTTAAAACACATCGAGAAAACCGCATGGACATTGAATTTTTAATGAATTACTACAAAGGCGATCAAGCCATTTTAAAACGCGAAAAACAAGTCCGCCCGGACATTAATAACCAGGTGGTGATTAATTACGCGCAACAAACGACGCGCGACATTGTGGGGTACACGTTTGGGAAACCGATCACGTACACCCAACGTAAAGCCGAAAAGCGCGAAGTCATTCGCCTATTGAACGACTATGTGGAAACAGAAGATAAAGCAACCAGCGATCAAGAGTTAGCGACGTATTGTAGTATTTGTGGGGTTGGTTATCGCGGAGTGTTCCCGGATATTGACGATAGCGATTTAGACGACGTTCGCTTTCGCCTAATCACGCTTGACGCTTCTAATACATTCGTTGTATATTCAACTCAAATCGCGCACGAACCCGTCTTAGGGTGTCATTCTTACAAAAAGCAAGTGGGGGATGATGTAGTCATCGTTTATGAGGTCTACACGTCTAACATGTATTATCGCTTTGAATCACCAAACGACGTGTATGTTTTAACAAGCAGCGATTTAAAGGAAAGTTATCCACATATTTTAGGTCAAGTCCCGATCGTGGAATACACGACGAATCAATTCCGTATCGGACATTGGGAAATGGCGCTATCGTTATTAGACGCGATTAACTTATTAGGGTCAGATAGTGTGAATGACGTGGAACAGTTTGTCAATTCGATTTTAGTCGCAACCAACGCGGAATTTGATAAGGAAGCGATTGAGTCCATTAAAACGCACAAAATGGTGTCGTTAGTGGCGCCACAACCGGGGATGCAAGTGGATTTAAAATATATTTCAGCCCAACTTGATATGAACGGAACCCAAGTTTTACGTGAATATTTAGAGGAAGCCTATCGCAGTATCGTGGGTATTCCGGATCGTAAAACGCGCGGCGGTGGCGGCGGTGATACGGGTGATGCCGTGAAATTACGTGACGGCTGGGCGAACATGGAAATCGTGGCCCGTAATTGTGAAATGTTTTTCAAACGCGCCGAGAAACGCGTCTTACGTCTGATTTTAACGATCTTAAATCACGCGAACATCATTACTGATTTAAAATTAACGGACGTTGATATTAAGTTTAGCCGCAATAAAACGGATAATATTCAAACAAAAGTTCAATCGGGAGCGACGCTTCATGGGATGAATATTCTTGATCCGGTCGATGTATTGGAACTCATGGATATTTCAACCAACCCACAAGAATTAATTGAGCGTGGGGCAAAGTACCAGGAAGAACGTCAGCAACTCGAAGCTGAACGCCAACAATCAGTAGTTATTAATAATTCACATAAAGGACAATCCGATACAACTCTATTATCAACCGAGGGGTAAGGGACTGAACTAGGGGGACATAACA
>JBGUTP010000002.1:0-5569 GCA_045133095.1 Candidatus Enterousia sp.
GATATTACCGATACAGTTTTGTCTAGCATTATCTTCAGCGATGATTTCTGCGTTTTTGATTTGCGGTGCAGCTTCTTTTAAGAAAGCGTCCCAAACTTTATCAGCGACTGCAACACAAGATTTAGTAATGTGTTCACACAACGGTTGCTTCGATAATAAAGTGTCGTGGGGAAAAAAGAGTAAAAACGAAAAGCCCGCCTTTGGCGGGTCGAAATTTTTTTGCTTATAGATTAGATGGGTCGGTGATAACTGTAATGCCCATGGATTCCCATTCGGGGATTAGTTGGTCCAGGTCCATAATGTTTTGTGTTTCAAGGTAAAGGGTGGGGATGGTGTGTCGGGCGTTGGCGGACTGTAAAGTTGCGGCAATTGGTGATGGACGTGTCTTGCCAGCGGCAAACCAATTTTCAGAATCTGCAACCCAAAAGTCAGGGTCGTTGTGAACAGAGATGGAATGAGTTGGGGTTAGAATAATTTCTTGGTCTATTTCATAAGGTGTGTCTTGGCTTGCAAGGTGGTCGAACAGCTTGTCCGATATTGCATAGGGTGGAATGTCGGGCGATTCGGTAATTGTTGGACTTTGTGGCGCGTCAAAATTTATGTCGGTGAAAGTTGGTGCCGCATCAAATTCAGGGTCGGGGATTTCTATGTCAAAATCTGATGGAATCGGGAATAGGTCGGGTGCGATGTCTGTGATGTTGGTGGCGTTTGTGGTGTCGGAATCAGAATCTGTTGGGTCGATGTCTGATGGTGTTGGGGTTGGAATGTTGTAGATAGGGTGGCTTAGTGCGCGCTTGAATGTGCTGTGCAGTTCGGCGGGCAGGTCGTCGGGTAATTTAAGTTCTGATTCTGGTTCTGATGTTTTGTCGTCTGTGGATGGTGGGGGTGGGGTTGTGTCTGAAGATGTCGGGGTCGCAATGGTGCGTTTGAAAAGTTGCGGCATCTTGGGCAGTGGTATAGTAAATAGTGGCTTTTTCGTGCGTATGATAAGGGTGGTCGTGGCAATGTATAATGATGGCGCCGCAAGTAGTAATATGCCAAATACAAAACCGGGAAATCCACGTAGGCGAGCCTGTGCCAGATGTTGCCATTGTTGGGCGTTGAAAATGTTGAATTTAAATAAAAAATATAATAATGCCCATGTCGCAACAATATAACATGCCGTCCAGATGATGGCTGTGCGGTGTGCGGCTAGTAATGTTTTGAGTTTCTTCATGTAATAAATTATAGACAAGATTTTTCTTTTGTCAATAAGCATGGCTGAAAAAAATATAAGAAAGTTCTTTTTTTGTGACTGTATTTATGGCATAATATAAAAGATAGAAAGGGGGAATTTTTATGCCTGGAATGTTAAGATTGATTGGTTTGTCGTTTTTGTCGGTTGGCTTGTGCGCCGCGTTTTCAAATGCACAGGCGGCAACCGCACGCAGTGGCGCACAGACAGCGCGTGCTTCGTCGGCGGCAACACAACGTATGCCAACTATGCCAACGTTGCCTATCCAAGTGGGAAATATGTCTGTTGATGTGCCAACAAGCGCACCAAGCCCAAGTGTACCAGACCAGCCTGAACAGCCAGATGACCCCGGGAAACCAGATGTGCCAGATGAGCCACAACAGCCAGAATGCCCAGATGGTGGGGTGAAAAATTCTAAGTACACAATTGATATGTGTATGACGGATATACTGAAATGTATTAATAATGGGGCGTTGCCACATGGGTTGAATGATATGTTTAATGAAGACCTGAGAAACGCTGTTGTTAATGGAATGGGATTGTGTTCAATGCAGGTCGATAAGTGCATCAGTGATGTGCGCCGCGATTGCATGAATGTATATCGGTCTGCGGCAGATGTGTGGATTGATTTTAATGCACGCAAGGTTCAGCCTGAATATTATAATTTCGTTTTGCGCAAGACTGGCTTGACACCAAATCAGGCGGAAAATACATGTTGGTTGTTGGATAAAAATACCTATGGAACATCTTTCGCCGCCGTCGATAACAATGGAAAGACAACTATGGAATACAATAACATGGTTGGTGCGTATAATAATCAAAAGGGTGGTGTGCTGATTAAAAATGCACCACAGGGCGTTCAGGTAAATAATAATAACCCGGGGGTTGATGGTCAGCGTGGTCACTATGCCCGTTGGGATGCAACAACAGCAACGTGCTATCTGCGTGTGGCGGCATATAATAAGGACAAGCATATTACTAACAGTTGGTTGTTCGGTGCGGTGGGGGATGATACACCAGCCGAAGTCTGGAAAGCAGCCGGCGATACATTTAGTTGTAATAAGGACTTGTTTGGATTTTCACTGATGAATGACACCAGTACGGCGGCAGTTGTTGGTATCGGTGGTGGTACATTGGTTGGTGCAGGGGTCGGCGCAATAGCAGGTCATGGCGCACGTAAGTTTGATTGCTATAATGAAGGGCATTTGAAAACACTGACAGAACAGTTGCGTGAAAGTGGTCATGCCGGTGTTCTAAATCAGTTCTTGGCTGAAAATCCTGTGTCAATGATTGGTGGACAGATTACAACGTCGCAATGTCAAGATATTGTGAATTTGTATAATGTCTATAATGAATATGTTGTCGCAATTGATGAATGTGATGGTATGACTTATACGGTGGAGAATGTCGTTACGTCTGTGCGCATAAAGATAGAAGATACTTTGACATTGGATGTGCCTGTGTCAAATGGTAAGGTTGCAGACAAGGATATAGAAATCGCGGTAAGACAGGCATTGGATAATGGTGTCGCGATGTCAGCGGATGCGTTGGGCAGTCAAATTCAAAATGCAGTTGCGGCAAAACTGAACCAGACAGAGGGTGGAAAGTGCTATTTCACACCGCTGAATACGGCAAAGGTACTGGGAACAGGGATTTATTGTGGTGCGCAATCTGGGTGCAGAAATCATGATGAAATTCGTTCTGAAATCAGACCGTTGCGGACTATATTTGACAGCCTGGAAATTTTAAGAGGCGAAAAGTCTAATATGGGTAAAAGCATTGGTATTGGCGCGGCGGTTGGCGCGGGCGCCGGTGGTTTGGCGACCGCAATTACCGCCTTCGTTGAAAAAAATAATATTAACTGTCGTGTTGGTGACGGCTTGGCACAGGTTGGGTTTGGAAAACCTTATGCAATTGGTACATTGAAAGATTTCTATGTTAAGTGGAATCTGAGATTGCCAGACGTTATTGCGCCGACTGCGATGGTGACGGATTGTCAATCATGGAAGAATACATGTGCAACATTTACGGACTTGAACCATTGTAAAAATGCACAGTTTAATTACAAGCCTGCGGGGGCGCCAACGGCGACGCTGGTGCGTTCAGTGTGTGCGGTGTCGGGCAGTGTGTGCATAGAAAATTATCCAGTTGCAAAATCGTACGGTGCATGCAAATAAACAAATCCCCACAAAGGTGGGGATTTTTGTTTGCAGAAATTTGGTGTTGCGGGATGACAGTGTGTGTGGTTAAAGCCACCCTCGTCGTCCTTGGGGGACGACACTGTCTGCACAAGCGGTGAGAATTTAATAAAGATTACATAACCTGGGTGCGTAAGTCAAGCCGCGGGATGACACCACTTTGTTAAAACTTCATGGTGTACGGCGGGGAGAATTTAGTAAGGAATGCATGACAAAGGGAAGAAAACATAAAGCCACCCCTTGTCGTCCTTGGGGGACGACACTGTCCGCCCAGGGCGGTGAGAATTAAAAGTTGAATGAATGACCTGGGTCCCGCGGTCAAGCCACGGGATGACAAAGGGTGATTACATGATCTGGGGGGCGCGGGGATTCACCCACAAAAATCTTTATTTTTGCGGGGCCCGAAAAAGCCGCGGGATGACACCACTTTGTTAAAACTTCATGGTGTACGGCGGGGAGAATTTAATAAGGAATGCATGACCTGGGTCCCGTGGTCAAGCCACGGGATGACAAGGGGGGGGTAAAACCACCCCTCGTCGTTCGTGGGGGACGACACTGTCCGCCCAGGCGGGGAGAATTTAATAAGGAATGGGTGATGCTTTCCGGTTGTGTAATGTTATTTTGCGTCAGCAGCCCCCGCAATCGCACCTGCGACAGTACCTAAGGCAGTGGACAGTGTGGTGTTCGCTGGGGTGGTGCAACTGTCGCTGTCGAGTGTGATTACAACACGACGACATGGGGCATAGCGCATGTTGGCGACCGTATAGGTATCATTTTTGCCTTTGCATGCCCGGTAATCGATATCGTTTTCTTTGCCCGATGGAATCGGTCCGGTGCCACATGTGCATTCGGTAAGCCCTTTGCCTTCGACAACGCTGGCGGTTTTGTTGAAAGCGGTGCTGTCTTTTAATTCGTCCCATACCGCCTGGGCGCGTTTTTCAGAAAGTGTTTTATTGAATGCGGTTTTGCCCGTGCGGTCGGTGTGACCGGTTACCGTTATTGTACAGTTGGTTATTTTTTCGTCTTCCATTTTTTTCCTGAAGTTTGCAAGGATGGTTTTCGCATCGGATGATAATTCTGATTTGCCAATCAAAAATAATGAATCCGCAGGCATGGTGAGGCTGATTGTTTTTGTTTCTTGCTTTTCTTCTACTTTTGGTGCGCTTTTTTGCGTACATGTTCCATTAGTTCCGTCAAAGCCGTCCTTGCATTTGCAAACGTTGTCGTTACCTGCGGTGGCATTTTCAATGCATTCGCATTTGTCGGCTTTGGTAAGACCTTTTAAGTTGCAACCTGGCTTTTGTTCAACGCATATGCCGTTTTGCTCGACAGGTTTGTCCGTGGGACATTGGCAGACCTTGACCCCCTCAACGGTTTGTACGGTCTTGCCGTCTTCGCATGCATAGCATGTGTTATCATTAGAATTGTAAATCTTGTTATCGCAGTCGCAATTTGGGAATATGCCGGTTGCGCCTGATGGGCATTTTTTGTCGCCCTGGGGTTCAAGTTTTTGGATTTCTTGTTCGGTGTCTTCGAAAATCCGTTTCTTTTTATCAAATTTGTCGATGATGTCAGACATTTTGTTTTTCTTGTCATCGCCAGAATTTATTACCAGATTTCCAACCAGTGACCCAACCGCGCCAATGCCGGCGGTAATGGCACCGGTTTTCAGTTTGGATGCGGTGTCTGCCTTTTGCTGCGCCCAGGCGGCGGCATCCGCACTGTTCGGGTCGGATAATGCACGCGCCAACGATGTAAACGCACCAGATGTTTTGCCAATGGCAATGTCGTCGTAAAGACCGGATGTGGCACTGTCCAGAATGCTTTCAGATTCAATTCCAGGACGCATGTCCAGGGCGGCTTTGCGGACCTTTAAATCATTTGCCAGATTAACGTATTCTGCGTACAGTGATACCAGTTCATTGCCGCCGGGTAATTGAACCTCGGTTTCGCCACCAGGGATGTTTTTGCCGGCACCATAGTTGCAATGGAATGTTGCAAGGTATGCCTTCATTGCGGCTTCGGCTTTTTTGTCGGCAGATTGTTCCGCGGCAGCAGACATCAGGTTCATTGCGCCGATGCCGGTTGCGCCAATGCCCGCCGCACCTAATAATTTATTGGCGGTCGATTGTTCTTT
>JBGUTP010000003.1:0-3905 GCA_045133095.1 Candidatus Enterousia sp.
ACAGAAGCGTGTCCGTTAGGATTTGAAAGCACATAATAACGGCGGCCCCGACTAAAAAGAAGCGCAGCGGGGCAAATTCAATCCCGCTTAACATCCTGTCAACTCCTTAAAATGTGGTAAACTTTCAATCCAACCACAAAACTCGCGCCATTCCGGTAAGCGGTGGTTTTTGCGTTGCGCGTGGATCGTTTTTAATTGGCGGTAATTCGTTGTTAATCGCGCCGTCAATTGGAATCCCGCCGGGTTGCTATGTAGTAATTGTAAGTATTTTTCCGGCGTTGGTGCCTGGTTGTAGTCCTCAATTAACGCCGTCATCGTTGCTTTAATCGCGGGATGAACATACTCGCTACATTGTGCGTCAAAATCAAATCGCGCTAATCGGTGCATTGTACTTTGTGAACTCACAAACGCGATAAAATTATAGCGTTCTAACTCAACCCACGCTTTATTTGAAAAGGTTAAATCAAAACTCACGACGATCCCCGATAAAAATTGATCGTGCCCCTCGCCTTTTTTACTTGATCCTAACTTGCGGGTACGCTCGACAATCTCTTTCGTCATGTCGTCCGCGTTAATTGCCATCGGGTATTTGCTGGCTTTGACGCTGCTGGCTAAATCATACACGCGCGCGTTTTTGACGCGTGGGTGGTCGGTGATCTCGTAAAAATCAAGTAATGTTTCCATGTTCGTCCCTCTCCTTTAATAGCGGTATTCACTTAAATCACGGGTGCTCAAACACATCCGGTAACCACTGTTATTTTCATAGTAATCAAAAATCAAGCCCTCGGCTTTTGCCCGGCGGCGCAAACGGTTAAAAATCACGCGATCCCCTTTAAAATCAGCGTATTCTACACCATACCCGGTACACCACGGGGCGTACTCGGTAATAATCGCTTTTAACACGGCTTTTCTCTGTTTTGTTTCCGTTAGCGCCTGGGTTAAGTTCGGTTTACTCACCCCTATCTCCCCTCTTTTTATCCGTTATAAATCTGTGCATTTCAAGTCTATCATATGTGGCGAAAATTGTAAATATGATGAAAATAGATTTATTTTTTATTTCTTTCGAGTTGTATGTATAATGACTACTCATTTTGCATATGATGAAATCGTAACGAAAAAATCACAGTAGAACGTTGACTTATGGTTGAAACCTTGTTAAACTTATGGGCGTATCTATTTGAAATATGACAACGAAAACTAAAGCGAGGGATATAGTTATGACAAAAAAGGAATTACCAAAGTATGCCAAATTCATTATGACTTGTCGCGAACGAAACTGTATGCGTCAACGCGACTTAGCGGATTTAGTGGGAAAAAGTTATCAAATTATTTCACGTTGGGAAAACGGGATTAACCGTCCTAGCTATGAATCTGCTAAAATATTAAGTGAAATCTTTAATGAACCCCCTTATAAATTCCGTGAAGAATAAGAGATAAGGGATAGGAATAGGGAATGTAGGAACAACAAAGAGAGGTGAAACAGATGTCTGATATTGATAAATATGAGATATTAAAAGATTATTGTGATTGGGGTTGGCGCTTGCTACCGGTACATGCGAGTGAAAAGCGGCCGTTAATCAAGAAATGGGTTGAAAATGCCACTAGCGATCACGACACGATTAAGCGTTGGTCGCAAAACGTCTACAAGTGGGCGAATTGGGGTGTCGCTTGTGGAAAGCAATCGGGCATCATCGTGATCGACCTGGACATCGCCAAAGAATCGGATGAAGTGGATGGCGCAATCGGGTTAGTTGACCTAGAGAAAGAGTTGGGGCCGCTACCGATCACGGTCTCTCAAACGACACCCAGCGGGGGTCGTCATTTATTCTTTAAAAACCCAACAGGGATCAGTATTCAAGTTAAAAAAGGGATTCGATTTTTCCCTGGGGTGGCCCTGGATGTGTTAAGTGAGGGTCGCCAGGTGTTAATTTCACCATCCAAACGGGACGACCGTTATTATGAGTGGGAAGCGGGACGCTCACCGTGGGATATAGCGGTCGCGGAATTACCGAAACCCTGGTTAGATCGCATCATGCAATCGGCTAAAACCGAGCGCGCAAAAAAAGACAACGTCATCGCCTTAGCGCCGTTGTCGGTGGATCGATTTGAATTACCGGACGTCATTGGAGACGGGGAACGGAATGACACGTTATTCAAGTACGCGTGTAGTTTATTAGCCAAAGGGGAAAGCCATGATCGAGTACGTGAGTTAGTGTTACAAGCGGACGCGGAACGCGGCAACCCACCGATGCAAGATGATCCCAACGATCATCGGGAATTATTAGCGACGATTGAAAGTGCGATTGAAACGGATGTCGCGGGGCGTGAAAGCCGCATCATGGAAACGTTAGAAGCAGCGGGCGTTGACGTGACACCGGATGAAGCGAAAGACATGATGGATTGGCTAATCATCAACGTCAAAAAGGACGGGACATTAAGTTATGATATTCATGAACCGAAGTTCGCAACGTGGTTTGTCGCGAAACATCAACTAATTAACTTAAACGGGATGATTTATTCCGTTAAAACCGGACACTACTTAAACGATGATAAGGTGAGTCAAGACATTCAAAACATCATTAGTCCTTATATCACAAAAGGATTAAATGCCCGCGTAAGAGCCTTATTTGATATTGCCAAACGCCACGCGTATACCGAATACGCCGCGCCGGATGAATTTACAATGACCTTTAATAATGCGTCCTTTAAAGTGGAACGTGACGGGTCGTTCACGACGGTTCCTTACGAGGATTCATTGTTTAAATTCCCGATTGACTATGATCCGAACGCGACTTGCCCGCGATGGGAAGCCTTTATTGACGGGTTAATCCCCGCGCACGCTATTCCAACGCTTCAACAGTACATGGGGTATTGCTTTATCCCGTCGAACCGCGCCCAGGTGTCAATGTTTTTAATCGGGAACGGACAAGAGGGTAAATCGAAAGTGTTAGAAGTGATGCAAGCCTTATTAGGGCATCACAATTTCATGGGTGGAAACTTACAACTTTTATTCGATGACGATAAATTCATGCTAGCACAATTAATCAATCGTTATGTGTTTATGGACGATGACCTGGACCCTAAACCTCTTAAAAATAGCGGGACGTTTAAGCGCTGGGTGACAAGCCGCGACGTATCGGTTCAACGAAAAGGGGTTGACGCGTACCAGGCGGATCAATTTGTACGCTTCTTTAGCGCGGGGAACCATATGCTAACGGCGTTAGATGATACGACCGAGGGTTGGTATCGTCGTTTAGTTCAAATTCGCGTGAAGCCGCGCCCGGTGGATCGCGTGGATAACAAATTCTTAATTGACGGCTTATTAGAAGAATTACCGGGTATTTTAAATTGGTGTTTAAAAGGCTTATCCGATATTATGAAAAACGGCATGGACCTTTATTTATCAGAAGAAACTCAACGTCTGATGTTTGAGCACAAAATGGACGAGGACCCATTCTTATTGTTCTTAAATCAAGGTGAAGTCATCACGTTTGATCCGGATTCACAATGCACGACGAAAGAGTTATGGTTAGCGTATAACGGTTGGGCGACGATCAACGGCTACTATACCTATGCGAGTGTTTCACGCTTTAGCCGGGACATTAAACCAAAGTTATTAAGCCGCCCTGGGATTGTGGAAAATCCAAACGCGAAGTCGATTGACGGGAATCGAGCCCGCGGCTATAACGGAATTATGATTCATCATGAAAAAAAAGATTATCTCAACGGGAAAATCATCACGTTAAAATAATCTTTAAGGGAAAAAAGAAAAACCTATGACCTCATGTGGCCGGGGAAAGCCGCGTGAGGTTTTTTATTTTTGTAGTTCGGAACTATTATATGCAATTATTTTCCGCCTTATTCATTGGAAGTGTTAGTTGCTAAAATCATTATATCGAATTTTG
>JBGUTP010000004.1:0-271421 GCA_045133095.1 Candidatus Enterousia sp.
CCGCCAATCGAACCCCAATGTACATTACTACAGGCCTGCGAATATATCGCATTTGGCTGGGAACCACGCACGAAAGCCAACGAACAATTATGTCCACCAATGAAATATGTGCGTTCGCATAATTATGCATTTTTAACACACGGCGATGCATTTGGCAGCCCAATCATACCACCAGACGACAATCCATATAACTGGCAAATGACAAAGGCCCTAAATGTGTTATACACACTGATTAAATCTGGCGCTATCTCAGCAACGGGCATTGCCGACCCCGCTTGGCCAGATTGGACAGAATATCACACTGTGACTAACCAAAACATCCACAAACTTAAAAACTATGACCCAAAAGAACACAATGAACACACAGCAGTTATATTGCCAGAAGAATGGGAACTGGATGTCATATACAATTGGATTGTTGCGGTGCCAACACAACCACACTACCAAACATCATATCGCGATGTAAAAATTAACTTTGCAGAATTAGAAACAGCGTGCCGCATGAATAAATATACCATCACACTTACACCCGATGGCGGCTTATACGTTAACAATGGCGACACAACAAAACTCATTTGCCAAA
Source organism: Candidatus Enterousia sp. (assembly GCA_045133095.1). Taxonomy (GTDB): domain Bacteria; phylum Pseudomonadota; class Alphaproteobacteria; order Rs-D84; family Rs-D84; genus Enterousia. Next base: position 584 of record JBGUTP010000004.1, read on the forward strand.
TGGATACGTCGGGCACCAAATACCAATGGTTAAAGTTTTATATTGGCCATCCAAACCAGAAAATAACCAAACAGGATGTGATTAACGAATTCCAAGACACGTTATTCGCATATGAAAATGGCGATAGAATAAGCCAATGCGTGTTTGCGGCATTCAAGGGCCACACCAACCTAATGCGCCGATGTTTTCCAACACTTAACACCAAAGAAGTGCTGTGCACGCCAACATTCATGCAATGGTAAATAACCACACAAACAAATGCGCAAGCGGTCCAAACGGCCGCTTTTTTTATTTTTGCCCAAAATAGCACTTTTCAATTTTGCTATTGCAGTCACATTACACAAAATCCACCGCCATAATACAGACAACAAGCAGACGCTTGATGGTTAAACCGTTTTAAAGGACTCGATATGTTTGAAATGCAAATAAACAATTCGCTAATGGACCAGAAGGCCGCAGCCGCATATTTGGGCACTACGGTTGGTTCATTAAACACCTGGCGTGCAACGGGCAAATACAAAATCCCATACGTGCGCTGGGGACACAATATTCGTTATAAAAAAGACGATTTGGATGCTTGGATTGCCGAGCACCAACAAAATGCGCAACCAATCGCATAAATAATTGGTTAATTAAAAGTTGTCCCCGCGACAAACGACGCATAATAGAGCGACTTACTGTTAGGTAACCAGGGTGGCGGTTCTAAAAATAAATGCCATTTACAATTCTATATGCGTGCGACTGGTTGACCTGAACGATGTTGTGAGGCCCGCATCCAGAATTGGGTGCCACCAAGAATCAACCTGTTGTTAAAATGACTTTGCCGATTTCAGTTTTAACAGCAGCCGACTGCCTGGAAACAGGGGAAAAGGGTATAATTGTTGGGACGCAAGCCCGCAACACCCAAACACAAAAAGAACCGCAGTGTTTGGTTTCCACGAAATCGGTTGGGTTGGGTGATTCCTAACTGCTCATCAACGGGCACATTAACGCTAGACGGGGTCTTTTACTGAATAATAAAAAACTGTTTTTGAAACGGTTAAAGGGCACTATGTGCTTGGGCGGTTCAAACCTACTACTATCTCCGAGCATTTATTTTTTACTGCGCTGGTTTCATAATACATGTGCATTCAACAGAAGTGCAAAATAACACTAACAATGATTGCAACAATCGATATACCAACCGACCGTTTGGACAAACATTTACTGGATTGGGCAATCTGCATACTTTGTTTGGCGATTTCATTACTTTTTTTGGTTTCGTTCAACGAATCCTGACTCAATGCCTTCATATCTGCATTTAAATCATCAATTTTTTGTTCGCGTGCAACAACCTCTTCTTTTTGCTGTTTTTCCGCTTCAATTTCGCATTTTAATGCTTTTGCGCTACAAGCCACCATCTTTATCCCTTTCGCTTACCACGGGCTAATTGTCGCATTTATAAACACGATTTATAACCTGAGTTATTTTGTCCTGCATTAAATCAATCAAACGTTTATTTACATCAATAATTTCCTGTTCCACTTCCAATTTTGCAACAATGCGTTTTTGGTCATCAAGTGACGGCAATGGGATTGACAATTTTGCAAAATTTGTTTTTGATATTTCTTTGAACGTTCCGCCAGATGCACTTTGTTCCATTTCTTGCTTCTTTTGCAACATTGCATACGCAACATATTTAGCATCAACAGCATCCTTGTTTAGTACAATTATGTTTTTAAACCCCTGATTTGTGGCCAGCGGGATTTTTGCTAACCCAACCCTGCCTATCGTGGCTCTGCTCGATACCACAATTGTATCCACAGGCAATAATTTGGCCGAAGAATACTTTAACCCCTGTTCTGATATTGTTCTTTCTGTGCTGTTGATTATATTAACATCGCCATCGTTTGGCACATCCACCAAACTTATCCAATTGATATCACCATTCCAAAGCTCATCATTTGTGGTCAGGGGTGTGCCGCCCGATTCAATATTAAAGTATTTTTCATCACCCAATTTGACTTCTTGGTAATCTATGCCATCAAGAAGGCAGGCAAAATACCGTCTCTCTCTCTCTCTAGATTTCTGATGATTTCACGTGCGTGGTTGATTGCTGACTGCTTGTTTTCTATTTCGTCCACAATCTGCTTTTGCACATCCAACGGTGGAAGCGGGATTTCATAAGAATATAAAATTTGTGAATTTATATTGTTTATATTTACGCCACTTATAACTGTTGATAAATAATTATTGAATGCGTCTGTTGCCAACAAAGAAAACAAATATTTTGGTATGATTGTGTTTTTACAACGAATTGCACCCATAAATCCCCCAAAATAATAATCTGTATCTTTATCAATAAAAGCGACTTTACCGATGTGCTGCTTGCTTCCACTAGCCAAACAAATAAATATATCACCGTTTTTCAACCGTTTGTTATCCGAAATAGTTAATTCGGGATTCAAATACTTTATTTCGGTTAAATCCAAACTGTGTGATGTCATATCTATATTATTTGCACGCAACACGGGAATATTTGATATTTCAACTTCGTCTTGTTTTGAATATGTTAAACCGCGGACTAATTCACATACATCGCCCAATTTAACCATTTCATACTTACATTCGCGGGTTTCTTTTTCAATGTATTTTGCAGCGGTTAAATCATAATTGTTTTCAGCAATGCGTTCTTTGGATACAACCATTGCGCGTTCATAACCCGATACATCTTTACCTTCGCGGTATTCATTGATAATTTTTAATGCTTCGGGTAAATCGTTTTGTTTTATTGGTGTGCGCTGGGCCCCCAAAGAAAAACCATCGTTATCAACACGCACAAACAAGACATCTTTGGATTGTTTTGCAAATGCGCGGTCAAAGAACAAAATCGATGTCTTTACACCAGAATATGGATTAAATACACCAGAAGGCAGCGATACAACGGCATATAAATAACCGTCCAACATCATTTTACGCAATTCTTTGTATGCGTTAGCCGTCTGGAATATGATCCCTTCGGGAACAACAAAACCTGCACGTCCGCTAATTGTTAAATGTTCAATGAAATAATCCACAAATAACACTTCACTTTTATTTGCCTTGATTGCAAAGTGGTTATGCGGAACAATACCGCCCTTCGGTGTCATAAATGGCGGATTGGCCAATATAACATCATATCTGTCGCCCCAACGTGTAGCATTCGATAATGTGTCATATTCATAAATGTTTGGCTGTTCAAATCGGTGTAAATACAAATTCACCAAACTTAATTTCACCATTGTTGGGTCAATATCCATACCAACAATGCTGTTTGTCAGTTTTTTCAATTCGTCTGGGGTTAATTTGCCTGATGTTGTTATGTGTTTATATGCAGAAATCAAAAATCCAGCCGTCCCACACGCAGGGTCCAAAATGGTGTCATCTTTGGTTGGTTTAACAACATTAACAATGAAATCTATTATATTTCTTGGTGTTCTGAATTGACCCGCGTTTTTCGCTGTTGACATTTTATTTAACAAATACTCAAAAGCATCACCAATCGTTTCAGAGTCATCATATTTTAAGTCGTTAATTTCCTTCAAAAACAATGCGAATGTCGATGGGTCGCGGAATGGAATCAATGCCTCTTTGAATATTCTGCGAAATAATTCAGGAACTGTTTTTGCAATCTGCACCTTTTCCAAACCCGTTAAATACAGGTTCATACGTTCCTGGTTGCCCTTGGTATTCACAATGGTTGAAAAAGCATAAGGTTCCAAATCCCCAACAAAGAATGTGCGTTTGCCCGACAATTCAAGGCCATCCAAATCCATATCGTCCATAAACTTATAAATCAGTGCGGTTGTAATAATATCAACCTGTGCCTGTGGGCTTGGAACTTTACCCACCAGCGTGTTGCAAGCGTTATCTATTGTTTGTTTTGTTCTGGCATCTAACATACTATTACCCCATATATTTGTTCAAAACGATATTTTCTTTGATGTATTCTGGCAAACCTTCGCGGATTTCTTTGCCCATTATTTTTAAATCCTGCATACCGAAACCAGGAATTTCGGCATCAAGACGTGGATATTCCTGTTTTTCAATGATGTCACGGAACGTGTTATCAACCACATACAACTTAATAAAGTTTTTAATAGATGGCACTATTTCCGCACATGGTTTAACAATGGAAATATACTTGTCGCATTCGTCTTCTAACATTTCGTCACGACTTTTGAAGCGTGGAATCAGTCCAAAGATATTTTCCAAGATTTCACGCCAAGACAAACGTCTGTCCAACTTGGTTGCCGTTTTAATTCTGTCCAATGTTGGATACAAATCTGGTTTGTTTTCATATTTATCTTTGACCAACGATACAGCATAATCCCAATCGGAATTATCAACAGCGTTTTTAATATCTTCGTCAGCACTGATTGTGCGCTGGAAATTACCCCAAAATTCACGGTCAATACGCATACCATTATCAGGTATGTCCAACGTTTCCATTTGGATAAGACGGGTTATTTCGCTTGATGTTAACGTGCTGAATGTGCAAGCACTTTCACCGCCACCAATACCAACACACCCCTTAGACAATGGTGGCAACTTTAACTGTTGGCCATAATCAAACTTTTCTTCAAAATATTCACAGTTTCCAAAGAAATCAAACATCTTGAACGTTGTTTTGTCCTTGGTTATTTCATTCTTGTCCGCATCAACATATTTGAATGTGTGTTTGCGTGTGCCACGTCCCTTCATCTGAACAAAATCTGTCGGTGAAAATACAGGGCGCATAAACACAATGTTTAACAAGTCACTGCAATCATATCCTGTGGTCATCATGCCAACTGTGACGCAAACACGTGTTTTACAGGTTTCATACCCCTCCAAGAACGATGATTTGCCACCAAGGTTATTACTATCTGCCATAAACTGATTTGTCATTTGTTGGGCACTTTGCACATTACTGGTCACCTGTACCGCAAAATCACTGTTATATTTACCTGGGAATGCCTGCATAGCCATTTCATTCAATGCTTGGGTTATTTTCGCTGCATGTGACTGGCTAACACAAAAGACCAACGTTTTACCGATTTCGCCACTAATTGGGTCACGTTCAGCATTTTGCAGGAATGTCTTGCAGAAAACAGCATTGATATTTTCATTAAAGAAGCGTTTTTCAAAATCTTTGGCCACAACATCCGCTTCTGCATTTTCGCCATTGTCGTCAACACCAATTGCGTGATACCCCTTGTCGGACAACATCTGTGTTGTTATATCCGTGCGTGCATCAATGGCCATTGGCGCAACCAAATAACCATTTTTAACACCATCCACCATTGTATAGCGATATGTTGGTTCACCGCTTTCACAGCCAAATGTTTTATATGTATCCAACAACAAACGACGTTCCAGCGTTTTGGGGTCTGTGACCTTAATCTTATTCACATCAACATTTTTTACATAATCTTTTGGCGTGGCAGTTAAACCAAGTTTATACCCCAAGAAGTATTCAAATACTGCACGGCTGTCGCCACCAATGGAACGATGTGCTTCGTCAGATATGATAAAATCAAAATCCGTTGGTGAAAACGCTTTATATTTGCCACCAGACATCAGCGTTTGTATTGTCGAAACCACAATCTCGGCCTTGTGCCAATCTTTTGTGTTCTCTTTGTAAATTTTGGTTGTATAATCGCACAAATAATCAGAAAAGTTAATATACGCCTGACGTTCCAATTCCAAACGGTCAACCAGGAACAAAACCCTATGCGCATGCCCTGTACGCAACAGCATTTGAATTATAGCACCAGCAGTTAATGTTTTTCCAAGACCTGTCGCCATTTCAATCAGAAATCTGTCTTTGCCGTCTGCGATGGCCTGCTTAACCGCCTGAATAGCACCCATTTGATAATCACGCAATATACGCAAGCCATTGTTCCAACAATACGCCTTTCTGGTTGCTGGGTTTTGATATTCAGGTTCATCCAACAAACGCGGATTCTTTTGCAACGCCACATATTCTGGGATAATGTTTTCTTGCAATATATTCTTTGCGGTTGGATTAAAGCCATTACGCATTTCAAGCGATTCCTGGGTTGGAATCTGTGTTATGATTTGCGGATTGCCTGACTTTATATCCCAAAGATAATAAATTTCACCATTTGATAAAATAACAAACCTGATACTGTGTTCTGTTGCATAACGACGTGCCTGTTCTTTCGCACTCAATGGGTCAATTGACGGCTTTTTGGCTTCAATTATACACAACGGGAACCCATTTGAATCCAACAGTTCATAATCAGCGAAGCCGCTATCAACTTTTTGTTCTACATTCACATTGCGTTTTCGTTCCTGTGTATCTGTTAACACCCAACCCGCATCAATCAGTTTCTGGTTTATTTTCAGACGTGCATATGCTTCATTGTCATCACGCAATTTATCAAATGTCATTTATTACAACCTTTTTAATGCCATATATAAGTATATTATACTAAATTATACTCATATTTGTAAGTTTTGTAAGTAAAAAACATTGTTTTTGGCCTTATACGGTTCATTACCCCCTGGAGGGGGGATGGTATATTGGTAAGGTATAGGGCAAGGTATATAGTAAGGTATGCACATAGGTTGACACAACCGCCTTTGGTTGGCGTGCGATATCGACCACTATTGACCTGGCCTTATAAACTCCAACATCTTGTCCGCACCACGCTGTATTGAATCACGAATTGGGTCCATTGTTAGCCGCGCATAAACACGCACCGCCGCATTTGTTTTATCGCCCAACGCCTTACCTAAAACAAACGAACCAGCCCCCGTTATGGCCTGATAACTACCAAACGTTCTACGCAAATCGTGAAAACGCATATTTTCTATACCCGCACGCTTTAACAAAGCATACCAAGGACGGTGCAAATCTTCAATATGACCGCTTTTGCTCCCATTCTGGCTTGGAAACACCCAATCATCTGTTGCGTGCCTGCGCATTTCTTTAAGAATATCCCACGCTTGCGTTATCAATGGAATGCGCTGTGGTTCTCCGTTTTTGGAATCAGGGAACGACACAATGCCCAGCGTCAAATCTACACAAGACCAACGCATGGACAGCATGTTTTGACGACGCTGGCCAATAAATAGCGACAACAGGACATAATTCCTAAACAGTTCATTGGGGTCTTCATACAGTGCCGCAAAGAAACGATTGATTTCATCTGGCTGCAAAAAACGCTCACGCGACCGTTCTTTGAACATCTTTATACCGACAACAGGATTACCGCTGTGCGCTGGATACCCCCAATCAATGGCCTTGTTATACATGTGTTTCAACAAACCAATTGCACGGTTGGCAGTGTATAAACTTATTCTGTCCTTCAATTCGATGTGCAGTCGTTCAACATCTTCCTTGGTTATACTCATCATCTTGCGACCGTGAAACACTGCCAAATTATTACGAAACATTGTATCGTCTTTGGCTTGCGTTTTTGGGCGCGTGTGAACTTTGACATGCCTTGGGAAATATTGGTCATAAAAAAACTGTTTCAACGTCATGTCGCGCAACGCTTCATTGCGTTCTTGGCTCGGGTCTACCCCCTGTTCTGCACGTTCACGCAATGTGTGCGCCTTTGTTTTGGCTTCTGCTAATTTCATAATTTTGGCAGACCCAATTTTGGTTTTGATGCCACGGCCACGAAAGAACATTTGCAAAAAATAGGTTTTTGAACCGCCATATGATGCAATCAGGCACAAACCATCGTTGGACTCCGTGTCATAATATATCTTCTGGCCTGATTCTGGCACTGGCAATGCATCGATTGTTTTCTGTGTAAATTTGATACGTTCCGTTTTCATTCGCACCCCACTTTTTATTCTATGAATATTCTATAAACGGCGTTATATTCTATGTTTTATTCTATAACTTTATTAAACTTAACATGCAGTGATTATACTCTGCGACCCGCAGAATATCAAGGAAAATTACAACTTATTAAAAAGAATTTAAGTCCTGAAATTGGGACTGTTAATCCGTATGTCGTTGGTTCGAGTCCAACTGCCCGAGCCACATTTTACACCGTCCATAAAAAGGGCGGTTTTTCTTTGGATTTCTAAGGATTTTCACAGTTCGATAATGTTGGTTGTAAAACATGCTATTTTTCAGGCGTTATCGAACTGCATAATAAAAAAGGCTAGAAATCTAACCTTTTTCTTAATTCGAGTCCGCTTTGATTGTTTGGTTAATCAAAAAACCGCCCAGATGGGCGGTTGTTTTTATGGCATGAGTCTGGTCGGTCCACGGAACAGGAATGTGGTCTCACGCAAACTGGGCAGATCCAGCAATTGTTTTATGAATCTGGCACCGCCCATACCCCAGCCACCATGTGGTGGCATACCATATCGGAAGCATTCCAGGTACCACTGCAGCCCCGGTTGATGTAATCCTTTTTCGCGCAGTTGTTCGCACAGTTTTTCATACGACTCTTCGCGTTGGGCGCAGGTCACAATTTCAACCCCACGATACAGCAAGTCAGCCGACACCGATATAGGCTGTCCATGTTCGCCAATGCCTTTCTTGTGATAGAACGGCCGGCATTCCCATGGCCATTCGGTGATATATACAAAGTCTGAACCATAATGCTCGCGCACATATTCGCCCAGTGCTTTTTCTTCGGCGGTGGTTATGTCTGGCTCGGTGGATGCACAACCCATTTCACGCAAGATTTCCTTAGCACGTGCCATGGTGATGCGTGGAATTGGTTTCTTTAACTGAAACTCTGATATGCCAAAGTATTTTTCAATCTCTTTGCCACATGTCTTTTTGATGGATGTCAGCATATAGCGCACCGCCTGTTCCAGTTCAGACATTACTTCTTCGAAGCTTTCGATATACGCCATTTCACCGTCAAACGATGTGAATTCGGTTGAATGTCGTGTGGTAAAGGAATGATCTGCACGGAATGCAGGTGCAACCTCAAACACACGTTCCAGGCCCGCCGCGATTGCCATCTGTTTGAACAATTGTGGTGATTGCGCCAGGTATGCCGTTTGACCAAAGTATTCCAGTTTGAATAATTCTGCCCTTGATTCAGACGGTGTCGCCATGATTTTTGGTGTCTGGATTTCAATAAATCCGCGTTTTTCCAAATATTCATGGTATCCGGCCGTCATCGCCGACAGCGCACGCATTATCGTTGCGCCACGTGGACTGCGCAAGGACAGAAAACGCCAATCCTGGGCCTTTTCAGGCGTGACTTCAATACTACCCTTTGGGGTGACGGGAATTGGGGTCGCCTCGGCCAATGATATGATTTCCAGTTCTGAAACGTGGATTTCAAATCCTGATTCCGTGCTGGGGGTTTTAACAACCGTACCTGTCACAGATATAACAGATTCCGTTGTTATGTGTTTTGCCAATTCAAAGGCCGCGGTGCCGCGTTCAACAACACATTGAACCATGCCGGTGATTTCACGCAGGACAATAAACGCAACACTTGATTGCGCACGTATTGTTTGTGCGTGACCTTTGACTGTTATTGTTTCGCCAATTTTTTGTGAAATTTCGGCGATATGCGTTCTTATTTTAGACATCTTTAACCTCCTTTTGTGTTCGTTGTTTCATGTTTTAATAAGAACACAAGGACGTTAAACGCATATGCCAGTAATCTGAAAATATGCGTGACAACGTGGTGCCACCTTGTTTCGCAACACTGTCGCCAGGGTTGCCTTTTTAACTCTCGCTGGGTTCGCCATACCATTAAAGAGTCCACTGCTGTAACGGGCAGTCCCGGGAAGTTCTAGTAAGCGCACGCAATCATGCCGCCGTTCTTCTTCCGCCTCGCCATTGTTAGAGGGTCATCGGCTTTCAAATTTTATTATAGGATAAAAAATTAATATTTCAAGTTATCGCGTAAAAATATTTCACAGAGTGTAGAAAGGCGTTCAAATTCTGTTGGGTTTTCGTGCCGGTATGAACAAGCTGCGCCGAGCCAGAATTTACACCGTCCTGTTAAAGGGCGGTTTTTGTTTGAATTTTCAGGAATTTTTACGGTTCGGTAATGCCGGTTGTAAAACATGCTATTTTTCGGGCGCCATCAAACCGTACAATAAAAAAGGCTAGAAAACTAAGCAATTTTCGCTGGACGGTTCGCCACGATGGCCGTCGTGCAATACAATTAACGCGACTAATATTTCAATTTGCGATTTCGCAGCAATATGCCTGAGCGAGAAGGAAAAACTTGCCAAAATAGGTGAACAATAAAAACGCCCCGCCCCGCAATTTTTTTGCAGGGTGAATGGGGCTATTTTTACCCCGCAAATTATCGACATGTAATCATTCCCTTGATTCATTTGACGGCGACCACTGCACAAGCAAGAGTTTAACCGCAGTTTTGATGTCAAAAATGAATCAGTTTGATAATACAGTTGACACACAGGTTCTGGAACAGACAGACCTTGCAGACGAAAACGCACGTCTTGACGATATTTACCCTGAATATAAAGGGGAAACAATCAACATAGACGGCAAAGAACGCACAGTATATAACAGCAATGGGGAAAGAATAGCAAAATCAGAACCTGCCCTGCGTAATTTCTGGAATTGGTTTGGAGATAGTAAGGTTGTTGATGAAGATGGCAGACCGCTGGTTGTGTATCATGGAACAACACGGGAGTTTGACGAATTTGATTTAACAAAGTCTAGAAATTATCCATATTATTCTATGACTTTCTTTTCTGACAACAAAACAGTTGCAGATAGTTTTAGGAACAAGACACAGACAAACATTATGCCCGTCTATCTTAAAATGGAAAATCCTTTTATTATAGACGAAAAGGGTGCAGACTGGCACGCAGGAATGGAAGCCGACTGGTGGTTGTCTATGAAACCAAATAATGATGGCATACTTGTAAAAAACATCCGTGAAGGTGGCTATGGGTCAGAAATTTCTCATATTGTCGCCAATGATTATATTATTACACCATCGCCCGAATTGAATAATTTAAGAAATATAATTCATAAAACATTATCTATGGAACCTGTGTCCGCATTAACTGGGCAAGAGTTCCAAAAAGACGGCACGCCACTGACAACCAAGGTAAATGATTACTATAAAGAAAACTATAACAACGAAGTTTATCGTGATGGTGTTGGAACGGTAAAACTGGATAAACGAGCGATAAAAGATAGTGCTGCACACGGAATTGGGAAAGAAAAGGTTGCTGCATTTCAGGCGGTGCCAGAAGTTATAAAAAACGGTTTGATTTTTGACGAACAAACACAGTGGAAAGGCAGAAACTATGACAGCGTATCATTTATAGCACCAATTACAATAAATGGAGAACGTTATACCTGCGAAGTAATCGTAAAGAAAAGTGCAGAACAAAATCGTTTTTACTTACACGAAGTAGAGATAGAAAAAAATCTAGCAGATGTGTTCAAAACCAGTCTAAATACTGGCACACCTGCTAGTTCAAGATTAAGTATAGCCAAGAAATGGGAACAAGTCAAGACAACCAGTCAAATAAAAAGCACACAGAACAGGGGTACATTCAGTCCTGATACTGGGAATATTTACCACCAACGCACACAAGCGAACGGATACTATGATGCAGAGTTAAAGGTTATTGTTCTGGGTAGAAATATGAATACTATGACACTGCCCTGCAATTTTTTTGCAGGGTGAATGGGGCGCAGAGTTTCAATTGTGTCCAGTCCCCAAAAAAAGTAGTTACTTTATTTATAACACGCTAATTCCATTTACACTCAATAGTCAATACAGACGTCGGCATACCAATAAAGCGTATATCAAACTTTAAACTAGGCTCCACCTCCTTTTTTGCATTATGTATTCTGAAACTTAATTGCCAGCCATTGTTCAAATACATTTCCAGGGTAGTTTTACTGCGTTTTTTAAATCTGAATGCAATCAATTCAGTAGGCAATTTAACAGAAGGCACAACTATTGTTGATGTTTTAATTTTACTTGGTCTGTTCAACGTTCCATGCACATTGAACGTTTCTATGGTTGTGATTTGCCTTTTGTCGTTGCTTATAATTTTATGATAATCATATAAACCGATTAAGTACTCAAGCATTTTCTTGGGAATGGATTTATTCTTTTTATACGCATCATTAACTTCTTCAATAAAGGCCTGTAACAAAGGTACATAAACCTTTTCTGCTTTGTTGGACACTTGTCGCCACTGCACACCCAGATTCTGCTTCTTTACTAAATCATCAAAAACAGGCTTTACCCTATTCCAATAATTTTCACTGCACGGCATAGAAAACCACTCTTTACCAAAGTCTAAAACATGACTTAACCTGCTGTGCTTTACCGCATCGTGATTATGCTTTATACTTAAACCAATTTCCCATTTTATATTGTTTCTTTTGATAAGAATATCTCTGACATCGCCACGTACCCCAGATTCATCAGTCTGAAATTCCAAGACTAAATTATGCCTATCTGGTTCAGTCATACGCGGCTCAAGTTCCAGCAATGTATCAACAGCCGCCCTTGCAGAATCTTTAAAAACATCTTGCACAGATGATTCTATCGAATTCCACGCTCTTTTATTTGTCCTGTAACTTGAATTATCAACGACAACAACCTGACGCTTCTGCTTCAAAGCATCCAGAAGAGTTTGCACCCAAATAAATTCGTATGCCCTGCCCCGATTGTTACTGCTGTTACTCATCTTTTTTAGACCTTTTTTCTGCGTTTTCTAAATGTTCCTTAATAGCTATCGCAACTTCATACGCAAGATTAACAGGAACCGCATTACCTATCATTTTATACCCTGTATCAATATTGTCATAAATAAATTGGAAATCATCGGGGAACCCCTGTATTCTAGCAATCTCTCGCACTGTCATCCTTCTGTACAAATGCTCTTTTCCCGGCACAAACATACATTTGTTTGTATCGACCTTCGCCATTTTTGGCGCCTGGGGATGCAATTGACATTGACGCCCCGAAGCCTGAACGGTAAATCCTTGTTCATCCCATGACTTAACCCTGTTTCGGCTTAAGAAAATCGGAGAATAAGAGCCAGTAAAATACTCGTTATTGTTAACCGCTTTTGGATTATGCTTGTTATTTTTTTCTGCAGGGATTGCCGTATCTTGCAAATCCCAAATAACATCCCTTAAAGTGATTTTTTTATCGTCGCTTTCTGTGGAACCCTTTGGAAATTTAAAGTTGATATGCAAATCTTTTCTAAACCCTATGTAAAAAACCCTTTTTCGCTCTTCGGCAACGCCATAATCTTTTGCATTAACCATATTCAATGTTACGTCATACCCTGCTTCTTCAAACAGCTTGATGATATTTTGTACAGCTGCTGAATGACGATTAGCCAACATTCCACTGACATTCTCGGCCAAGAAAAATTTTGGGTTAAAATCCTTTAACAATCTTATGTAGTCAAAAAACAATTGACCGCGCACATCATCTATCCCCCTGAGAGCCCCTGCCTCTGACCACGATTGACAAGGTGGTCCGCCAATAATACCGTCAACATCACCGTCAAAATACATTTGTATGTCTATTTTAGACACGTTGCGAACATCGCCACCTATTAAATGAGTTTTAGGATGATTTGCCTTGAAAGTCGCATATATTGTTTTATCAAACTCGTTTGCCACAGGGATATCAAATCCGGCTTTTTCAAAACCTAAGTCCAAACCACCACAACCACTGAACAAACTAAGCAAATTCATATTTCTTTTCCTTGTCTTATGTTACATATACAACATTACCAACCTAAAAGTAAACTATTTTTTAATCTGCCAATATCTAGACAAAATTATGCAAATTGCCGGATTTGACACATCAGACGAACCACAAAGATGGGGGGGCTATTTATCAATAAATCCACGAACGACATCCAACAAGCGGACCATGGCAAGAGTGTCCTGACCACAGTATTCATGCAAATCCAACATCATCTGTTCCGTCTGTTCAGGGGTCTGGTTGCCGGTCATAAAGTCCATGAACTGTTCGCTGGCCTGGGCGCCGTTGTGAATACCCAAATTTTCATACGACATTTCCGGAACAAAGGCGGGCAATGTTTGCTTGATTGACGCACTGCCATTCTGGCATGGACGATACAGGTCAAAGTTCTTGAACGGTTCAAGCAAATCAATCATGCGGGAATTTATAGCATGCAGAGCGGCGGCATATTCCGGAAAATCACGCGCCATCTGTTCATTCCAAACGCGTTCAGCCGTGTCATTATAGACAATAATGGAACCCTGGTCTTCACAAAATTGTATCAAACGTTCTATCAATTTTGGACGCGGGTCCGTGCCAGACGTATTATGCAGATAGCCATATTCTATTAACGGCGCGCCAGGATAAAGTTGCTTGTGCAAAGAAAATTGAAAACAAATTTGCTGATACGGGCGCGAATTATCAAACATTGGGACGGCAGGCTGAATAGATTCATAGTCCAAAAAGTACAGCGGATATTGCAATTTAGAACAAAAATCACGTAAAGCCGGAACGTTAACAATGTCTTTGTTTCCTAAGAAAGCCTTGATAAGCGCACCACAGCGTTTGCCGGCATATTCCGCGGGCGGAACATTGCGTAAATCTGCGCCATATTTACTGTAAACCTTGTCAGCGGTCGGATTGCGAAACGCATCAAATACAGAATATCTTGGAACATCTGCCCAACAAAAATGGCAATAACCACAATCATAAAATCTGTCGCGAGTCGCCTTGGACAAGGCAACATTTGGCATGTCGCCCGCAAGATAAGAATGCAGGCGCGCAACCGCATCACGGACAAAGTCCAGGTCTTGCAATTCATCTGATGCGCGCCACAATTTAAACAGTTCGTGAATGTCTATATCGCCATGGCGAACATAATCTTTGTTCAACGTCATAACAAAACAATCGCGAATATTTACACCACAACGAACAAGGACATAACGCTGAAAAGAAACATCGATAAAATGATAATCTTTGGCATGCGTTGATGATTTTACTTCGACAATGTTCCATGTGCCGTCGCCATTATTAACAAGGATATCAACCGCACAATATTCACCTGTATCGGTGGCAAAAGTTGCTTCGTATATCGCAGGCACGTTCGATGCCATCGCGGCGCGGGTCTGTTGCAAAGCGGCATCGGTCCATGGCTTTTCTTCGATACGTACGCCGCCGGGGTAATAATCACACGCCAATTCACCAACAACAGTGCCACGCGCCAGCACCGTTTCGTCTTTGGCGAATTCAATGTCTGGACGATGCTTTTTTATCCACAGAGCGCGCGGACATTTTTGCCCAAGAACATAGTCTGATTTTGATATACGAATTTGTTGTGCCATCACTTTATTCCTTGATATCTATGATTGTTTTTGGATTACCGCTGCGCGCCGCATCAAATTGCGCACGCAATGTTGGGCTTTCACGTGTCAGTTTTTTAATGGTCAATTCATCGGCAACACGATTTTCCGCCGTTCCCAGATGTTTGTTCCACAGACGCAACGCCTCTTTGGTCTTTTCCAATTTTTTGATAATATCGTCAATATTCTCTATGGCCGTGTGATACTGCTTTGCGGCATCTTTGCAATTTCTGAAAAAGTCCGTTTTAAAACTTTCCATCGCATTTTCAAAGTTAGAAACGTCGATGCTGGACTGCTGAAGTTTTATGACCTGTTGACGATATTCAATAGTGCTTTGTGCGGCATCTCGTAACAGTGTAATGAGTGGTATAAAGCACTGTGGACGAATTACGAACATTTTTGGATACTTATGCGAAACATCAACAATGCCACCGTTGTATAGTTCACTGTCGCGTTCCAGCAAAGACACCAGAACGGCATATTCACAATTCTTTTTACGACGGTCTTCGTCCAGTTTTTTCAAAAAGTCTTCGTTTTTATGCTTAGTCGAACTTTCGTCGCCTTCATTTTTCATATCGAACATGATAGAGATGTATTCATTGCCGGCATCGTCAAAGTCACGAAAGATAAAGTCGCCCTTGCTGCCTTTGATGTCACCTTCGCTGCCGGTTTTGGAATCGTTGTCTTTGCCAAAGAACGCGTTCTTGAAGGCAGTCGCACGCAAACGTTCAAATTCTATCATGCAATGCTGTTCCAAGGTTTCACCCAACAGTTTTACCGACAGTTTTGCCTTGAAATCTTTGTACTGGGCAATCGTTTCGTCTTTAAGACGCATCTGGGATGCATGCAAGTCGTCTTTATTGCGCAACCGTGATTCATAATCACTTTTCAATGATTGAATCTGCATTTCGCCCTGCTGGCGCGTGGTTGCGATTTGCCCCTGCAGTTCGATAACCTGTTTTTCAGTTGCGGCGATTTTATCCTGCTGCTTTGACAATGCCTGCGCAACCGCCAAATCTTTGTCTTTTTCAAGCGCAAGAATCTTTAACTTTAATTCGTTAATTTGATTGTTTTGTTCGCTTAATGCCGCGGCCTTGTCCTGTTGCGCCTGGGCGGCAGCCAATTTCAAGGCGTTTTGTTTTTCTTGTTCATACTGGTGCAGGCGTTGTGATAAATCCTTGGAAAATTCATCGTCGCGAACCTGCTTTAATATCGCGGCATAGCCTGCCTCGTCCAGGGTAAATGATTTGCCGCAATTTGGACATTTAATTTCGTGCATTGTTACCATCCTTTGATAATTGTTTATTGGCGTTTATTAAATCTGTGATTTCACTTGCCGGTGTAAGATAGGACGCTTCGGATTCGCGAGTCATAACCATCTGACCATGACAGTCACCAGGATGCGAGGGGTGCTGATACTGCAAAAACTGCGCACACTGTTCATACGATGTTGTACAAACACGCGCCAGAACTTCGTATGAGTCATCACTGAAATCATACTGGCGAAAGAAGCCGGTTCTAAGCCCATTTACACACCAGGCAGGAACAATAGACGGATGATAGCAAGCATCGGTATTTACACGCTGATGCATGCCTTTGACATCCGACAGTTGGGCAGCGCATTCGTCGGCAGTTTCGTAACAGACTTCGTTCCATAACCCACCGTGGGGCGCCCAAAAGGAAAAACAATAGTTGTCGTGATTAAGCATATAATATTCAACGATAAAATCACCATCAGTCAAATATTCGTCATGATATGACCCTGTGTTCGGATTACCGTCATGACCGACGTAATAGCCAGCCACAAATAAAAACATAAACCACATCAGCATCCATAACCTTTGCATACGTACCCCTATTTTTTCCATCTGCTATATACTTAGCACACACAAACGTCATTTTTGGTCGCACAACCACAGAAGACTTTCCCGTATGCAAATTTTTATAAAACCAGCCTTAAAAGTCAATAAAAACCACCACTGAATCATACGTCCAAAATTGTCCGGCGTTTGAAATATGATTGTTATATAAAGCAATTGATAACAACAAAAGGATAAAACAATGCAAAATCAAAACACAGAAATTAAAATACCAAATGGGCAAGTTACCATTACAATTGACGCCAAGAACGGTATCACCACAATAAAAATAAACACCCCTGCCCTGTGCGACGAAGCCGAACAAAATAACGCCTGGGATGACAACAAAGAACAGATGTATCAAGACGCAAAGCAAGCCGTATTAAAGGCACAAAAACCCAGCATCTCATTCATACAGCGCAAATTAAATATCGGATACAACACCGCCGCAGACCTTATCGAAAGAATGCAAAGCGAAAACCTGGTCAGTGAACCAGACGAAACAGGACACAGAAAAATCCTAAATCGGGCGACCTTGGTCTAGGGCAGTTGTGGCGTTGGTCAGCAATTCACGATAAACACAGACCAGTTCCGATGGGGCGCGTGGCACAATTTTACCGCCCCACTGGAACAAATACCACGCCATTTCACGCAGACCGTCTGCACGAAACCGAATAGTTGTGGTGCCATCAGAATTTTTTATAAAATTTTGGGTCGGGTGAAATACATAGCGGGCAATCTCGTCCGCGACGTCCGCCGCCGCCAACCACTCGATATCATAAGGTCCATGTTCCGAATGAAAGACACCAAAGGATTCCTGGGCGTATTTTTGAATGTCAAAATCCCCAATATCAAAACGCTCATGCATGTTTTTAACAGACCTGATACGAGAGATAATAAAATTACGGATTTTCTTCTTGTCTGAATCCTTATATACGACCAGATAATTATTGCTTTTTCCATACAATATTCCCAATGGACACACAGTATATTCGGCGGTCTTGCCGTCGCTGTATTCATATGTCATCTTTATCTTGGTTGTCGATAAAATTGCATGTTGGGCGGCACTTAATACCATCGGGTCCGACGTGATGTGCGGATGTGGCATTGCGGCATTGGTGCGCGATAAAACCATACCTTCGATGTCGTTTAATTCACGAACGCTTTTTTTAACCTGCAGCATACGGTTTAGTTTGTACTCTAAATCCTTTAACGGCGCCTGAATATCTTCGTTCTTGATACGCTTAATCGCGGCATTTAATGCGATAATTTCCCGCGGGCGCAAGTATTCCGGTGGCACACCATCCGGCGTTTCAAGACGAAACCTGCGCATTTTAGGGTTCATCGGATCAGACGTCGCAACAAAGGCATCATCAAAACGTTCCGACAGGAACTTAATCGCACGCTCCGCCGTTTTGCGCGAACAGTTTAATTGTTGTGTGATATCATCATAGGTCAACCCTAAAATCGGTTGACACAACCCCCTGATTAAATCAAGCAATTCATCAAATTTTCTGTAATCGTCACGCGATGCCATTTGTACCCCCAATCCTGTAAAAACTCTTGGTATAGATTCTAGCATAAATATGCAATTTTTTCAAAGTTTTGCTTCTGGGCGGTTTTAAATTCTTTCTGAATAAAAAAACCACCCTGCGGTGGTTTCCTTATTTCTGGTGGGGACACAGGGACTCGAACCCTGGACCCAATGATTAAAAGCTACCCTCTAAAACACTTAACAAAACCAGATATTTCTTGATTTTCTGCAGGTTTCCGACTATTATCAACTTAATAAAAATCAACAAAAATGGTAGCAAATAAGTAGCAAAAAATGCCCGCGGTAGCAAATAGGTAGCAAAAATAGAGGCAACACATGAAAGAAAATCATTTTAACTTTACAGAGAAAGCTTTGGCAACACTGCCCATCCCTGCACATGGTTCCAAGGCTGTCACGTACTATGATTCTGGTTGCCCATCTGGACTGTGCGTAATTGTTACCTATGGCGGTACAAAAACATATTATTTCTTTATGAAATACAACGGACGCCCCACCCGGATCAAGATAGGCCGAGTTGGACAAATAAAACTGTCTGCTGCTAGACAACAGGCTGACGATTTACGCCATATGGCCGCACACGGTCAACAGCCAACGAACAAACGCAAAATAGATTTGAAGGACATAACATTAAAAGCTTTCTTTGATCAGCAATACACCCCAAAACACTGTGAAATATTTAAAAAGAAGAATTCTATAAAATCTGATGAGCGTATATTTAAAAATACACTTAAACCCTTCCACAACCGTAAGTTGCTGTCTATTACACATGAAGAAGTAGGCGAACTGCATATCAGTATAAAAAACAATACAGGATTGCATACGGCCAACCGCATGTTATCGCTGTTACATCATATGTATAACAAAGCCATTGAATGGGGGGTCATACCTAGAAATAGCGACAATCCCGCTGCGGGCACACGTAAATTTCCTGAAAAAAGTCGTGACCGTTTTATGAATGGAGCAGAAATAAAACGCTTTTTTGAAGCGCTCTATAACGAACCAAACGATAGGTTCAGAAATTATGTTTTGCTGTCTTTGTTTTTGGGCCAACGCAGAAACAACATATTATCAATTCGCTGGTCTGATGTGGATTTGGATAATGGGTTGGTGTATTTTTCAGAAACCAAGAATGGAGAACCGCTACAGGTGCCCCTTAGCACACATGCGCACGCATTACTTACACAGATGCAACAAACACAATCCTCAGAATGGCTATTCCCTAGTGCTACCAGTGCAAGCGGGCACTATGAAGAACCTAAGAAGGCATGGCAACAATTATTGGAACGCGCCAACATTGAAAATCTACGCATGCACGATTTACGGCGTACACTTGGCAGTTATCAGGCCATAGCCGGGTCCAGTTTGCACATTATTGGTCGCTCTTTGGGACATAAATCTATGGCAGCAACAGAGGTTTATGCACGTCTTAGCACAGACCCAGTCCGCGAATCCGTGCAACGTGGCACAGATAAAATCTTAAGCTTTGTAAAAGCGGTGGAAGAGAAACAACCGGTCACCACAGAATTCCACACATGGAACACTATGGAATTTCAAATAGAGTTTATTCCTATTACAGATAAATCAGCCTTACCAAAATTGCCATGGGGAGGTATTTATGCCGTTGGAAATTTGAACAATATGGTGCCAATTGTAAAATATCCCAACAATATAGAATATCCTTTTGGGTTACCTGGTGGCCACATTGAGAAAGGTGAAACAATAGAACAAACCCTGTTTAGAGAAATAAAAGAAGAATTGAATATGTCAGTAGCCGATTGGTTGCCAATAGGATACGAAAGGGTTTCCTTAAAAGATAAACCTGGCGATTATAAATACGCACTTTACGTTTATGCTACCCTATCAAAAGATGGAGAATGGACGCCAGATGTTGGCGGGGATGTTATTGGCTATGATTTGATGGACATTCAAAAAATAGCGCCTGTCTTAAGAAAAGGACAGAGAATGGACTATATAATAGCGACCGTTCAGAACCATTTTGATGACTAAACAGGCACAACAAAAAGATGTTTTTATAACAGATTCATTATATAAAATGAGTGTTTTTAAGAAACATTCATTATAAAAAATGTAATATTTTTATATTTATTCGTTATAAAAAGTGTGTGTTTTAAAAAAATATTCATTGAATTTTATGTAATAAAATGTCAAACTTAATACAAACCTGGGGGCAAAACACATGAAAAGATACGCAATCAAAAATCTTGAACAATGGAAAAATTCGCCAAACCGTAAGCCACTTTTGTTGTACGGCGCACGCCAAGTTGGCAAAACCTGGTTAGTCCGTGATTTTGCAACCAAATATTATGATAATCTGGTAGAGTTAAATTTCTTTACCAACGAACGCTTGCGACAGATTTTTGATGCGAACATAGCCCCGGAATTTATTGTTGAGCAGTTAGGATTACTGTTTAACACTAAAATTGACCCACAAAAAACATTGTTGTTCTTTGATGAAATCCAGGAATCCCAGCGCGCAATGGATGCCCTGAAATCATTTAATGACCTAGCCCCACAGTATAACATAATTGCTGCAGGCAGCTTTTTGGGTGTTGTCACTGCCCGTCAACCTGTTGGTCAAACCGACCATTTTACACTTTACCCGATGTCCTTCTGTGAATTTCTTGAAGCCAAAGGTCAAGAAGGCCTAGCCGATATAATCAATAACCGTAAAACAGATATGCTTACCGAACCTGTACGTGCCACATTTGAGGAATTGTTAAGACAGTACTTTTATGTTGGCGGTATGCCGGCTGCAGTCAAAGAATACATTGAGACAAACGACTATAAACGTACTCGTGAAATTCAAAACAAATTATTAACAGAATATCGTGGTGATTTTTCAAAACATATAGATAAAAAAGATGCACCACGTGTCCGTATGTTGTGGGATTCTATACCTCTGCATTTATTTAAAGAAAATAAGAAGTTTGTTTATAAGAATGTAAAAGTTGGTGGTCGTGCTGCAGAATTTGAAATCGCTATGCAATGGCTGATTGATACAGGTTTGGTTTATAGAATAAACAAGACCGAATGTCCCAAAATCCCATTGGCAATGCATTACCTTCCAGAACATTTCAAGTTATATATGATGGACATTGGCTTGTTTGCCGCGATGGCTCAGATTCAGCCATCCGACCTGTTGTTGCAAGGTACGAATATCGTTAGTGATATGTACGGTGCTTTGGCGGAACAATACGTATTACAGGAATTGAAAGCATCGGGCATTCATCATCTGTTTTATTGGGGACGCGAAGGTGCAGCACGATCAGAGTTAGATTTTGTCACACAGTTGGACAATGCTGGTGTTGTACCAATCGAAGTAAAGTCTGCGAATAACACCAAGGCAAAATCTTTACAAGTTTATCTGAAGCAACATCACCCTCAGGTTGCAGTCAGAACATCTCTTAATCAATTCAGGATGACAGATGGCGTTTATGACATTCCACTATACATGATATCGCAAATGACCTCTATAATAAGCCAGAATGTGTAAGCACCAGATATCATTAAGCACACAAACCAAAGTGCTTGATTTATCAAGTGTTACGTTGCATGATCGCTTTACATGGGTTTACATCCCGTTAATAACGGTCTTGATGATGTAAGTATTCTCATGACACAATGCCCAGATACCCGCCATTGTCTGCGGTGTTCTCTGGGCTTTTTGTAATCCTATTTCTTGTCCCAATATAATAACTTCTGGGCATCGATCAACGACCGTTCCCAAACATCAGCACTTATATAATCATACGCAATTTTGCCCACACTGTCCTTAATGCCGATATCTGCACCAGATTTTATGAGGAATCGTAACATCTTAATATTGCCATTATTTTCCGCCATATAATGCAATACTGTTTTGCCGTGTTTGTCGGTTGCGTTAATGTCCCTGATATATGGCAAGATTTTCTGAATAAATTCTGGTTCAACACCATTGGACACTGCGTGAATAAACAATTCGTCTGGAACCACCTTTCCCTTTGTTACATATGCATTGATTTCACTTTTTTGTTCTTCTATGCACTTGGCCCAAGCACGTTTCCAGTGTTGCTGAGTATGAGAAATGATGATTTCTTTTATCTCGTCAGATATCCAACTGTCCCGGTCTTTATATTTTAGATAGTCCAACACCTCTGTTAAATCGGATAGTTCCATTGTCCATTTACAGTTTAGCAACAAATCCAGCGCACCAACCCAATCATATTTTTGGTCATTATGTTTGTCATCTTTGTCTGGAAATATATTATCAATTAACATATGCAAGCAATTACGACCACTAACACTTCGTATTCTGATATCAGCACCAGCGTCTAATAATATTTTTAACGGCTTATTGATTGGAACATTCTTTACGGCCCACATAACAGGCGTTGAACCAAATCCAGCAGTCGCATTTACATCAGCCCCCGCTTTGATCAGCATTGGTAGCATAGCAGGATAGCCGTAATAATATGTTGCATATAACACAGCAGGCCACCCATCAAATCTATTTTTTTGATTAACGTTAGCCCCGGCATCTATTAACATCTGCAATGTTTCTGGATTGCCGTTTCGTTCAACGCAATATAACAAAGCGGTCATGCCTTCATCATCATATGCATTGATATCTTTAACTTTGGTTAATAAATCCCTGATAACTTCTGGGCTTTTGCAATCGCGCACTGCGTGTATCAGTTCCAGATCTCCTGGAGCGATATGTATAGCTGATAATTTTTCCAATCGTTTATATGCACGCGACTTTTTACTGATTGCAGGATTGCATTTCGCATAATCTATTGCTTTTTTTGAATCCATATCCAATTTTGTCGCATCCGCGCCTGCGTTTAATAGCAGCTCTATCACTTGTTCTGGTTTAGCATTCCTATCTTCATTTCTACATATTCTGTGCAAAGGGGTTTGTTTTTTATTCCCATTTATTGCATTCACATTGGCACCATGTTTTATCAGACAATTGATTTCTTTCCGCATATCGTGTGGCCAACAAACGAGTCCAAATAACGGTGTAACAAATATCGGTGTAATATAATAACCATATTCGTTTACATCTGCACCCACACTAACCAAGTAATCTATCATTTCTGCAGTATGTGCACTGTGTATAACTGGCAGTTTGGCGGGTGCGTTTTTTGGTTTGGTTTCGTTATACAGGTTATCTCCGTGTAAATCGGCACCACGTTTTATCAAATATTTTACAAGTGGCATATTATTTGCTGCGACCTGGGCACCTAGCAACATATGCAAATCAGCACCGTTCTCTATCATTTTATCAAGCAGCCACTTGTCTCTTATCGAGCCGTATGCGTCGTATCGTACGTCTGATAGTTTTGCCCCGTGTTTCAATAATAGCCTAACTATCTTTAAATCCAAGCCACGCCTTACTGCCCAATCTATTGGTTTCCACCCATTGCCATGGACAGACGCCCCAGCATTCAATAATAAATTTATAACCTCATAACTGGCACAGCCACAGACAGCCGCCTCTAAAGGCGTTTTGTCTTTATCCAGGGTGTAATCTTTTTCATACATTACACCTTCTTCCCTTTTTAGTCCCGTGCCTGGAATCGGCATATTTACATCTGCACCGTTTTGAATTTGTTTTTGTATTGTGTTAACAGATACTGTTTTCCAATTTTTCACATTAAATGGCTTATCTGGTAATCTATCCATATACCCGAACAACGCCATCGTGCCACGAATATTGTGTCCTTTACGTGGGACATATCCTTTTAACATATGCTCTGCAGCATATAGATATAGTCTTTGAGTTCTATCTTGCTGACGATCCCTAATGGGTTCAATTTCTATTCTATAGAATATATTATCCATAAAGTTGATTTTCTTGACAGACAACACCTCTGACTGATATTCATATAAATCATACCGTTCGCGATGTAGGAATGCACTGCCATGTGCCATAGAGACCTGAACACTTGGAAGATCCTTTTCGGTTTTGCCTGGGTTTTCTGCCAAGAATTTGTTTAAGCATGTTTCGTATAAATCACCAGAAGATACTGTAATTTTTTCATTTGGGGTTCTTTCTATCATAAATGCCAGTCCAGATAACTTAATGACTGCTTTGCCTTTACTCAAGAAGTTCTTATTTGGTATAAACAACGGGTTTCGGGCAGTAAGTGGCACTATGTCGCACCAATCAAATCCAAATGTTATGAAACCAAGACCATCTGTGGGTACATAGTCTATGCCTTCTATCTCTATTTTGGCTTCTATTCCATCAAGCATCGGGCAAAATGAAAACAATTCCAGTGCCGTTGCCCCTTCCTGCAATACAGATATCATGCCGACACTATCGCTATTATCGCAACATTCCACCATTACAAGTTTTTCTGTTGGGCTTGAATAGAATTTACGCCCCTGGTTAATAGTGCTTGTTGCCACAATTGAAAAGCTTTCTGCGGTATCTTCGCCCCCTAAAAATCTTGGCCACATATCGCCTAAAGACAAGCATTCTGGTTGTTTCTTATGCAGTTTTGTCATTACGCCCCTCTTTACATTCTTTATTCTACTACATAATCATAATATAGCCAGATAATAATCAGTCGAAATAATCTTCGTCTATCATTTTGATTGTGTGTACCGCTTTGGTTTGAACACCTACATTTGCATCTATCATTAACCTTGCTAATTCTTCGCCAGATATTAAACGTACACTTGAATCAGCCATTTCCAGAGCTTCCTTAGTAAACCGTCCAGTTGTTATCAAAACACCATAACTTGCCTGCTTTTTTAATACACCCATGAATGACGCTACATGATCGCGTCCAACCGTTGTATTATTGAAACGCTTCGCTTGCAGCAACACTTTATGTAAATGTAATTTGTCCTCATAAATAATACCATCTATACCACCATCATGAGATGCTTGTGTCACTTTGCCTTCACCGTATCCAAGTTTTTCCATAAAATCCATGACAACAAACTCGAACTTGCGCCATGGAATCTGCTTTAATCTCTCTAACAAGTCGTTTGCCAACTGGTTTTTTATTTCGCTTATATTTTCAGAAATACGACTTTCTGGGTCTTCTTGTGCCTCTGGCTTACACGAATTCTTTTCGTCTTTTACTTCTTTGGCTTGAGATCTGGCCATAAAGTCCACAAAGTCAGGATATTGTCTTAAGAAAGTAACATTTATTTCCTTGTTTGATTTTAACGCATCTCGCCCGGCATCTGTAATCTGAAACATGCCACGTTGCGGCTTAGTTAATAGGCCAGCCTGGCTCAAATAATAGGACGCCCAGTGGCAACGGCTATGCACAACAGTGGAACGTTCGCTTTTTAACATTTCGCGAGCCTCTTCATCGCTCAATTTCATTTCTTTAATAACAATATCTTCTATCGCACTAAGCGTGCTAATTTTTTCTGTTACTTCAAATGCTTTTAATACAGGGCGCATAAATACCTGAAAATTTGGGATAGACATCTATTACTCCTTCTTTCAATCTTTAGAAAAACCTATTTGTTGCCCTTTGCACGATTATGTGTTTTACATAACATTTGGCAATTTGATATATCTGTGGCACCACCTTTGGACCACGCCGCTACGTGGTCTGCGTCCATTTCAGATATTTTCCAAATCCTATTCTTATTGGCGTCGTGTCCCAGCGCACACAATGGACAATTTGATATATGTTCGTATTCTGCGTCTTGGGTTTGCTTTGCATAAACAGCACGCTTTGTCGCTTCGTCAAAAATGCGTACGTCTAACAACTTTGTATCTTCACAACCGCTTAAAATGTATTCAAATACACCTTTGCGATTTTTTACATATGGATCGCCGTATAACTGTTTAACCATTGTGTCCACTTTGTTTATATCATAGGCCTTTTTGTGGTATGCTTCATATAAACGGCCCCAGTCTAAACCACGCATTTCAGATTCTACGCTTTTAAACACGCTTTCAATCCAGTTTAATACGCTGTTAAAGTATGTTTTTAATTCATTTATATTTTTATCTTGACGGTGCAAACTCATATAATCGCCAATGTTTCCTTTGCTTACCCATTCCAACGCTGTGTGCAAAAAGTCCTGACGATTGGCACTGCCGGAAATATAAGAAGACCACTTTTGAATGTTTGCATTTTGGCTATTACTAAACTCTTCTTTTGCCATAGTCACAAACGACCCAGAATAAACGGCATTTAACAATTCTTGAACGTTTAACGGTACGCCTGCTATATTGATTGTTTTAAACCACTCTTTGATTTCCGTTTCCGTACCACTGCATTCATAAATCAATAAGGTGGTATTTAATATACGTTCTTGAATATCTTTTGCTAACCCAGAAAAGTACTGTTCCATTCCATTATGGTCTTTGATGGCGAATTTATCGGTCACAAAACGACCAATACTGGTTATACGCTGTTGCCCATCCAATACTTCAAATTCGTTATCATTTACCTTATTAAAGTAAATAATTCCTAACGGATACCCTTTAATAATGGAATCTATAACACCGGCTTCGCGTTTTTGTTCCGCATATATGTAATTACGTTGGTATTCGGGCTGAATAGTTAGTTTGCCGGCCATTCCAAACAGGCCTTTACCTTCTAATTCATTATACATAAACCCATCGCAAATTTCACGAACAGTTATGTTTGTACGTAATTCTGTCTTCATTGTACACCACCTTTCTTTTTACGAATAAAAATTCTTTTATATGGAATTGTTGCTTTACCAGATTTTGTGACGTAATACGGTAATGGCCACCCAACGGAAATTTGCCCTTTGTTGCCCTGCGCATAATACAAATCATAAAAATCTTGCGTCACACTTTTCCAACCTTTAATATCGTCTTGCGCAAAATCAGATGCGGAAATTATTTCAAATTGTTCCGGACAATATTTATCTAAAAACGTAATTGGAACCCCCATAAGTCCGTCATAATCGGACGGGATGGCGTCTGAATATGGTACTTCTATGGCGTCATAATTATCATATTTTTGGTAATCCTGTCCGCGCACTTCTTTGTGTTTGCTGTGTTTTATATTATCTGCCATTGTCATTAACTGTAATGGTTGGTGGCGTCGCCCGTGGTCCAGATTTGTAAACCAACGAATATATGGCAAATTTATGTACCTATTGCCTTCGTTATCATACTTTACGTGTGCGCTTGTCATATCCCACGACGCCGGAACACGCAAATCTACTCCGCCACTGTGAATACTTGCACCCATCCACATTTTATTTGATTTTATAAGTGGAAAAATATCTTTATATGTCACCGAATTTTTATTGCCCATAATCAAAAAAGATTTCTTGGCTTCAAAAATCCACGCAACAAATTCCCTAAACAACGAAAAAGGTGGATTTGTAATAATTATATCTGCTTCGTCACGTAATTTTTTTATTTCGTCACTTCTAAAATCGCCATCGCCATCTAAATACCGCCATTCCAGGTCGTTTATATCAATGCGACCATTATGGTTTGTGTCACGACAAAGGGTAAAGATTTTGCCGTGAGTTCTGGTTTTTTGTTCGTCATATAACTTTGAATCAGATTCAAAAGTAGTTGGACAGTAATCTTGGCACCCGACTGGCCCCTTGGCATCGCATGCATAACTGGTTGATATCAGCTTTTTTATGCCGAAACGCTCAAAGTTTTGTGCGAAGAATTTTGTAAAATTACTCCATTCTGGGTCGTCGCACGGCAATAATATAGTTTTACCACGAAATACATCGGGATTATATTCCAAATATGCGTTTACTTCTTTTTGTATGTCCGAATATTGCGTATAAAATTCGTCATTTTTGGCTTTCTTTGCCGTTGTTAGTGTCTCATTGGCCATTCAATCACGATTAATATGCCTATTCTTTATGGCCAAATACATATTGAAAGAATAGGATTTTTTGTATATTATATCACGTATATGAACGGGCAAGGAAAGGGTCATTAAACGTTATTGATATATCTGTTCAGTGTTCGCAAACTTACATTTATACTTTGTGCAACATAGGTTTTTGTGTGGCCTTGTGCAAGTAATAGTGTTGCAATTCCGTGCTTTCCGTCCATTGCGTGTTTTCTGTTTTTGCTACCAAAGGGTCTTCCTAGCTTACGTCCAGATGCTTTGATTCGTGCCAAAGATTCTCGTGTGCGTTGAGAAATCATGTCTCTTTCGATTTCAGCGGCCATACCAAACGCAAAAGCCAGAACCTTAGATTGAAGCGTCTCATCTAATGAATAGCCGTCTTTTACTGAATAAACACGAACATTTTTATCCAGCAAGCGCTTAAGAATATCAAACAACATAAATAGTCTGCGGCCAAAACGTGATAATTCAGATACTATAATTACATCTCCTGGTTGAATTTGTTTCAATAATTTGCCTAATTTTCGTTTACTGGGGTCAACGGTGCCGGATATTCCGTCATCGATGATATATTTGTCTATGACCAGCCCCAGCGCACGTGCCTTGGCATCAACGCCTGTACGCTGGTTTTCTGTGTCTTGGGAATCAGTGCTGACCCGCAGGTATGCATATACAGCCATCTTTCCCACCTATTAGTCATTAAACATATCTGTTGCAGTTTCACGGGATTGCATATTTGGGTTGAAACCGTACTCGTTTCCATACCCCTGCTTTTCACGTGCAATATCCTTGGCGATGCCCGCCTCTTTTAAGAGTTCACAAATACTTTGCCATTTGTAAATTAACTTTTCATACCTGTGACTTTTGGCAATATGTTCTTGCATTTTATTATCATGCATGATTTTTATTCTGGTCCAATGCGTTAACTTATTTTTCTTAGATTTGCTGTCACTTTGCCATGTGTTTAATGCCGCGATTTCTGTATTGCATTGTTTTATACGCTCACGATGCCACTGTTCTGCATGATATGCACTCTGAATCTTACCTTTATAGCGCTCCAACAGCTCGCCTGCACACATATGTCTTCGTGCCCCTATTGTATTTCCTGTTCTATCTTCAGCTTCTAATGCTTGCCATACCTTGCTCTGTTGCACTTCCTTCATTGCACGTTTTAATAAAGTTTCTTCATATACCTTTAACTTGTCCACAGATTCAAATACGGGACTAGCCAGCAACAGTTTCCTGAAACGTTCTGTTCCGTATAAATCTCCATTTTCTTCTGCCATTGTGTCGGCATACTCTTGATAAAGTTCTTCTTGGGTCTGTATGTCCATTTGTTTCTCCTTTGCGCATGCACGTATACGGGTTGATTAATGGAAAATTTATTGATGTACAGGCGAAACAAGTTGTGCTTCAATCCAGGCGTCTAGGTCTTCTTTGCGATAACGGATACGATTTCCCCAGCGCACATAGGGAATTTTATCTTTGCCATAATGTCGCCATGTATTCAACGTGCCAACGGTTGTGCCCAAATAGGCTGCTGCTTCTTTTTGTGTGAATAATATTCTTGAGGATATAGTCATTCGTTGTCCTTATTGTTGACTGTCAATGGAAATGCACTGTGTTCAATTGACGAACAAATGAATATCAGGACAAATAACAAAGATAAACAAAATGATTTTTTAGCTAGCTACTACGCCGTAATAGCTAGCTATCAAGGGGTAAAAATGTAAAAAAATTATGGTCGACTGTATAATAAATCTTCCAGTGTTTTGTCTGAATTTGGATAATTTTCACCTGTTTCCTGATAATACAGCTCTTTGGCCAGTTGTACCAATTCCTTAATATTGTTTTTTCTTTTATCTGGACGTGGCACTTTATATTTATCTAATATTTCAAGCATCCTTTGTCTGACGCTTTGTCGTTTCGCTGCAGTCGCTTTTGCACCCTTTGTATGTTGTAGGCTCAACTTATACTGGCTAAACAACTCGTCAATGTATTGGGAACGCCTTATAAACTCGTCTATTTGCCACAAGGCAAAAGCAGGTCTGTTTCCATCTATATCCTGAACATTGTCCAGAATCGCCCCAAAAAACATAATAATCTGATGTAATATAACACCTGCATGAAAATCCAGTCGCGACTGCGTAACATTTTCCAGTTTGTTTTTGTGCTCGTATTCCTTTTCACTAATTTGTCCGTCAAAGTATTGTTGATATATCTCATATCTCTTAGAGCGAATTGTCTTGGACAACAACTGTTTAATATCTTTTATAACTGCAGAATACTTGTCTTTGTTTGCTGCTAGCATCTCTTTCTCGTCCTTGAAATATCCCAAGGCAACCAGAATAAATGTGACCTTGTCAGCAAACAGCTTGCTGAACAAAAACTTTGATATCTGTTTTTTGCTGGCAACATTGTTCAACATATCCGCATCAAAACCATACATTGTTGTGATATCGCTTTTTGTTGGGATCAGATACTTTTCCCATTCTGGCCATTCTTCTATACTAAATTTAATTCTTGCACACATTTGAAACGCCTTTATTGAATTGCTTGTCATTTGCCAAGATACTAAATGGGATTTAATATGCAATGATATTTTAATGCTTTAATTAGTGGCATTGGTAGCAAATAGGTAGCAAAAAAGATTTTTTGACGGTTTGAACACACAGACACAGCAAACAAAAAACCCGCTAAAATCAGCAGGTTATCGTGGTGGGGACACAGGGACTCGAACCCTGGACCCAATGATTAAAAGTCATTTGCTCTACCAACTGAGCTATGTCCCCAAAACCGGACCCGGAAAGCAGGAATTTACATTCTGTTTCCGCGGTTCGGGCGTAATTTTTACACATTTAAAATGAAAATGCAAGAAAAAATAGAAAAAAATTTAGTTCGTCTTTTTTGCTTCTGACCTGGGCAAGGAAAAATCTGATAGATGCTGTTGAAGATTTAGCATCGCAACAGAGTCCGAATCCAACCAATCCAGCATGCGCGTCATTATGTTTTCCAAATGCTTGGCAGAAAGATGACGGTTGTTACGATGAAACTTGTTTTCGTTAATCAGGTGGGTCATATCGCGCGCCAAGGCAGATAATATCTGAATCTGCTGGGGCGACAAGACGCTGCTTTGACTGTTACGGTACAACAACGTATCCAAATCATTATGATAGGCATTTAGTTTCCCCAATACGCCCGGTGTGATTTTTAGGCGACGTGAAATTTCGGGGGCGCGCCAAATTAACATTCTGTTCAGATTTTCGGGGGAAAGTTTACTGCGCACACCCATGGATTCGCGCAGTACAAACACCAACCCCAACATTAATGTATTTAATTTGTCGGAAACACTGCTTGCAATGGTCTTTTTCATCTGGCGATTCACGCGCGAATTCATATAATCGTAAAGTAAAAACACCAATGGTATTGACAACAATGATGCAGAAACATTGATAACTAAATCGCGAATATTAGGGTTAGGCGCATTGTCAATGGCACCTGTGTACAGAATTATTCCACCGGCAATGGACATCAGATATGGTACAGACTTTAAAAAAAATGTACGAACGTTAAACTGCATAGTAACAGTTTAAATGTTTTTATCTAGATTTAATACAAGAACATTTTCCGCTAGGCAACACGAGTGGCACAACGACGACGCGAATAAACAAATGCCGACCAAACGCAAAGAAGCAACATCAACACGCCCAGTACAACAAAACTGTAACGCCAACTGCCTAAACTGCCGCCAAGACCAATAATGCCGCATACCGCCATATAAACGACATGAGTTATAGTTGTGTAAAACGACAATACAACAGAACGATGACGTGATGGAATTAATGATTGAAACTGGGAATAAAGCAAAGTATATACCCCGTAAATCAAAATATAAGACACACCAAGTACCCATAACCATCCAATACTGTAAACAAAAGCAAACAAAATATAGCCCAATCCTATTAATCCAATAAACATGCTTATCAGCCAATTTGGAATGCGACTGAATTTATATGCAAATCGCTGACCTATTGTGGCGCAGCCTAATAAAAACAACGACATCATTCCAACATATTCGGTTGGGATACCTATTTGCAAGCCAATTGGACTTAGAAAATCGTCAAGATAGGGAATATTGCCCGCAAAAAGTGCCAGCAACATCACAGGCAGCAAGCAAGGCGTCTGAAAACATATACGAATGCCGGTGCGAAACATCTTGCGAAACTGGGTCTTTTTAGTAGGACGCGGAACATTCGTCATAGGAACGGCAAGCAAGCATAGAATCGAACACAACATCGCAACGACAGATGCCCACGTAACCCAGTCATAACCCATAAACATCAGCAGAGAACCAAACGCAGATAACGCCACACCTATGGATTCAAATGTCGCCTTGCGCCCCAGAATACGCGTATAATCGTCGGCATGACCATTTGCAGACACGGCGTCGTATATCAGTCCTTCATAGGCAACACTGCGAAAGCCCGCCTGAACGCCCCACAAAACCATACCAATCACAAAGCCTGTTATGTTTGGCATAACCAGCCATAATAAAATTGCCGCTATTTTTAAAAACTGACCCACAATCATTGAATAACGCTGACCCAGACGATTGGTGGTAAAGGTAATTGGCATCTGCCCCAAAATTGTCGCGATAGATGACACGATAAACATAGATGATAACTGCAAATCTGTCAGACCGTGCTGCTGCATAAAAATTGCATAGACAGGCGTCAACAATAAAAACTTGTTAAAAAAAGCAAATCCGTATAACGACAGCAATAATCTCTTCATAACCTTACCTTTCAACAGAGAGTATAGCGTTTCAGGCGATAAAAAGTACAGTAAATATTGAAAAGCCCCGAAAAATGCACTATAATAAGTGGGATAAATAAGGGGTTCTTTGATATGGCCGGCATGAAAGATTTTTTAACCGCATATTATAATCGACTGATATTTCGTGAAATGTCGCATGAACAGTTTGTACAGTTTTGTGGTTATATCAAAGACAAGAAAGCGACCGACAATCAAAAAATCTGGGCTGAAGAACTGCTGAAAAAAAATCCCGCAACAGGCGAATTTGAAACCGTTCCAGGAACAAATATTTACGTAAAAAAGGAATTACCAGACCCACAAGATCCTGCCGATGAAATGTATCTGGGAGCTGATGATAAAGAATGGAAAAAACTGTTTAAAGCATTTCAGAACGCCTTTCAGTCAATGGATGGGAACCGGAAAGATTTCAAATATAATGACAAAGCCACGAAATTCTTGGACACTTACTTTGGGTCGCACACATCGGGAACAACAACTATCCACCATTTGTTTCAATACACCAAGGCAACCGTTGCGGGCAAACAAAAAATTGGACCCGCACCCGCAGGGTCACGGATAGTTACATTGCATGGGTTCCTAGAAAAATATAAAAACCGTTTGGAATTACAGTTAAAAAACTGGGGAATACTGACCGACGACTTTTCGTACGACGATTTGCTGAACGGTATTGCGTCTGAAAAATACAATAAAAACCCAGCGTTTAGAAAAAATATGGAAAGGGTCGCCCAGGTGATTGACGGATATATTGCCGGCGATGCTACTATGCAGGCACGACTGGGAATCACAAATACTGCAGAAATCCCAGATTGTAGTGACACCTCTGCGTGGTTTGATGACGATAACATATCGTCATTTCGCTTGAACCAATTCAAGAATGAATATACAACGCTGTTGAACACATTACGAAAAGATTCAAAAATACGCGAAGTCTTTGAAAAACATGATGAAGGGAAAATATCAGGACCGTTAAACAAGGCAATAA
The DNA here is from genome assembly GCA_045133095.1 of Candidatus Enterousia sp. GTDB lineage: Bacteria > Pseudomonadota > Alphaproteobacteria > Rs-D84 > Rs-D84 > Enterousia. Next base: position 34,977 of record JBGUTP010000004.1, read on the forward strand.
ATAATCAGTCGTATGACGACCCCAAGAGCGAAGATTATGTAATGCCGAAACGTGAAGATACACTTACAATTACAGAACGTTTGTCAGAGTGGTGGAGTGATACATATTCTGATTGCTTGGAAAAATACATAAAACTTAAAGGCGACGAATTATTTTTTTCGCCAGAAGCCAAAGCGATTTGTAAGCATTTGCGAAAAAACTTGAAGAAAACGGATGGATTAGATGGTGTACTAAAAAACGTTGGACAGGCAAAAGAGAAACTGCAAGGGGCGCGTGAATTCAAAGCAATAAAGCACCTGGAATGGTTCGGTAAAACTCTTAATGCATTAAAGAACGACCCGAAATTATCTAAAGTTTGGGCTGGGGCATTAAAAAATGGCACACATATGCAGGCATTAGTCAAAGAAATTATGATTCGTGCAATCAAAGAAGGAAAAAAGGACGAGGCCAAGACCGCGTTGGAATTGATTTCCGTATTACATTACGGTTATACCACAAGCAAGATTATGGATGCATTGAGCAAAGAAAATTTGACAATCTTTTCCGACGGCAAATTATCCTGGAATAAAAACGAAGGCGTAAAATTAGTTACAGCAGCGTTGGACAAAGGTATTAAAGCCGCGTTCATGGGTATTGGATACACTGTTACGATGGTTGGAAATGCAATAAGATTGTCTGGAAGTAGAATTAAACGATATTCGGATAAAAAAGGAAATTTTAAAAGAGAACACGACCAATATTTACAAAAACAACAAGACGATAAACAAGCACTGGAAGACTTGTTGCGCAATGAACGGTCGCAGCAAGCAGCAACCCAGGCAACCGTTGACAGTATTCGCGGAACACGAACATACGATGTTGCAAAAACAGATATCGAAACAGAACTTGGAAATTTAAGTGGGGATGTTGCCACAACCCAGGCGGCATTAAAGCAACAGATACAAGATTTTACTGATGTTGTGATTGATGACACCACGGGAACACCACGGATAACGAACCCCAATGATATTAATGCGATAAGCGATTTTTTAAGCGAGGTAAATGCTGATCTTGCTGGTACAACCACCATTAATGTACCTGTGCTGCACGGTCCCACTGTGACAATTGGCGCGACAACATACGACCTGGACCATATGATGCGTCGGATATTGTTGCGTCGACGTGTTTTGTCAACCAGAACCACCAACCGCGATTCAAAACAAACAGAATTAGATGATTTGGTAAACGGTACCGAGTTATTAACACAATTAAACGACCAGATTACAAGACACGATGCGGAAGTTCGAAGCTGGGACGCCGACCATGTGGATGATCTAGAAGAACTGGTTAAACATTGGAATATGTTGGAAACCGGTCGCAATACCAAAACAGGTCCTATGTATAATTGGTTTAGGAATCTAAGCGCAAAAGGCGCACAGAAGCGTTTTAACAGTCAGGTGCAAAGTCTGATATCTCAGTATAATAGTAATCATTCTATTGCCGCATAAGATGCCGTGCTGTTTCGCATTAAATATGTTGACAATCATGCGCGTTGTGTAATAACACTCAAAAAGGATTATTTATGAATACTATTCGGTTGGAAATCTAGAGACCCTTGTTTTCAAAGAAATTTCCTATTCCGCAACAAAATGTTCGGCAAACGCTGATAAATCGTACAGCACAAATCATACGCTAGCACTTGATTTTTTGGGGAATTTGTGATATAATGCAAACATGCGTCATCAGGAATGGTGACGTTTGTTTTTTAGCCCCCTGCCCCACTGTGGCGGGGGATTTTTATTTTCATGAAAAACCAAAAGGATATTAATTATGACACGTGTTTTACAACTGCGCCGTGGCAACGCCGCAGAAAATGATAACTTTACCGGAATGCCCGGCGAAGTCACAGTGGACATGGATGCAAAAACATTGCGTGTCCATGACGGGGAAACATTGGGCGGCTTTGCCCTGCAAAGGACAAATAATGCGGCAACAGACACCGGAACATTCAACCCAGAAGATATACCCGATGAAATTTGGGCAGAAAAAGTCAAACAATTTGCACCCGCACCCTTCACAGTAATTGAAACGATGCCTGTGCCAATGAACAGCAATTGCGGTTTTGTTGATTATATCGTCGGCGAATGTGCAAAACCAATATTTGTTCGTGTTGCACTGGTTTGCCAGTCGGCAGAAGCAGGATATAATGTAGGGGACGAAGTGTGGGCGTTCGGTATAGGTGAACGATCTAATCCGGCGGTAAATATCAAAAATGACAGCAGTGGCATTCACATTTGTTTGATGGTGGGCAAGGAAAAATACTGGGCAAACCATCGCGACACAGGAAACACAGTCTTTCTGACAGATGAAAATTGGCGCATTTTATTCCGAGTTTACTGTTGAAAAAATAAAAATCCTTTGCTATGCTGAACGCGTTTAAAACAAAAGGATTTCACATGTACATACTTGCGCTGAATTGTGGTTCTTCGTCACTGAAGTACCAGGTCTTTGATGCAGATACAAAAACTGCTGTTGTTGGGGGGAATGTCGAAAAAATCGGACTGCCTGACTCTTTCGTTACACAAAAGTATCCAGACGGCACAAAACAAAAGAAAGAATGCAGTATGCAAAATCATAACGAGGCATTGAATGTCGTTATGTTTATGTTGCGTGAAGCATCAGTTGATATGAATGAAATCAAAGGCGTGGGTCACCGCGTGGTGCTGGGGGGTGAAAAGTTTGCCTCTTCTGTTGAAATCACAGACGAAGTTATCAAAACGATTGACGAACTGTCGGCAATTGCACCATTGCACAACCCGGCGGCACTGGTTGGTATCGTTGCAGCACAACAATTGTTGCCAAACGCAAAACAGGTCGCAGTGTTTGATACGGCGTTCCATCAGACTATGCCGGACTATGCGTATCGCTATGCGGTGCCACGCGCATGGTATTCTGAATTAGGCGTTCGTCGTTATGGATTCCACGGAACAAGCCATCTGTACGTTTCCAAAGTTGCCGCCAAGATGTTGGGAAAACCTGCCGATAAATGTAATTTGATTACACTGCATATCGGGTCGGGCGCATCTGCAACCGCAATTAGAAACGGCGTGTCTGTGGATACATCGTTGGGAATGACGCCACTGGCAGGATTGACAATGGGAACACGCCCAGGGGATTTGGACCCAGGTGTGGTTTTGTATGTAATGCAAAGATTAGGTATCACAGCAGACCAAATGCAAAAGCATCTGAATAAAGATTCTGGGTTGCTGGGGCTGACCGAATGCTATGCGGATAGACGTGACGTTGAAGGCAACAAAGACACTAACGATTCTTGTCGCCTGGCCATTGATATGGAAGCGCACAATGTGAAAAAATATATTGGTGCGTTTATGGCAGAACTGGGGCATGTTGATGCACTGGTCTTTACGGCGGGCGTTGGCGAAAATGATGATTACCTGCGCGAAAAATTCTGTGAAGGATTGGAAGAATTGGGTGTTAAGTTAGACAAAGAAAAGAACGCCGTCGCATTGGCACGCAAAGGTGTTGATGCCGCAGAAATCAGCACACCAGACAGCCGCGTAAAAATCTTTATGGTTGCAACCAATGAAGAACTGGTGATTGTTGAAGATACACTGGCGATTATGAACGGAACATATAATCCAAACCACTTGGAAATGGATTACAGTTTCGCAAAATAGTTAATGCGCCTATGAGTAAAAAACGCCCCAAAATGGGGCGTTCTTATTTACTTTAAATCGCGCCACGTATCCAGTGAACGCGCCAGCCACACACCGCAATAACATCAAAACGCGCATCGCCACACCAACGCGTTCGACCAATAAACGTTTCCGCCGCACGGCGAAGTCGCGCAGCCTGGGGCGCGGTTATTGCATCAAAGGCACGTGATAAATCAGAACGGCGTTTGACCTCTACAAAAATTAACAAGTTACCACGACGGGCAATTATATCCAGTTCCGCACGATTAGTATGACGTCCGGTTACATAACGTGTGGACACTATGCGAAAACCGTGTAATCGCAAATACATGCGCGCAATAAATTCGGCATACAGACCACGCTGATATGAAGTTTTAGAAAGCATAGGGTTTTACCTGGAAATTCTCGCGCGCGGACTGAACATTCTTGGCATAGTCTGATGCATTGCGACCGTTATCAACCAAATCCAATGCGCCATAATATGCAATCATCATTGGGTCGTATGAATTTGTACTGGATATCCAATGGTCAGTCCCAGAATTAGGCGAACCATATTTATCTAAAACATTCTGCCAGAAATATAAAATCTTGTTTTCTCGTTGCTTGGCAAATTTTTCAGCCGCACCTTCAAGTTCGTTTACATCATTGTTATAAACAATGCGCCACACCAGATTATCTGTTGCGTTGCTGGTGAAATATACAACGATTGTTTCACCGGTGTTTTCGCGAACAAGGTGCATTTCAGATGCATACAGCAACCCGCGATTTACCGCCAGACTTTTTATACATTTTTCCAGTTCCGACGGAACAACTGTACCTTGGCTGCGACATTCATAGTCAAGGTTATATTTCCAGTCGGGGTGAATTGTGTAAACAATACTGTTCTTTTCGCGGGGCGCATACAAACCACGGTTCTTATAAAACAAGGTTTGAACATCTTCAAATGGCATGCCCAACATTATTCCCGCAATGTCAAAAGCACCAACGTTCGCAATGTCCGCATCTTCATTTAAATCAACATCTTCAAGGGTTAAATCTGCATCGGTACTGTCCACTATGGCAAATTCATCAAAATCAAAACTGTCCGCCACAGCCGGAACTGGTATCCCTGTAACCATCAGACAAAATATAAAATTACATATTTTCTTTATCATGAACGCTGCCCTATTCTTGAAAAACTATGTCACGAACCCGAAACTTGAACGCCACTGCGGGGTCGCCGCCATTTTCCAGGTATGCATCTAAATCCCTGTTGCCAATCATGTCGCGAACGCCAGATTGATATATCAAGTCAAGATACACAATCCCCGTGGTGCGTGTTGGCGATACAGACATATCATTAGGACGTGACCAGGTGTGCAATTCATACGTCACAGCCCAATAGGTACTGTCTGGGGTCTGGGTCGCGCTAAGCATGGAAACCGTGCGAAACATGTTAGACTTGGTCATTTCTTCTATGTTCGGAACAACCTGTTGCTGCCATGTTTGGAACGCCGCCGCAGAAGACAAACGGCGCAGTGCAGAGGTGCCAGATTTACGTGACTGCATATTTTGAACATCAGGTGTGACATAAAATAATTCTGTTATGTATTTGGCAATCAGCATCTGGCGCATTTTTTCATCGCCAAATTCGTCTGCGGTAACGGGGGTGTCTATGCGCTGTTCATATTTATCGCCGGGCTGAAAAAAATATGTTTCAACATAGGCATGGTCACCACTGATATAAATTGCGCACGCCAACACCAACGCCCCAAGCATCAGCGCCATTAGCAATAAACCAGAAAAAAACATCAATAACTTTTTCATCAGTCCATCTTGTATGCGTTAAATTCCGAAACAAAATACCCCATCGTTTGTGGATATAAATCCATGTCGCGCCCAATCTTGACATAGGCAAGGATATTTATTGGCCCAGATATGTTTGATGTGATTGTACCACTGACCTGCCATGCGGGGGCGTTCTTGTCAGCCGATTCCAATGGTAAAAATTGTAACGAAGATGCATTTAACATCCAGGTTTCACCCTGGGCGGCGCGCAACCTGTACGATGGGACAACATCAGATAAAAATGCCGAAAATGCATTAGCACCAGACAAACAATATAAACCACAACGCGCGGTTTCAATGCCTGTTTTAAAGTCTGGATTGCAATCGGATTCACGTTTACATTCGGTCCATAGACTGTCGTTAAAATCAGGATTGGCAGTAATCAAAAACCAATATCGCATAAAACGACCAATTGTCGCCTCTTGCAAAGCGCGGTCAGTTGTGATTTCGCGCACCACACTGTGATTATGACCGACAATTTCCCATTGACCAGTAATGTTGTTTACAGACACTAAAAACGGATGAACACGGACAGAACGCTGGGTCCACAGCAACAGACCGCATGCGCACAGTATCAGAAAAAACACAACCATAATGGCAATGCCAACCACCCGAGAAACCGCAATCCGCGGTCCCGCAGGAAATGTAGGCGTGTTAAATCCGTCAGGATAATCCAATGAATCCCCCCAATATCAAAAAATTAATCACCCCTGGTACACCATAATGCAGGCGCATGGGCTTAGTTTCAATTCGTTGTTGTCGTACCCCACACCAACAGGTTCGCGGTCATAAACCTGACCACAACCGGCAAGGCAAAGCGCAACCAAAATGCCAAAAAATATCTTCTTCATGTATTTCCCCCTTTCCTGTTATTTAAATTATACGCAATTTATTGTTGTACCGTCAAGACCTAAAACTGGGTTTCAAACGACAGCAAGAAACGCTGTTCGCGGTCATATTTATTCATCTTTAACGGCCAGCCCCAACTGAAATTCATTGGTCCCATTGGCGTGTTCCAATAAATACCAACACCCGCAGATGTGCGCAAATCATCATCGATATCATTTGGACGTGTTATACCGTAATACGTAAATGTATCTTCGTCAGATGGCGGTTTGCCCAATACGCCATAGTCCATAAAGACAAAACCCTTTATCTGATATTCATCAGGGATAAAGATTGGAAAGTTTAACTGAGTCGAACCGTTTAATTTCCAAAGACCACCCAGCGCATAGGTCTTGTACGCCCAGTTGCGCGAACCAACACCCGCAACATCAAACCCACGCAAACTTTCACCGCCCAAGAAATAACGATAAACACGCGATACGTAATCATCACCCAGGGGCTGAATATAACCAAAGTCCAAAGATGAACGCAACTGCCACCGGTCAGACCAGAAATTTACCATACCAATAATATCTGCGGTGTAACGCATAAATGATTCAGTGCCACCAAAACCAGTGTAAGATAACCCCAGGTTAGCAACAACGCCAGTGTGGGTGTTCTGTTCAAAATTAGTGTTCAGATTGTGATACCTGAAATTTGTACCCAAGGTGTAAAGGTTAGCCTTTTGCCAGCCACCGGTCGTTTGGATATCATAATTCTGATCAAAAGATGCAGACAGACGAACGTTCTGGGTCCAATGGTCGGTCAGCCGCCACCCCATACGACCCGCTATTGTTAAACTGTCGCGGTCATAGCCAAAACTGCCCAATGATGAATAGTCATACATTGTATAGGAAACATCAAAACCGCCAGAAAGCGCACGACCAAACAAATATGGCTCGGTAAAACTGAACAATGCCTGTTTTTGATATTCGGCAATGGAACCACGGATTTGCACAATTTGACCGCGACCCATAAAGTTGTTTTCGGTAATCCCCGCATCAACCATAAAACCGTTGATATTTGACCAGCCAAAGCCACCAGATAATTCACCGGTTGGTTGCTCTTCGACCTTGACGTCCAGATTCATCATGTTTGAATCCGCAACGCGGGTGGGAATCATTTGAACGTCTTTGAAATAGCGCGTGCGCATTAACTTTTGACGACCTTCTTCAATTGTCTGCAGTGAGAAAGGGTCACCCGCACGCATCGGCATCAAATGTTCAATAACCGTGTCAAAAGTACGAACGTTGCCCAAAATGTTTATCGAATTAAGATAAATACGATTAGTCTTTTGAATCTTAAAAGATATATCAATAGTTTTGTCATCGTCGTTTTTGGTCGGCACGGGATCCACACTAATAAATGCATAACCATAATCTGCAACCGTACTGCGCAGCGCAGTCATTGTTTCTTCGACCAGGTCCACATTGTACGTGTCGCCAGAACTCATCACAATTGCATCCATCAATTCGTCTGTTGGAACGTCCGAAAAAGGATTGTCCACCGTCAATTTGCCAAAATCATACTTCGCACCTTCGTCAACGGTAAAAACAACCGAATAATATTCACGGTCGGGCGTAAAAGTACCCGCAGTATTTTTTACAGCAAAGTCCGCATAACCGTTACGTAAATAAAACTGACGCAGCATTTGACTATCGTATTGAATACGGTCTTCGTCAAATGTGTCGAATTGCGTCATAAAACGCCACCAGGCATGTTCACGCGACAAAATTTCACCGCGTAATGTACGGTCACTGAACTTTTCGTTGCCTTCAAATTTAATATCAGTAATCCAGGTTGGGTGACCTTCGGTGATTTCATACACAATATTTACACGATTATCGGGCAGTTCGATACGCTGAGGTTCGATTTTTGTGCCGAAAAAACCCTGACGCTGATAAACGGTAAGCATGCGCTGAACGTCCGCCCCAATGGTGGCGGCATCAAATGAGGTACGTTCTTTCGTTCTTATTTCTTTTTTCAGGTCGTCTGTTGCAACCTCGTCATTGCCCTCTATGGTTACCATGTTGATAATAGGCGCTTCGGCGACCGCGATTTTCAACACATTGCCAGACATTTTTACATCTATCTTGGAAAAATAACCACTGTCGTCCAGTTTTTTGGCAATTTCATTAGAACGCTTGTCACCAATATTGTCGCCAATCTTAACGTCCGAAAGAATGCGAATAGATTCCGCATCCATACGCTGATTCCCAGATACATCAATGCGAGATACCGTCGCACCACAGGCAACCGATGTTGCCGCCATATATGTCAATAATGTAAATAAAGATACTTTCTGCATGATTATAACCCAAATACACGTGCTATGTCATTCCACATAGTTAATACAAATAAGCCCAGAATTAACAACCACCCCAGCATTATCGCAATTTCCATGCCACGCCCCTGTAATTTGCGACGTGTGATGCCTTCGATTATCAAGATTAACAAATAACCACCATCCAGTACCGGTAATGGCAACAGATTTAATACCCCAAGATTTACAGACAACAAGGCAATCAAAGATAGCAATGTAAAGAACCCTGCCGCCATTGCCGCACCAGAATATTCGGCAATTGTAATAAACGACCCCAATTGTTTGGACGAACGTTCACCTGTGACAATCTGCTTTAACACAACCAGCAAAGTCTTGGATTCATAATACGTCTTGCGCGCACCGGAATACAGGGCGCGGAACAGCCCTTGGCGTTCGGGGTCCGCACGACGCGATCCGTCCGCAACCATACCCCATGTTTCCGCAGGACTTAATTTAACATTTATTAATTTATCACCACGTACAATTAATACGTCGGCATCGCTGTTTGATGCCAGTTCCTTGGCCAGGATTAAATCACCCCAATTTGAAATCTTGGCATCATCTATGCGTACAATCGTATCACCCGCACGGACACCCGCATTAAAAGCGACGGATTCTTGGATAACCTGACCAATTACAGGCAACTGTGAATTCGCAACCAGACGCGGTTGAAACATAAACAAAGACGTATAAATTCCCCACGCCAACATAAAATTCATAAATACGCCAGCCGCAATTATTATAAACTGCTTCCATGCGGGTACAGACAGGTAATGTCCGACCTTTTTATCCGCCGGAAGGTCCGCAAACTTTTTGCGGTTGAACATGTCTTCTTGGCCATAAATAGACACATAGCCCCCCAGTGGCAGGCACGCTATTTTCCACAATGTACCACGACGGTCATGCCATTTTATAATCGCAGGTCCAAAACCAATGGAAAATGTATCAACACGAACCCCAGCCCAGCGCGCCGCCAAAAAATGCCCCAGTTCATGCACAAATACAACAACCCCAAGAACAATCAACAAAGCAATAATTGTTAATACTATATTCATGCCCTTTCCGTCCTTTGCATTAAAGTTTTATAACATAACCAACCAAATAATTGGCAAAACATAAATCCAACCATCAAAGCGGTCTAATACACCACCGTGTCCCGGTAAGATGGTTCCGAAATCCTTGATACCTAATTTACGCTTAATCCAACTGGCCGTCAGGTCACCATACTGGGACAGCAATGATACACCGATTCCAATCCACAATAACTGGGGCATAAAGGTGTCTGCACCCAGCAGACCATACATAACAGATGCAAAAGTTCCACAGATAATTCCGGCAATCTGCCCAGACCATGTTTTGCCAGACGACAAACGTTCCCACATCTTGTCGCCACCAATCAGACGACCAAACAACCATGCACCAATGTCAGCACCACAGATAATTAATAACATCAACAACACTATCCATGGATGTGTGCCAACACTGTTTATCGCAACCAATACCAACAACAGTAACAACGCAAAGAAACCAAAAGACCATTTGCTTTGTTTAAGTGTTTCACGTGGCGCACGATACAAACACAAACCATATTCAGCCAACATCGCCAGGGCAACAAGCAGCCCCAGGTAACGAACAGCATTAATTCCAATGTATTCACCCATCGCCGCCAACATAGCAACCAATAACATTGCTCCTGCGACGATAACTCTTTTTGTTGTATTTGACATATTTGCCCCCATTATTTCTTTGTGTTCTTGCCGGTATAGTCCGCCTTTTTACCGCCACCAAAACGACGATTTCGACGGGAAAATTCATCCAATGTATGCTGCCACAGGTGTTCGCTTTTTACCAAATCTGGCCAGTGTTCCGGCACAAACAATAATTCCGCATACGCTAATTTCCACAGCAAGAAATTAGAAATACGACTTTCATTGCTGGTACGGACCATTAAATCAATTGGCAACAAATCACCAGTATCCAAGAACGTTTCAAAAGACCCAATATCCACCGGTTCGCCCGCAGCAATCGCAGCATTGACCGCGTCGATGATTTCCTGTTGACCGCCATAGTTTACCGCAAACACAACCGTGCCACCCGTATTTTCAGCCGTCTTTTCTTCCAGTTCATCACACAATTTTGCCAACTTTTTGGGCAGGCGTTGCCGCGACCCAATTACACGACAACGTAAATTCTTGTCCAGCGCATGCGCCATATTCTTGGTCAATTCTGTATAGAATAAATCCATCAGGAAATTAACCTCGTCTTCGGAACGATTCCAATTTTCAGTTGAAAAACAAAAGAATGTTATCGTTGATACGCCACGCGCAATATACCAGTCAACCAAATTTTCAAAGTTTGAAATACCCGCCTGATGTCCCATAAATGGCGGCAAACCACGCATTTCCGCCCAGCGACGATTACCGTCACAGATAAAGGCAATATGCTGTGGCACGGTATTTGTTTCATTAACGCATGGTGCCGGTGTGCGCTTGGTCTTGAATAATTTAAACATAGTTCCTTTCCCAAATTTCAAAAGTTAAACAGACATAATATCGGCTTCTTTTTCCTTGGCCAGGGCATCAACTTCGGATGCGCGCTTGTCAAAGACCTTTTGAATATCTTCTTCGAATTTGTGCTGATCATCTTCGGAAATTTCCTTGTCTGTGACGGCACGTTTGATTTTACCCATGGCATCTTGACGGATGTTGCGCATGGAAATCTTAGCCTCTTCGGCGTATTTGCCGGCAACCTTGGTTAATTCGCGACGGCGTTCTTCGGTCAATGGTGGCATATTCAGACGAATAACACCACCCGCAGTCATCGGATTTAACCCCAAACCAGAATCACGTATCGCCTTTTCAACCGCAGGCGCATTGGAAATATCCCACACGGTCACAGACAGTGTTTGATTGTCGGGCGTAGATACCGTTGCAACCTGATTTACAGGCATTTCTGAGCCATAAACAGGAACACGAACCGCGTCCAATAAATGAACCGATGCGCGCCCCGTGCGCAGACCGGCGTATTCGGTCTTAAGAACTTCGATTGTTTGGGCTGTTTTTTGTTCAACTTCTGATTTTAATAAAGCATAATCCATAATATAAACTCCTTAGCATGTTGGAAGATTAGCAAATTGATTTAATACTTGGCAAGTGAAATATATGCGTTTTTGTACCTTTGAAGAATCCGACACAACAGGCAAAGCAATAAAAATTAAAAACGTCCCATTTGGGACGTTTATTAATGGGGCCCCGAATTTGACACGATTCTACCCGAAAATGTGCAACAAGTGCTTGATTTAGGCCCGTTGTTGAACGAGATATTAGCGGAAATTGAAACAGCAAGTTAGTGCTTTACTTCATTTAATATTTTCCAAAATTCTGGGACGTTCTTTGGTGCCATTCCGTTCAGCAGTTGCACCGATGCGATTGAGCCAAATGGCGCATAAAAACCTTCGTTAAAATCATAGTATTTGCGGATACAGTTGTTTATTGCAATATCTAAATCCGCCATTGACATGTGAATCATCAAATCCCATACCTGTTCCAATATTTCGTCATACTTGTAATCACTAAATCTGTAATTATCCCAAAAATAATACAATATTTGTTCTGCCTCTTGTTCCGTTAAATCCTTGATATGTTCTGGGAAATTAAAACGTGGATGTGCCGCCCGATACATATCCAGTTTTTCCTGATTCACAGCGTATGCATTTATCAGTGCCGGGTCAGTACTTTTATTAGCTGTTTCATATTCAATGATTCTATCAATCCAAGTGTCGATTGGATGCCCCCATGAAGCCACAGGAATCAATAAAGTCAATAAAATCACCATCTTTTTCATACGAACATTATGACAAATAAAGAACTGCAAAATCAATATGTATTTGTACGATTTGCCCAACCGTCACCATATTTTTCCCAATCCGGCAGTCTCTGCAAATATTCTAATCTGTTTTCTTTTAAGTCATCCATAAATTTATCGACTTTATTTTCTGGAATATTATTTAGCGCCCCAATTGTATTATTTCCAATCTTTCCGTCCACTTTCAAACTTTCACCCATTGAATCATTTAATATTTCCTGAACCATTTTTCCTACGTTTCTAAAATTACTCATAAGCCCCATATCAAATATCGCCATAGCAATTCTTTCGTTTTCGATTTCTCCTATACGACGTTCATCATAATAATCCTCCTTATATATTTGTTGCACTTGTTCAGGGCCTAAATCTTTTACTGTTTCTGGGAAATTAAAATTTGGATGGTCTGCATTGTATTTATCCAATGTGGGTTGTGTTACGCCTATGTTTGTTGGTTGGTCTATTAAATCAGGATTATCAACATATCCACCCTCGTTTTTCATTCCCTGGCGGACTATTCTAGTTCGTCTTTCATCATCAACGAGATTGTCACTATCATCTAATTCTATTTCTTCTATCCAACAACGACAATTGGGGTGGTGGGGATTTTCTGGTATATCTTCCATATTTTCATAAATTGTATCAGCAAAATCCGAACAATCATCCCACGTCCGCTCATCTACTTCTGTATGCCACCGCCATGCGGTTCTGACTGTAATATTACGCCCCGTTGCATCTGTACGACTGTTACCATATTTATTTTCGAAATAATCTTGTACCTGTTTGGCGACAGCAGTGTGGTTGGGATTATTGCTGTTTAAATATGCGTCGCTGCGCATAAGGTTTAGTATATCGTTTGATAATTTGCTCATTTTTAATCCTTTTAGTAAAAAAAACACCCGCAAATGCGGGGAAGAAAAAAAGACGACCAATGTCGTCCGCTGAATGCGTGTATTATACCATAATATACGAATTTTTTCAACATAAAACGCCCCATTCGGGACGTTTTATAATGGGGCGGATAACCGGACTGTCTGATTCCCATCTGTGCCACGTTGGCACGATGGGCCCCTTTCGCTACGTAAGACTCGAACTTCGTAAACTTGTTCTCGTCAACTGACGCCCCGAACCTACGGTTCTCGTCCGAACCGCCCAAAATTAAAAACGCCCCATTCGGGACGTTTTATAATGGGGCGGATAACCGGACTCGAACCGGCGACATTTGGTACCACAAACCAACGCTCTAACCAACTGAGCTATATCCGCCATACTGAATTACGTGGTGGAGCTGATCGGACTCGAACCGACGACCCCTTGCATGCCATGCAAGTGCTCTACCAACTGAGCTACAACCCCATGCAGCGCTTTATTTTATATTGATACGGATTAAAAGTCAACTCTTTTGATAAAAAAATCATTTGTTTGCACAACCCGATAATTTGCGGTTGAATATTTAGTCTTTTTTCACTAAATTTATCAGTGATGAAGCGTGAACTTAGTGACTTTTTAAACAGCGACCTGCAATTCATCAAGGGGGTTGGCCCAGTACTGGCAGCACGATTGGAAGATGTGCTGGGGGGAAGACGCGTGCTGGATTTCCTGATGCACAGACCGGCGTACGTCCGGGCGCGCGATGTCACAGACAACATAATGGATGCCACACCAGGTGAAACAGTGACGGTGCCGGTGTTGGTAAAATCACATAAGCCCGGACGGACTTTTCGCGGACGGCGCAGCCCAACACAGATTCTGTGTAATGATAAAATGGGCAACAGTGTGGTTATTCAATTCTTTAATGCTAAATTTTTGGATTACTGGTTGAATAAAATGCCCGTTGGGCAATGGCGAATGGTGTCGGGAAAATTAGAAAAATCAAGTAAGCCAACAATTAATCATCCGGACTTTATCGAAGAATTACAAAACGCACAAAAAATACCTGATGCACAGGCGATTTATCCGTCCGGCGAAGGTTTAACGCAAAAGGTTTTCGCAAATATTAAAGAGCAAATTTTTAATCTGTTGCCACAAAAATTAAAGGGCGAAACGGATGAAAGAGTCGCTGAATTTTTCGATGCATTGGCACACGTACACTTTCCAAAATCGGATTCTGATTTGATGCCAAACAATATTTTTGTTGCCAAGTTGGCATATTGTGAACTGTTGGCGCACCAATCTGCGATTGCAATCAGCAGAAAGAAAAGAACAGACGTCAAAAATCGCCGGTGTGTGCGTGCCAAAAAATACGATTTGATGGATAAATTCTGGGGAATTTTGCCCTTCAGTATGACCGGCGCACAACAAAGAACATGTGACGAAATCTTTGCAGATATGAAAAAAGATGTGCCGATGATGCGCCTGGTTCAAGGAGACGTTGGCAGTGGAAAAACCATTGTCGCATTAGCCGCCGCAATAAAAATGGCAGAGAGTGGCGCACAAACCGCACTGTTGGCACCAACAGATACTTTGGCACAGCAGCATTTTGCAAAACTGAAGCCGATGTGCGACAAGATTGGCGTGGTGTGCGAATGTTTAACCGGACGCGACAAAGGTGTGGCACGACGTGAAAAATTGACGTCTTTGCGGTCGGGCAGAACACGCATAGCCGTGGGAACACACGCCCTGTTTTCAAACGATGTTGAATATAAAGATTTGGGACTGGTTATCGTTGATGAACAACACAGGTTCGGGGTCGCACAACGCGAAGCACTGCGTGCTAAGGGAAACAATCCGGATTTGTTGGCATTGTCGGCGACCCCTATTCCAAGAACGCTGTCAATGACGGTTTATGGCGATATGGATGTGTCCATTATTAACGAAAAACCCGCAGGCAGAAAGCCTATAAAAACAACTAAAATTAGCGTTGGCAGAATTGTCGAACTGACCGAAAGAATCAAGGCACAGATTAATGATGGCGCAAAGGTGTTCTGGGTGTGTCCTTTGGTCGAAGAAACAGAAAACGGTTTTGGAATGGGTGCCGCAGAAGAACGCCACAAAATGCTGGGGCAAAGTTTTGAGAATGTCGGACTGGTG
Organism: Candidatus Enterousia sp.; assembly: GCA_045133095.1. Classification (GTDB taxonomy): domain Bacteria; phylum Pseudomonadota; class Alphaproteobacteria; order Rs-D84; family Rs-D84; genus Enterousia. The sequence continues at coordinate 50,598 of JBGUTP010000004.1, forward strand.
CATGGGCAAATGGATAAAAAAACACGCGATGCAGTTATGGAAAAATTTGCCGATAATAATTCTGGTATGCAAATCTTGGTCGCAACAACAGTTATTGAGGTCGGAATTGATGTTCCAAAGGCTTCTATTATTGTGATTGAAAATGCGGAACGCTTTGGATTGGCGGCACTGCATCAATTGCGAGGACGCGTTGGGCGCGGCAATACACAGTCGTACTGTGTCCTGTTGTTTGGGCGCAACGTATCAGATGATGGATTAAAAAGATTGGATGTGCTGTGTGAAACAGACGACGGGTTTGTTATCGCAGAACAAGACCTGATGATGCGCGGCGTGGGTGAATTGCTGGGGACAAGACAAAGTGGGTGGATGAGATATCACTTTGTCGATTGGCGCGAACATAGAGATTTATTTAAACTGGCCGCAAGTGCCGCACGAAATAATGATGCAGATACATGGACACACGATTTAATGTGGATGTTTAACCAGGGAGATAATCTGGGTGCGTAAAATCCTGATTGCTTTGACGTGTTTGTTTTTAAGTACGCCGGTGATGGCGGTATCGTTGATTAATGATACTGAAACCGAAGCGGTGCTGAATCAATTGGTGGTGCCACTTGCCAAAGCCGCAGATATAGAACCAGAAAGACTGAAGATACACATCGTTAATGATGATGATTTTAATGCGTTTGTTATGGGGGGCGAAGATGTTTATATTTATACCGGTCTGTTAAAGGAAATAAAAAATCCGTCCGCATTACAGGCAGTTGTCGCCCATGAAATGGGACATACCATCGGCGGACACATGGCACAATTGAGCGAGCGAATGAACGCAGAAATGAAGCGTACTATGCTGATTCAAGCGTTGGGGGTTGGGCTGATGGTTGCAGGCGGAAATCCGTCGTTGGGGGCGGGTGTTATGGCAGGTGCAACCGGGGTGGCACAGCAATCGGTCCTGGCGTTTTCGCGAGATGAAGAAAGAATTGCAGATAACCTGGGTGTGGAATTAATGGTGCGCGCAGGTCTGGACCCGAATGGGTTCACAGATGTATTCAAGCAAATGAAAGAAATTACAGGCGCGGCGGAATCAAAAATCAACCCTAATAGGGTTAATCACCCGCTGACCGATGAAAGATTAAAGAATATCCAGGAACAGATTGCCACAAAACATAAAAACTATAAACCACAAAACATAAATACAAAACAACAGAAAAAAGATTATGAATTGGTGCGCGCAAAGTTGGTGGGGTACCTGGATTCGCCAACAAGAGTGCGTGAATTATATCCGGATTCTGATAAATCTGATAGCGCAATTTATGCGCGTGCGATTGCAAATATGCGGGGGGGAAATCTGGATGCGGCAAAGGTGGGGATTCAGACGCTGATTTCCAGACAGCCAAACAACCCATATTTTTACGAACTGTTGGGCGATGTAGAATATCAATATGGACACTATGACGACAGTGTTGATGCATATAACCACGCATTAAAACTGAACAGTCATGCACCCCAGATTCAAACGGCATTAGGGCTGGTTTTGGTTGCACGGGACAAGCCAGGCGACAAAGACCAAGCCATAGATTTGTGCCGCCGGGCGTTATTGCAGGCGCCGGCACCACTGACCTTTTGGGTGATGGCACGTGCGTTTGATGCCGATGATGGGCGTGCCGATTGGGCATTGGCGGAATACTATAATATGATTGGCGATGAAAAAAATGTAAAAAAATATGCTAAACGCGCACAAAAAAGACTTTCAAAAAAAGACCCAGAATATATCAAAGCCGGTGATTTGCTGAAATAAAACGCAGGGTTCGCCAGCAGTCACCGGGCTTTTTTAATAACGATTTATTCCAAAATCTGGTTTTGTAATTCTATTAATTTGTTGCAACCAGCCGTTGCCATTTCCATCAGTTCTGTTAATTGTGATGCGGCAAAGGGATGCTGTTCGCCGGTGGCCTGGATTTCAATAAAACGACCATCGTCAGATAAAACAAAGTTTGAATCCATTTCCGCAACACAGTCTTCGTCATAATCAAGGTCCAAAATCAGTTCATTATGCCAAAGCCCCGCAGATACCGCCGCAACATTGCCCATAATCGGATTTTCAGATATGCGACCATTCGACAACAACCAGCGCACCGCAAGTGCCAACGCAACAAAACCACCAGTTATACTGGCACAACGGGTGCCACCGTCGCCTTGAATCACGTCACAGTCAATTGTAATCGTATGACGCCCCAGTTTGTCCATGTCAACAACACTGCGCAAAGAACGACCAATCAAACGGGAAATTTCAACCGCACGATTATCCTTGGTCATGGATTCGTGGCTTTTGCGGGTGCTGTTTGCGCGGGGCAACATAGAATATTCCGCAGTTACCCAACCACCAGGCTTGTTTTGAATGCGTTTCCAGGTGGGCTGATTAAAATCAACCGATGCAGTACACAAAACGTGTGTACCACCCATCTTGATTAAACAGGAACCTTCTGCCCATTTATTTATGCCGGTTTCCATTGAAACTGGGCGCATTTGGTTCGGTTTGCGAAGTGATGGACGCAACATAATAAATCCTTTGTTTTTTTCAATTATATATCAAAGGATGTGTTTTGCAATTTTTTTCGATTTGCTTTTTTCTGCAATGTTGATATGCTGTTTGATTGGAAAAAGGATTTTTATGTCAGCAAAAACCAAAAGACTGATTAAAAAGGTTATCAGTTATTCGGGGATTTTTTTCTTTGCTGTCGCGGCGGGTATGCTGTGGTGGCAGTTAAGGGATTACAGTCTGGGGGATATAGCACAGGCGATAACCAATATACCATTTATTAACCTGGTGGCGGCATGTGTGGCATGTCTGTTGGGGTATTTGGCGTTGTCTTTGTATGACTTTCTGGCACTGAATTATGTTGGTGGCAAGGTTACCTGGTGGAAATGGATGCTGGCAGGGATGTTGGGGTTCGCAATCAGCAATAACGCAGGTCACGCGGTTGTCAGCGGGGGCGCAATCAGATACAGACTGTACACCAGATGGCGTATTCGTGGGGGTGACATTCTGAAAATGCTGACGATTTCTGGGTTCACGTATTTCTTGGGCGCGTCCGCAATTGTGGTTATCAGTTACTTCCTTGTACCAAGAGAAATATTCCAAAATTCTGTTGGGGCAAGCGTCGGAATAAATGCACTGTTTATTTTCTGTTTGGCGACATTGCTGACTTATTTCGCGGCAACAATCATTTTTTATAAAAAAAGTATCAAAATCGGCGAAATCAAATTTCAAATTCCAACGACTAAAATGGCATTCACGCAGACTTTACTGGGGATTACAGACAGCGTTTTGGCAGGATTGGTGCTGTATTTCTGTTTGCGACCGTTCGTTGACATACCATTTGGAATTTTTATTGGTCTGTTTGCCATCGCACAATCAACCGGTGTCTTCAGTCAGGTGCCAGGCGGAATTGGCGTGTTCGAAAGCGTGTTCTTGTTGGCCCTGCCGGATAGTGTAGATAAGGCGAATATCTTTGGCGCACTGTTGGCATATCGTATAATATACTATGTGTTGCCACTGATTGGGGTCGGCAGTTTGTTCTTTATCTATGAAAGATGGCTGCGAAGCCGTATGAAAAGATGGTTAAATGAAGCCAAAGAAAAAATACCTGCAAAAATCAAAAGTATAAAGAACGAAATAAAAATACGAAAATAAATACCTTGCCAAGTTATATATTCGCATGTTAGAATGGGTGCTGTGTATGACATGGGGTTATAATAAGTGTTTGTATTGTCACTGTTTTCAACAATTCGAATGGCGCTGATGGTTATCGTGGCGCAATCCCTTGGCATGGGCTGGGACGCCCCATGGGGACGGGTTGTTGCCATTGCGTACGCCACCAAAACAAAAGGATTACAAAATGTCAAAAAAAATATACGTGGATGCAGTCCACCCGGAGGAAACGAGAGTAGTCGTAGTGGATACGGCAACAAATCGTGTTTCCGACTTTGACGTTGAAACAACCACTAAGCCACAAATAAAGGGAAATATTTATCTGGCTAAGGTTATTCGTGTCGAACCTTCTTTGCAGGCTGCATTCGTTGATTATGGGTCCGGGAAAAATGGGTTCTTGCCTTTCTCGGAAATACACCCTGATTACTATCAAGTAACACCAGAACAGAAAAAGAAGTTACTGGAATTGGCGCACGCCAACATTGTTGATGATGACGACGACCCAAATGACGAAGAAGACGAAGTCGCAGAATACGATGACCACAGCGCAGGTGAAGACAATAACGAATTCACCAAGCGGGCGCGCGAATTTAAAATTCAAGACGTTATCAAACCAAAACAAATCTTGCTGATTCAGGGGGTCAAGGAAGAACGCGGTCAAAAAGGCGCATCTATGACGACATACCTGTCATTGGCAGGTCGGTTTGCAGTATTGATGCCAAATTCACGCAAGCGCAACAGTTATGGAATTTCAAAAAAGATTTCAGACAAGGCAGAACGCGCAAGACTGCGCGAGGTGCTGCATGGGTTAAAAATCCCAAAGGGAATGACCGTTGTGTTGCGTACCGCCGCAATGGGCGCACAGAGCGCTGATATTGCCGCGGATTATGATTACCTGGTGAATTTGTGGAATGAAATTCGTAAAACCACACTGGCATCGGTTGCACCGGTGACCATCCACACAGAAGATTCTTTATTGCGACGCGTGGTGCGCGATTTCTTAAGCGATAAAGAAGACGTTCTGGTGGTACAAGGCGAAGAAGCATACGATGCCGCAAAACAGTATTTTCAGCAAATGTACGGCAAGGCACCACGTAAACAATTGGTGCAATATAAAGACGTGGCTGTGCCATTGATGGTCAAGGCGGGCGTTGAAAAACAACTGGAAGGATTACACGGTCCATACGTTTCGTTGCCGTCGGGCGGTTCATTGGTCATTAACCAAACCGAAGCAATGGTGACTATTGACGTGAATTCGTCGCGCGCAATCAAAGAAAAAGATATTGAACAGACCGCATTGAATACTAACCTGGAAGCAGCAGAAGAAATTGCGTTGCAATTGCGTCTGCGTGACCTGGCGGGGATTGTTGCAGTTGACTTTATCGATATGGAAGAAGAAAAGAACAACCGTAAACTGGAAATGAAAATGCGCGAAGTTATGAAGCGTGACCGCGCACGTACCCAAGTCGCTAAGATTAATAACTTTGGGGTGCTGATGTTGTCGCGCCAACGTCTGCGCAGCAGTTTTATGGAATCGTCTTATGTCGCATGTCCACATTGTATGGGGGCCGGGGTTGTACCGTCTATTCAGACCGCTGCAATTATCTTGTTCCGCCATTTGCAGGAAAAACTGTTGGCGAAATCCGCGCAGAAGATTATTATGACCGTGCCAACAGATGTGGCGGTCTATTTGCTGAATCACAAGCGTGCAGAACTGGCAGAAATGGAAGCAAAGTTCGAAACAGAAATCGTTATTGTTGGTGATGACAGCCTGATGAATATCGACCAATATTCAATACAGCGTGTCGCACCAGAACAAAATAAAACAGAAGACCTGTTGGGGGCTTATGCACCGTCAACTGATGCAAAAAAGAAAAATGCACAGCATGTCGATGCAAAACGAACAACTGTGTCCGCACAGCGCAGAAAACGTAAAAAGCCAAATAAAAAGAAAACGCTGTGGCAAAAACTGGTAAGTTAAGAAAAAAATCCCCACTTTTGGGGATTTTGCTTTTGATTGCTTGACTGATGACCATTTTGTTTTTATTATGTATTTCAGCGCTTGTTTATTTATAAAAGGTTAAGACAAATATGCCAAAAGTTTCTGTTGTATTACCATGCTATAATGTCGCACCATATATTGGGGCATGTTTAAATAGTTTAATTAACCAAACAATGCCAGATATTGAAATTATCTGTGTTGATGATAAATCAACAGATGATACCGTGGCAATAATCAAAAAATACGCACGAAAAGACAACCGTATAAAACTGGTTGAATTGCCACAAAATCAAGGCGTGTCAATCGCACGCAATACTGGCATTGATGCCGCAAATGGTGAATACATTGGATTTGTTGACCCAGATGACTATGTGGATTTGGATTTTTATGAAAAGTTATATGATGTGGCGATGCACGAAAATGCAGATATTGCCAAGGCGTCTTTGACCGTGGTTAATGTCAATGGTATTCATACGCCGAACAGATTAAACTGGGCCGTGAAACAGGATAAACTGAATTTTCAATACGAGTTTACATCTGCAATATATAAAAAAGAATTTTTGGATAAACATAACCTGCGATTCTTGGAAAAGGTTTCAATCGGCGAAGATGTAAATTGGCAGATTAAAGCGGCATATTTGGCGAACAAAATTCCAGTAATCGATTCAACATCATACATGTATATCAGACGCAACGATTCCGCATATGGAAGTTTCCTGACACGTAGTAAAATTGAAAAAGTGTGCTGGGCATCCGCCGATTTATTAAACTGGGCAAATCAGCAGGAAAATATGTCCAAAGGCGATTATTTGAATATATTGCGTTCTGTTTATGCATTATTGTTGAATAACTTGCCACGTTCCATGACACACCAAGATAAGGAATTCATCGGTCAGTATATCGTTGATGCATATAAAAATACACGATATAAGGAAGAAGCACTGAAAAGAAACTTTAAGTCATATACCAGACTGTCCGTTATGCATGGTCAGGTCGATAAAATTATTCGCTCGCTGGCATACAAGAAAAAAAGATACAAATTATTTGGATGTATTCCAGTTATCAAGGTTTTATATGCGCCACAACTGGAATATAAAATGATTCTGTTTGATTTATTCACGATATTCAAATGCATACGCGGACAATGGAATGATAATTTCTATGTCTGTGGTATCAGGGTTATGAAGGTCGCACATTAAAGGGGATTTGCTTATGCCAAAGGTTTCGGTCATTCTGCCTTGTTTCAACGTCAGCAAGTATATTGAACGGGCAATGAATTGTTTACAGAATCAGACATTGCCAGATATTGAAATTATTTGTGTTGATGATAAATCAACAGACAATACATTGGAATTGTTGCACAAGTTAGAATCACAGAATAAAAATATGCGTGTTATTGCATTGGCAGAAAATTCAGGCGTGTCCGTTGCACGAAATACGGGTATTGATACCGCCATGGGTGAATATATCGGTTTTATGGACCCAGACGATTATGTTGATGCGGACTTTTATGAAAAGTTGTATAATCGTGCGGTGGCGGAAAAAGCAGATGTGTGTATGGGTAATATTGCAGAACACTTTGCAGACGGACAAATAAAAAAACATACGTTCAGGGTCGAAAATGTAATCAAAGAAAAGTGTCGGTTCGACTATACAATGTGGTGCGCAATTTATAAACGTAATTTCATCCAAGAAAATAAAATTTACTGCCCAGTTGGCATCACAAATGGCGAAGATGCCGTGTTCTGTATCCAATCTGCGGCATTAGCAAACAAAATTGTTGGCGTAACAGATACATATTATCACTATGTGCGATATGAAAATTCCGCGGAAACAACATGGTATTCTGAAAAACAGGTTGATGCACATATTAAAATGGCAAAGGCAATCGTGAAGTTTATAAACGAACACGATATTTCAAAAACAGAATACCGTCATTATTTTGGTGTCGCTTTTTATAGCGTGTGCCATACAGTGTTTGACCGTACAACACGCAGGGACTTGCATAAAAAATCATTGCAATGCGCAGTTGATATTTTCAACAAATGTAAATACAAATCGTATTTTGCAAACCCATATATTGGACCGTATTTAATCTGTGGCGATGCAGATGGGTTGTGTGAATACCTGACCGAAAAAAGCAAAAAAAATTACATAGTCAAAATTTCACTGTTTAAGTTGATAAATTTGATTACGGTAAAGCGTGAACCAAATCGGGCAAAGATTTATGTTTTCGGCATACCGATGTTCTATGTATTTTGGCACAGAAAAGATAAATAGTTTTTTGGGGGTGTGGGGATGACAAAAATTTCAATTATTGTGCCATGTTATAATGTGGAAAAGTTGGTCGGACGTTGTCTGGACAGTTTGCTTGAACAGACTTTGCCAGACATTGAAATTATCTGTATTGATGATAAATCAACAGATAATACATTGGGGATATTAAAGCAATATGCAGATGCAGACAAGCGGGTTTCAATTATCGAAATGCCGGAAAATCGTGGTGTGGCGGTCGCACGCAATATGGGATTGGCGGCGGCAAAGTCGCCATATATCGGCTTTATTGACCCAGACGACTGGGTTGATGCGGATTTTTATGAAAAACTGTATGCGGCAATTGCTAAATCCGGGGCGGATGTTGCCAAGGCAACGGTAAAAATAACAAATATGCAGAATAAAAAATCTTACATAGATGATTTGAATGAACGTATTAAACAAAATCGTCTTGTGTGGACTTATCAATTCTGGTCAGGTTTGTATAACCATGACTTTTTATCTAAAAACAATATAAACTTTCCAGATGAGGTTATAACCGGGCAAGATTCCGTATTTCTGACACATGTGACGTTGTGTACGGATAATATTGTTTTGGTTAACGATACGTATTATCACTATTTCCTGTTAAATGATGGTTCGTTAGATTCTGAGTTTTTGTCGCGCAGAAAATCACAGTCTAAACTGGATATGATTAAACATAAACTGCGATTAATTCACAATGCAAATTTAACAGATGAACAAAAAACCGAATTTATTAAATATCAAGTCATCCCAAATATCTGTTACGAAATAAAAAAGAGATTTAGATACAAGCCACATAAAAGGCAGATGTTTGATATGCTGTATCAATATAATAAAAATCCAGAGTATCAAGACATAATCAGACCGGGATTAGGCAGAAGATTATATGAAGAACTGGGGCAGAATAAAATGTTCAAACATAAATCAGAAAAACTATTCCACAAAGAACGCATGCCAGATGGCCGCAGAAATATCTATGTTCTGGGAAAACGTGTTTGGTCGTATAAAAAGTCAAAAAAGAAGTTGGCGGATTTGAATAAAAAAGAACTGACCAAACTGTTGTGGGAACAGTTTTATAAAAAGACCGGCAAAAAGCCAACGGATGAACTGACAACACTGGCAGAAAAAGTTATATGGGCCAGCATGTTCGATGTGACTGACCTGAAAGTACAATGTACCGATAAAATCGCCGTGCGCGACTATGTTGCAAAAACTGTGGGGGAAAAATATCTGCCGAAACTGTATGCGGTGTATGACAATGAAACGCAGGTCAATTTAGACGATTTGCCGGATAAATTTTTGCTGACCCATAATGCGGGGGCGAACAGTGAACAGACTATGCTGGTGTGGGATAAAAGTAAACTAGATGCCGCTGATGTAAAAAATACTGTGGCACAGTGGTTGAAATTTAATCTGGCGGAAATTGGCTATGAAATGCAATACCTGCCCATAAAACCACGTGTGATGGCACGTGAACTGTTGGATATTCGGACAGATGTGGAATATAAACTGTGGTGCTTTGGTGGGCGGGTGGAATTTGTTTGCCAAAATAACTATGCACATGGACACGATACGATTGGGTTCGCGACATACGATAAAAATTGGAACAAGTTGGATTTTTGGCAAAAATTGGACAATTCATACCAGGTACAGAAGAAGGTGCAAAAACCAAAATTCTTGAACGAGATGATAGAGGTTGCAGAAAAATTGGCAAAGCCATTTAACTTTGTGCGTGTTGATTTCTATGAAACCGTTGATGGGAAACTGATGTTTGGGGAACTGACTTTTTCGCCCAGTGCCGGAAATTTGGTGTACGAACCATATAATGACGCAATTCAGAAAAAATACGGCGCATTGTTCAAATTGCCTCCGCACGATAAAAATGGATTCGCAATCAGAAACAAATAATAAAAATCGGGCAAATTGCCCGATTCATTATTCGGCGGCAACGCCACAGGCGTGCCAATAGCCATTAAAATTTGTCGCCCCACTGTGCCAGCCGGCGTTGGTGCCGGTCTGCCAGCCAGTAAAGCCGGTGGCGGTAAGTGTCGAATATGTGTTTTGATTGGTTGCCGCCGCATCGTTCGAACCAGTACCCATCGTTAGTGTCGGCGGTAATGCAAATGCAACCGGGAAAGTTACAGAACGGCCTGTTAATTTCCCACCCATTTCCAGCCACCCCGATTTATATTTGCGATACCAGGTGTTATTGTTGTCGGATGTCGGCATTTGCCATGCAACAACATAGTCCGCCCCAGATAAGTCAGGTACAGAATCTGCACGCGCCATTGGTGTGCCACCGATTGTCGTGCCGTCGTGTACACGAAGTGTGTTGTTCGTGGTGTCAACCGTTACCTCGCCAATGGCACCTGTAAAGTTTTCGTGTTCGGGCGCAGTTCCACGCCGAAGTTGTATTTGTCGTGACATTTTTGTTCCTTTGTTTGTAAATATTATTTTATAACCGCCCCCTTAATCAGGGTCAGGTCTTCTTTGATATCGTCAATTTTTATCTGAATTTGACCTATGCCGGTTTCCAATATCGTTGTCCGACTTTCCAGTGATGTTAGCCGAGTGTCAAATGTTTCATGTTCGGCAACTGATAAATCTTGGCGCGCCACCCAATAGATAAGACCGCCAATGAAAACAATTAAAAACCAACTGTTGCGCAGAAAGTCCAATGACATCATGATTTGTCCCCCCTGCCCCGCGCAACAAGCGTTTCAATCTGGTGAACCAAGGCACGCTGAGATTCCGCCCAACGCAATTCATTGTCTGATGCGTTTGGACCGAAGGTGCGCTCTATCGTTATTTTGCGAAGATGATTTAAAACCTGAATCCCGGCGGGGGCGCCAAAACAGCGCGCATAGTTTTTTTCCATTTCTGTCATAAAAAGTCCTTTTTTAAAATCGAGATATTTCTTGCCTGAAATTGCTTTTTTTTTTGCTATTGCTTGGGGCAAGATAATGAAAGCGTCGTCAATGCGTTTGTGTATATGATAAAAGTCCTGAGAGCATTTTCGTTGGTTACTGTATTCGTTTGGTCTTTGCCCACGATGGCTGCGACGTCGTGTTCAGCAGGGTATTATTTAAGTGGTTCAACCTGTGTCATTTGCCCCGCAGGTTATTATTGTACTAATAGCAAAAAAACGCATGTACCGGGACAACCTATTCAGACACCCAGGGCGCAAAGGACAAATCCTTCGTTGCAGGTGCTGCATAACGGCAAGGTCTATTATGGCGATGCAACACCGGCAAATAACAAAGGGAAATTACGCATCCTGTATAACGACACCATATATTTAGTGTATGACGATACTATGTAACACCTTATAAAACAATGTCTGTCGCCGTCATCTGGGCAATCGGCGCAATGTATTTTAATTCCGCATCACTATTTAAACGTATTGGTTCTATGATGCCACGGCGTGCCAAAATTTGCAGCCCGCGGTCACATAATGGACGGATAAATTCATGCAATAAACGACCATAAGTCGCGCCCAAGATACGCATCATGTCAGTGTTTCGTGCCAAAATTTCCGTGGCGGTCATTTCTTTTTCAGATAGCAACCCCAACCGGTCAGCCAATAAGGCATGACGAATGCGTTCGCGTAAATCTTTTAATATCAATTGCGACACGTCGAAATTTGCCGCACTGGTCAGTGGGGTCAGACCAGAAGAACCGACAGCCTTGGGGATAATAGCACCCGGGGTCAGGTTGATGTTCGACAAATTTATAACACCGTCGTCGTCCGCCTGCCAGATGCCGGTGACCGCAATCGTTGCATTCTTTAAAACCAGTTCAACGACCTTGTTTGCGGTTTTAATGTCAGGCAACGCACGCAGCACAGGACCACGACCATACAATTCACCAGATGCCAATGACCAACGAAAAATTATGTATGGATTTGTCTCAAATGTACCCGTTGACACAATATTATTTTCAATATCACCACCAACATCTAGCCATGCCGTGAAATCAGTGCCGACTAAACTTTGAACCAGTTTTAACGGCATTTCAGGATTACGTGAAATGGAATCACGCAGGTCTGATGGCGGGGTCCAGGCGGGATACTTGTCCAAGACATCGCATGCAGGCATTGATGTGGTGTGAAAAACTGCATTCGGCAAAATCGCTATGTCTGTCATCGGTATCGCAGTAAAGGTGAACGCAGATGATGCGCCTATTGGCGATTCCGCCATACATAAACACGCGGTGCCAAGGGTGACTAAATCCATATAGCACTGATGAATGGTCGTATAAAAATTAGAATCATTCAAATTCGCACGCAAAGCCGATGTTGCAATATCTGCATTTTGGGATTGCGCACTTTCGCCAATCAGTTGTACCCATAATGATTCCGGCGGGGTCAACAAAGAATATATCGATGCCGCCAGATTATCTGATGCATCCATTGCAGTCGCATCAAATATTGTTGCCATATCTTCATCTGATGTGGGAACGGTGTAACGGCGCGCCATATCCCAACGATTTAACCACGGAGCGCGTAAATCTAATGCGCGTTTGTAAAGATTTGAAAGATTGTTGTGCATTTTTATTTCCTTTGGTTGTTGTTATCAAATAGAAAAGTTTGTTTTAGCAGAATAGGTTTTTATCACGCCACCAGTGGGCCGAACAGGAATCGGCACGTCTGATATCGCACCCGCAACCGCATCCAGACCGTCGTCATGCGCACCACGTGACCCAACAGGTGACCACCCCAGCATTTCTGACAGTAATGGGGTATGCTGTGTGCGGGTATGCGCATGCATACGCCCCGTTGATAAAAACGGTTCGATACTGTTCAATATACGGTCTGTTTTTGTTTGGTTGTTTCGTATCTTATTAACATGAATCTTGATACCACGGCGCAAGGCGCAATCACGCATAATTTCCGGCAATCCCATCCCCAGTCCATTGGTTTCCAAACTGATTCTTGACAGGTTACGCGCACGCATAAAGTCCAAAATTTTATCGCACTGATACGATAATGGAAACTGTTCAGATTCAGGTACAGTCAAATACAAAATATCATGAATAAAAATGTGTCGGGTCGCATCGTCACGATATAATAAAACACAGGCACTGCTGTCGCGATGTTGACGACCAGTGGACGGATCCCAATATAAAGTCATTCCTGTTACTTGGAATTCCCCCAGGCGACAATTGCGCGGTTCAAATTCGCATTCGTAAAAATCTATGCCTCCAGGGTCCAGACACGCGCGTTCGGGTGAAATAAATTCCAACATCATCTGGGCAGAGAAATGTCGAACACCAACCGCATCACGCATCTGTTGAATACGAGAAAGCGAAAATAATTCGGGCCAGGACGAGGTGCCATCAGGTAAAATCAACGGAATTTTAAGGACTTTATAGCCCGATAAAAAAGGCGTTGAAAAAGCATTTTTTTCATATACTATTGGCATTGAAGAAAAGGAATGCGACATGGATTTTACCCCCAAAACTTTGCCAACAAACCTGGAAGCAGAACAAGCAGTACTGGCCGCGGTTCTGTTTAAAAACAGGGCGTTGGAACAAATTAATGAATTTTTACGCGCGGAACACTTTTCGCATCCCGCGCATCAGGAAATTTATAAACTTGCCGAAAGACAGTTCGCGTCTGGGATTCCTTTTGATATCATTACCGCAAAAAACTATCTGGACCAACAGGGGGTCTTGGAATCCGTGGGTGGGGTGGATTACCTGACACAACTGTCGGGGGCGGGAACGACCGTCGTTAATGTCGAACAGTACGCACGAATTATCTATGAACATGCATTGCGACGTGACTTAATTGCCCTGGGACAGGAAATCACAGACAAAGCATTTATAGAAGATTTAGATACACCAGCGGCACGACAAATTGAAATCGCAGAACAAAAGTTGTTCGATATGGCAACCGCAGGGTCCGCAGAACGCGAAGTTACATCTATTTCAACCGCGTTGAAATCAGCACTGGCCGAGGCGGAAATCGCATACAAGGCCGAAGGACAATTGTCAGGGTTGACAACTGGGTTGAACGCACTGGATAAATCCATCAGTGGGCTGCATCATTCGGACTTGATTATTATTGCAGGTCGTCCTGCTATGGGAAAAACAACATTGGCGATGAACATTGCCTTTAATGCAGCGAACGCAATCGCATTCGGACGTGCAAATAAAAACTATAAGGGCGCGGTCGTGTTCTTTAGTTTGGAAATGTCCGCATCACAGCTGGCAACACGTGTGCTGTCGTCACAGTCTAAAATCCCCGCAACCGCAATGCGTGAAGGGAATCTGACGGATGAAGACTTTTTAAAAATGGCACAGTATTCAAACGCAATCGGTCAGGTGCCTTTGTTTATAGACGACACGCCAGGTATGTCCGTGCCTATGATGCGAACAAGGGCGCGCAGGCTGGCACGAAAACACGGCGGAATCGCACTGATTGTTATCGACTATCTGCAGTTGATGACGTCCCCCGGCGGAAAACGCAGCGAAAACCGTGTTCAGGAAATTTCAGAAATTACCCGAGGGCTGAAAATGCTGGCCAAGGAATTGGATGTGCCGGTTATTGCCCTGTCCCAGTTGTCACGTAGTGTTGAACAACGCGACGATAAAAGACCACAATTGGCAGACTTGCGCGAATCTGGGTCTATTGAACAGGACGCGGACATTGTTATGTTCACATACCGTGAAGAATACTATCTGCAAAATCGCGACCCCGCAGAAAGAATTTCAAACAACACTAATGGCAATATGCATGATTCTTGGCAAAGCCGCATGGAAAAAGCACGTGGCAAAGCAGATATTATCATCGGTAAAAACCGACATGGCCGACCAGAAACTGTGCGAACCGCGTTCTTTGGCAATTACAGTTTGTTCGATAACTTGGATGAATTTGCAAGCAATGGCGAAAACGAATTCGCACAGCCTGCAACACAAAATACGCCAAGCGCACCAGGAGATGAGGCAGACTTTGCCCCAACCGCAATTGACCCTGATGCAATCCCGGATGATATGCCACTGTAATCAAATACAGATGAATGCAAAATTTGCTTGCGCTGCTCTTTAAATTTGACTATTATTTTGTCAAGAAATAGTTATTTAGGAGTTTGCACATGGCCCAAGAAGAAATTATTTTTCCAAATAATATCAGAAACATTCGATTGGCAAATGGTATGAAGATGACCGAACTGGCACGCCAGGCGGGCTTGTCTTTGTCCGCGGTGTCTAAAATCGAAAAAGGGGTGCGCAGACTGAATCAGAAACAGTTGCTGAATATCTGTAACATTTTGGGATGCAAATTGTCTGATATCTTTATCAAGGAATCAGATGATGTCGCAGACCAATGGCAAAACGAAATTAAACGTCGACTGACGGATAATGAAGACAGCGGTTTGAAAGTCTTTGGCAGCGGATTGCGCAAGATTCGCCAACAAACTGGAAAGACCATCGCACAAGCTGCAAAAGATGCAGGGATGACTTTGTCTGTATATCATAAAATCGAAGTCGGACAACGCGAAATCTATACAAATGAAATTGAACCACTGGCGAAGTCTTTTGCAATGGGCGCCGAAGAAATGTTTGATAAAATCGCAAACCTGTATAAGTCTGGCGAATTAAACAAACAAATCAGCAAAGTTAAAGAACGTGTTAAATCCGTGCTGGAACCCGACAGCCCATTGTCTGGGATTGATATGAATGGGTGTTTGTATGGTGCAAAACTGTATGACAGCGCACGTAAAAAGTTGGTGCCGGTGTTCGGGACCCCCGCGGGAAAATCTATTGCGTTTAAAAAGTCTGACAAGACAATGATTGTGTCACCAGGGGGACTGGAAGGACGCAAAGGTATTTATGCAGTGATGCCAAATTCTAAGCGACTGGGGAACGTTATCCCAGAAAAGGCATACGTTTTCGCAGATGCAACAACCCCCGCAAAACCAGGTGATATGGCAATTGCAATCGATACAGATTTTGATGCACTTGACCAGGAAACATCCGTGGTTGCACATATAGTCAGTGTGCGCCAGGATTCAAAAGGTAAAATCTTTGGTCAGGTATCAAGCCCAGAAGAAAAAATTACCGCACAGACTATGCATAAGGTGGTCATGATTGTTATGGAATAAGTGCAAAACTTAACCCACCAGGAGAGAGACAAAACATGAATACAAAAGCAAGCACAACAGCACTGAAACTGATAAACCTGTACAGACAAGAACATGTTATCGTCGGTGGGTGGGCGGCGGTAAATCCGGTATTTGTGAGAGAAGCAACCGAAGATGTTATCCAAGAACTTGCCAATTTGCCAACAGGCAAGAATCTGATTAAGCATATTGAAAACCTGCGTATTGGTATCACACCAATGAATGATATTGCACCAGAACTGTTGCCGTATGGCGGTAAAATGAACGAAGGGATTGCCGCGGTTACTTTGACACAGGAACAATGGCAGGAACTGGAAAGCGCAATCACAGAATTTGTGCCAAATCAGGCGGGATTGGATGTGTTCCAAAGCACACAAGCGGTAAGACTGTTCGGGGAAGAATGGCCCGTCGCAATCCGCGCCGCATTATCAGAACGTCCCTATTTAATCGAAAAATGGAATACCATTCTGCAGACATACAACGCGTTTAGATTGTGGAATACCGCACAAGAAATTATATCACAGCCAGAATCAGAACGTGCGCGCGCACAGGTTCAGGCAGACATGCCAGAATACGAAACCTATTTGCCAATGTTTGGCGATGCGGGAACAGAACTGTTGGGCAAATTGCGCACGTTCGTCAGTACCGCCAGTTAATCACCGGTTTGATATATCGTGTCATGTGTGTGGGGTGTGCCAATGTAAATCATTGCGCCGTCTGGTGACAAAATAAAATCTAATTCACGCAGCCTTTCACGAAGATTTTCACGCTTTTGCGCAGTGTTTGATGTGTTTGGTACCTCTACGTCGTCGCAAATAATTAAATCTGCACGCATGCCGGTAATGTTGCCTTGGATACCCTGACAAATAACAGAAGGTTCGCGAATCCCAATTGGTCTGTTGATGGTTATGCGCCCCGCAGACCATTCTTTTCTGTTGGATGGAATCAAATCTGCGCACCAGGGATGGTTTTCCAGAATATGACGAATGTGGCTGACCATGCGGGCGGCAAGACCAGAATGTGCCGACAATATCAATATGCGCGTCTGGGGACGTAAATACAATACGCATGCCGCAAATATCCCAACCACCGTGGATTTACCAGAATGACGAAACGCCATCAGTAAACCACGATGGGGCGCATC
This sequence comes from Candidatus Enterousia sp., assembly GCA_045133095.1. Lineage (GTDB taxonomy): Bacteria > Pseudomonadota > Alphaproteobacteria > Rs-D84 > Rs-D84 > Enterousia. Next base: position 67,877 of record JBGUTP010000004.1, read on the forward strand.
ACATAATATACTGAACAGAAAATCAATAATACGACGGTGATGCGCCGGAGTTTGCAAACCAAGTATTCTGTTCCATTCGTCCAGAAATTTATAAAATTCCGTAATCATCGCTGTTTTCGTTCGGTGCCGGCTCAGAAATTAAACCATAGTCATTTATTAACTTTGGCAACGCATCTTCCAAAACTGACAACAGATTGCGATACAAACCTAAAACCGCACCACCTGATAATTTGTCGTTAATTACCTGATGAGTGTAATCAATAAGAGATTTTATGTCGTCATGACGATTTGCCCATTCTGATAAATCAATATCGATGGAACGTAAGTCCTGAAAAGCAGAAAGCAAAAAATTGAAATCTGTATTCAGGTCTTCGGCGTCAATGGTTTTGGTAGGCTGATAATCAATTGTACGCGACAGTGATATTTGCCTGAAGATATCCAGATGACTGTCTGTGGCGGGCGCAATATCGAAAACTATGTTTCCGCCGGAAAAATCATCATTGGGCATTACAGAATAGCCGTGCTGTGCTGGCGACAGCAACGCGCCATCAATTGCCACACGAACATCAGCAGTCTGAAAAAACGGAAAGGTAAATCCAAATTCACAGGTCGTGCCGTCGGCAATATAAGATATTTTATACATTTTAAAAATCCCCCTGCCCCGGCTATCCTATGATGTCGTCAAATCTGGACAGCAATTTCGTTAAAAGATTCGTTTTAGTCGCGCGAACCGATTTTAATTTATCTGTGTTCTTTTTGCGTTTTTCATCATACGGCTGAGACGCTTCGGAACGCAGACGACGTAAAACCGCGCCTTCGGTTACGCCCGATGCAGACATGCCAGATGCGCCATATTTTGCGCGCTGTGCTGATAATACCTTTTTGATTAAATTTGTCTTTTCCTGTTCGTCTGCAGCCATTTGCGCCAGAATTTCTTTGCGCTGAGATTGTGCTGACTTTTTAGAGTCTTTATAATCCAGAACAGACGTAACGTCAGATACAAGTTGTGCCATATTATTTTCCTTTGATTTAGTTGTTGTTATTTCTATACCGTGTACCAACCGTACAGACAAACCGATAAAACTGTGACCGGATGTGGGTCAGTGCCATGAATAACCCATGACGGTGCAATGCAATCCGACATGGAACCCAGTAAATTTATCGATACATCACCACTGTGACCCGCAGAATCTGCCGAATACGATGCGTTGGGCAGAGTTATTCTGTGCTGATTTATAAACAATGATTTGGTATTCAGTACACGTGCGACAATTTTACGCAACTTTAAACGACGGGCGTTATGACCTGATGCGCGTAGCGGTAAACCAGATGCAAAAAATGAAAAATCATAACGACCACAATCGCGAAGCGCAGATGAATCAAAATATTCAAGACTGAAGCCGTCTTCGCGTGAAACCGCAACATAGGTGCGACCATTGCACACGCAAACAGATGTAAATTTGCCCTGAGTACGGTATAAAGACCAGGCCGATATACCCAGTGCTGCGTTCTGATTTAATACCGCCATATCACCATCAGACAAAACAACATAAAGCCGACGAGAGTCGGGATTATATGATAAATCCTGGGGGTCTCGCAAAATATGCTTGGCAAAAACACACAAATCATTGGCATTATAATTTTCACCCAAATCATCCAGACTTAATTCACGGATGTCACAGCCGTTGCCCGATACAAATACAGTTGCGCCTTCGATTTTTTGGGGCGGCAAGTAGCGACCAGAATATGAACCAACGGTTGTGTGTTGCTTTATATCGACGACGGATGGTGTTAGGGGTTTGCTGGATATTGCCCATTCGCCAACATTGGTTAATATTTGCAGGTTATCACTGCTGACGACGGTGCAAATTTGTTGCCGTTGTTGAGACAACAACGATAAAAATATCGCTTCGTCATCAAGCCCCGTGCCAGGATTAAAATTATTGTGCCGCCCCACACAGGACATCCATACGCCAGATGTCCAATCGCGCGAACCACCAAAAACAAGTCTGTCTTGGTGAAAAGTAATACTGCAGGGCCAACCGCGGCGTGTACTGAATGCCGCTTCGCGCCAATCTGATACCGCAGCATCCGGCAAGGTATAAGCACCATTGGTATAAGCAATCACTTCTGTGGGACTGATATATTCAGTCACAACCCATTGACGGTCAAGTAATTGCAAACGACCATCAACATTTTCAGGTGTCCAAAAGTCTTGGTCCGTGACAAATGTTGCATAATTGTTGCCGTTTGATGACGCCTTGACCGTTATCTTTATGCTGGTCGTGTCATCAAAACGAACGAATGGAATATTTGACGTCATGTCCGCGTCATTGCGCGAAAAGGAAAATTCAAATATGTCAAAGACACCTGAAGATTGCTGCAGTGTTTGTGGCGGATAATCAGGGTGAACAAATATCATTGTACCAAAACGCTGGGCGTACTGAAGGCGTGATAAGTCCGCATAAGACCAAGGTGTAATTAAATCTTGATAATGGGTATCGTTAAAATAAATATCCATGTGAAAGTCTGTTAGGACCAGCACATATTCCTGGTCGTCCGATACAGAAAAAGATATCAAACGACATGCGCCAGAAATATTATCCAGATGCACCAAGCCATCGCGACGCGATACGCCACCACCCGGCAACACGTCCATATTTTCCAGTCGTGACAGTCCATTTATATTGTCACAAGCATAGAATTGAGGTGCAACAACGCCGTTGGCAAAAGAATTTTGTGTTTTTATAAATTCAGACATCTTATCACCTTTGAACAACTAAAACCGAGTGTCAATTAATGAAAATTTGCCAATTGCAGACGATGGGCAAATTGTACTGTCGATAAATTTGGATGTTTGCAGTTCTGATTCATATAACGCCGCTAACATGCGAAATACTGTCTGGTCCCCCAGTAACGGGATGCAAAATTCCATTGCTAAACGTGTCGCAACCAATGATGCAAAATACCCTGGGAACTTTTCAGGCAAAACACGCACAACCGCAGTGACAGATACAGAATCTGAATCAGAATAAATGCGATTGCCAACAATCGAACCAGAAACGCTGATAACACGCAGAACATCCGACGGAATCAAAAAATTTCCATCCGTAGTTTTATTTAAATCTAAAATCTGGGTGGCAAAAGTCCAAGGATGAATCGACAACAACGATTCAACAACTGTATCAAACAGAGTGCGTGATAACTTTGCCGCCGCAGAATCATCTGTTAATGACTGAATTGGTTCTTCGCCCAATTTTAACAAAGCCATAGAACATAAATCTATTTTCGTAAGCATTTTTGCCCCTTTACAAAAAACAATTGTTTAAACTTTGTTGGGTCAGACATGCCGACCCAACTTATAATAAGATGACCTAGGCCAAGGCAACTGTTGTTACATTTAATTCTGTGATATTGATTTTCTTAATCGCGGTATTGTCAGATGCGTTGATAATTATAATATCGCCTATGTTCATCAAACTTTTGACGTTGTTAAAATACCCATTTGCCGCAATCGTAGCCAATGTTTCAGTCGCACTGTAATGCCATAGGGTAAAGCCATTCGCATACGCAATAACAGACAAATTTTTATTCTGAAAAGCCATTTATTCTTCCTTTGGTTTGTGGTTATTGATATTAAGCCGCCGGTGTGTCAGAACACTTAACGCGAACAATGCCATCGCCATCAATCAAGACTGCGCCTTGGGACATGCTGTTGCTGATAAAGTGCGCCGCACGTTCGCCATGCCACGAGATATCACTTTTAACGTCTTGACCACTGGCGTGACCAATGCTGGATGCGTGATAAATAAAGCAATCACGATTTTCATCAGACACTGGCAAACCATTGTGCAATACCCATGTAATACCCAACCATTTGCGGGCTTCGAAACCATTGACCAATGGCGACGATTGACCGACATAATCCGCCGACACAAATTCATCCATGGACAGCAGTTCGTTCCACTGGCGCACACCGACAACTGCAAAGCGACGACCGTCGTCTGGAACATCGTTGGTGTTTAAAATTTCAACTGCCGACAAAATCAAATCTTTGGTCAGACCTGTGGAATAATCACCGACACTTGATGTGGCGTCATTCATCGCAGAAATAATCAATTCATCTGTTTTTCGCCCCAGTGCGTATGCGCCCGCAGATGCAACAACCAAACGTTCGTCCACGTTGGTCTTTAATTCATCAAGACTGTCAACCCAATCGCCGGCATAATAGTCCTGTAACAGACATTCAACAGGTTCATGATTCAAATTCATAACAGGCACAATGCCATGACGTGATTTAGTGCTGGCGGTGCCGCGACCAACCTTTTGGAAAGTGGTAGATGCACCCACAACACCAGATTTACTGCGAACTGTCGAACGCAGTTTTGTGCCCATTTGCTGATAAGCCAAATGAACATCGGCTTCGAATTGTTTCACGAAGATATTATCTATGGAAACAGACATATAAAAATCCTTTGGTTTATTAAAAATAGTTCGACACAAACAGGTGTCGATGTTAAATTCTTTTGTCTTTAGGTTATGCAGTAGCGATTGCGCCATAAAACAAAAATTTCACAGGGTCCGCATAGTACGGATTATCCAAAAAAATATCAGTCATACTGTGGCCACAAAAATCTGACTGATACTTTTTAAAATAAAAACCCGTGTGAAACACACGGGTAATAAAAGATAAAATAAATTATTTATTATTTTTTCTTAGCGCATGCTTTTTTTGCACAAGGTTTCTTGGCACATGCTTTTTTTGCAACTGGTTTCGCAGCAACTTTTTTAACCGCTACTTTTTTTGCAGCAGGTTTCGCAGCAACTTTTTTAACCGCTACTTTTTTTGCAGCAGGTTTCGCAGCAACTCTTTTAACCGCTACTTTTTTCGCAGCTGGTTTTGCAGCAACTTTTTTAACTGCTACTTTTTTTGCCGCTGGTTTCGCAGCAGGTTTTTTAACCGCTACTTTTTTTGCCGCTGGTTTCGCAGCAACTTTTTTAACCGCTACTTTTTTTGCAGCAGGTTTTGCAGCAGGTTTTTTAACCGCTGCTTTTTTTGCAACCGGTTTCGCAGCAGGTTTTGCAACGACGGCTTTTTTTGCAGGCTTTTTAAACAAGAATCCCATTCTTCTCTCCTTTTCGTGTTTTGGATAGAACAAATCCGTTTTGTTCTTACTTTGTATTTTATCTTAAATACAAAACTTAGTAAAGAAGAAAGTGATTATTTTCTGTGTTATGAATATAATTTTTTAAATCCGTTTTCTATTTTACGTATGTATTCAACGTCACCATCACGCCAATATTTTGGATTGCGCATCATTTCACGCAACTGGGCATCTGTTAAATTTTTTGTTTCATCATTATCTGTTTGAACAGATGGTTCCATTGATTGCATCATCTTGTAAACGCTTTGAATTCCCTGGGGTGTAGCGCATAATGCATCAAACGCTTCGCGTGGCAAAAAGCGTTCGCCAAAAGAATTTATTGCACGTAATGCATCGTGCATTTTTTTATCATCACCAAAAAAACTTTTTAATTCACTGATTGCTTTTGTTTCTTGTGACACAGAAAATAAATCTGAAATTAATGGTGATAAAAATTCATTCGCAATGTCATATATTTTTTCAACCTGCGTGGAAGTCAGGCCAATATCAAAAAATTTTTGACGCAAATTCTCATCATCATACATTTCGTTTTTTGGATATTCTGATGCACTGGTCGGAACACCTATTGCACGATTAAATTTTTCGCGCGCCGCATTATCTGATTCTTCATTTGGTACCGACACCATGGAACCCATTTTCTTTTCCAGTTCTTTGTAAGATTTTATTAATGCATCTGTATTTAATGTTCCGTCTGTGTTCAAAAATTTTTCAGGAATTTTTGTTTCCATCTTTTTGTCCTTTGGTTTCGTTAGAGCGACGAAGAAAATATATCCCCGCCAATGTAAAAATTGATTGCAACATTGTAAAGATGTCCGTGTCACCAACCAGATATGACGCCAGCGCAGATATTATTCCAACGCCCGAGATAATATATGTTCGATGACCAGACAAATAGCCACCTTTGAAAAAGTGTGTCATGTTATCCTTTGATTCTTATAAATAAAACAACATACCCGATATGTCGGCAATGTATCCGCGTGCAACAGCCCATTGTGGCAAACAGTCACAGTGATGAAAGCATGTCGCACCAAAACAACTGTCGGGCAACACACCAGATAACATACGCTGGGCAACACGGACACACATTTGAAAACTGGGACTTGATGCAGAGGCACCAAGACTTTTATGACGAGGACTGTCTGATTGCAGACAAGAAAAAATTCTGTAATCAGCGATTACAGAATCTATTGAGCGTCCAGTTTTTTCAGAAATATTTTTTATCATACTGGTAAGTGCTTCGACCCCGACCAACGTTGCGCCATCTGTTTCGGCATAAACAACGCGTGCAATTTTATGCGCCAATGTTGACATCGGTGCATCGGTTTGAATGATTTTCAAATGCATGTTCGCCCCCATAAAAAAATACCCCATGCGAAAAAGCATGAGGCAATAAAAAAACCACAACGCTGTTGTGGATATAATCTGTGCTGTTTATGGTTTGAATTATATCACATTCAGAGCCTAAAGTCAAGAAAAAAATTTGACAAATCAGAATTCTTATAGTGAAATCTCGTCACCATAAACCAATAGGTAACGTGTGTCACGACGTAAAATCAATGCACCATTCTCGTTTATGCCTATTAATTGTGCAGGTTCACCTTGGTATTTGACCATGCAGTTTAAACATGCGGCAAGTTCGGTCCAACGCGCACGAACCGCACGAAAATCAGCACGACGCCATTTGTCCAGATTTCGCATTAAACGATTCAATAACTCTGTCATAGGTATTTCAGAATAATTATCAAGTTTTGTCGTCTGATATCGGTCAACCGTTGGATTTGATAAAACGTTTATACCAATACCAACAATTACAAAACGACCAGAATACTCAATCAGTATGCCCGCAACCTTTTTGCCTTGAACCAGAATATCGTTCGGCCACTTAATCGTCGGATGAATGCCAAAGGACGCAATAGTTTCCGCAACCGCAACCGCCACAGAATACGACAGGCGCGCATCACGTTCGGGTGCATTGTATATAAAACTGGCATACAGATTTCCGTGGTGCGACACCCATGTGCGACGATAACGACCGCGACCCGCAGACTGTGCCGCGGCAACAATCGCCGTGGCATCAGATGCACGACCAGACGCAACCAAATCATGCGCATAATCTTGGGTGCTGGGGATTTTGTCCAAAGATATTAATTTATAGTTTGCCAAGTCTATACACCCCATTCGAATTTAAAATAAAATCATGACCAAATGTACGCCGCAATTGATAAATTGCATTATCTACCGTGTGGGTGGCAACATCAGGCGCATACCCCAGCGCAGTTTTTAGTTGCGGTACACTCATCCCGCCGGAACGATATAACAAAACAACTATTTGCGCCTGAAGACGCGGCAACGATATTGGTGATGGTAAAATTTTCTTAAGGACGCCGCCATAGTCAGAAGCATTTAAAAGAAGCGTTTTTAATTCCAGCGGCGACACCGGGGTCGGGATGTCTATGTCATCCAGGTTCAGGTCGGTTGGCGTTGGCGCGTCAAGAACAAATGCGCCTAAGTCCGACAAAATACGGCGCCAGGTACAATCAGATGAATAAATACGAAAACCTGTCAACATGTATAAACGATAATAAATATATGCACTGTTGTCCAATAAAAAACCACAACAGAATTACAACTATTGTGATTTTTTGGGGTGTCGAAAACAATACCGTGTTATTCACGCACCATATCTGGCGGGTCAATAAACTTGGTAAAATCCTGAATTTTGGCACCTGTTGATGCAAGTATTTTTGAAATACTGTTGGTCGAAGGCCATCTGGGTTGACCTTCTTTGGACCAACGCTTTGATTTATTAAATGTGGTCGGGTCTAAACCGCTGCACTTTGCCAGTCCGGAACAAGACATGCCATGCTCTGTTGCAAAGCGTTCGATTGCGCGCCACACATCGTCATGTGTCATTTTTTTCTCCCTCTTGTTTAACTAGAATCTTATCCTGATGTTCTAGTGTACGTTGATTTTATTCCAGAAATTCCGGGAAAACAATAAGTCCTATTTCCTAGGTATGCCTGCATATTTTAAACAAATAAACACACACAAAAAATTTTTTTTGACAAATCACTTGACAAATCGTTTTTTGTGTATTATATTTCGAATCGTCAAAGGGAACAAACCCAATGATCAGATGCGAAAGCACCTGTGGGGACCAGAGGTTCAGACTCCCTCCTACATTCTCTCTCCTCTGGACTCTGGACCCCAGAATTAAGTTTAGAGTGTCCAATTTCTTTTTCTCCTTTCCTTCCTTTCGGGACACTCGGAAATACCGCCGGAAACGGCGGTGTTTTTTTATCCGTAAATAAACTACATGAAATTAATTGGATTTACGTCTATCTTGACGCGGATGTTCGCAGGCTGCTTTACGCGCGACAGCCATGCAGACACAATCGGCTGCAGGGACGCCGTGGGACCACCCGACACCAAAAAGCGCATACGGTACCAATTGCGTATCTGATAAACCTGGGCGGTGATTGGACCCATTATTTTCCCACCATTCAATATCGGCGCCGATGCGGCAAGGTCCGAACAATACCTGTGTAATACAGATTCCTTTTCGCCTTCGACAATAATCGCAATCAATTGACCATACGGGGGCATTTGCGCCAAACGACGCCCCATCATGTCAGATGCCATAAAACTGTCGCGGTCACCGTTACATATGGCGGTTAATACAGGATGGTCTGGTTGATACGTTTGTAATAAAACACGACCGGGGTGCGAACCACGCCCCGCACGACCTGCAACCTGAAACAACTGTTGAAAGGTGTGTTCGGCGGCACGAAAATCAGTGCCGAACAACCCCATATCGCTGTCAACAACCCCGACAAGGGTTAAATTAGGGAAATGATGACCCTTTGCCAAAATCTGGGTACCGATTATGACGTCTATTTCGCCCTGCTCCATCTTATCAACAAGTCGTTCTAAGACCTGACGAGAAGTTATAATGTCACTTGATACCAAGGCGGTGCGTGCATTTGGAAAACGCGCCAAAACTTCTTGTTGAACTTTTTCAAGACCAATGCCACGCATTGATACCTGGGTGTTGCAATCCGGGCAATCGCGCATTAATGGCGCAGTGCGACCGCATATATGACACAATAACTTACCAAGCCGCTTGTGATACGTCATCCCGACACTGCAATCGGGGCACATCGCCGTCCATCCACATTTTTTGCATTGAATAATAGGCGCAAAACCACGGCGATTAATAAACAGCATCACCTGACGACCCGCCGACAAAGTTTCCGTTATTGCTTGGCACATGGGGTCGGATAAAAAACCAGTCTGTTCCGCATCATCTGCCATATAGGTGGTTGGTCTGTGTTCACGCAAATCAATTGTTGTAATTTCTGGCAACTGCGCACCACCAAAACGAGATGTCAGACGCAATTGACGATATTTGCCAACATTCACATTTTCCAGCGTTTCTGCCGCAGGGGTGGCAGATGCCAAAACAACGGGGAAACCAGCAATCTTGGCACGCAAAATCGCCATGTCGCGCGCATGGTAATTACCCATATCTTCTTGCTTGTACGAAGTATCGTGCTCTTCGTCTATGACAACCAAAGATAAATTCTGCCACGGTAAAAATAAGGCACTGCGCGTACCGACCACCATTCGAATTTGCCCAGATAACACACCACGCCAAATTTCACGGCGACGTGCGGCGGTTAAATTACTGTGCCAGACCACAGGTGCGGCACCAAAACGCGATGCAAAGCGATGCATAAACTGTGCCGTCAGTGCAATTTCTGGCATCATCAACAGAACAGAACCACCCCGACTGTATGCGTGCCACGCAGAATCAAAATAAACCTGGGTTTTACCACTGCCGGTGATGCCATCCAACAGATGCACCGAAAAACCACCTTGGTCTATTGCAGCACCGATTATATCTGCGGCGGATTGCTGCTGAGCATTCAAAACGATATCACTGGAATCCTGATAGTCACAGTTAAAACTGTCTGTGTCGCGTGGACGCGTTGCCGCCGGCACAAGAGTACCGTTCTTTATCATTGTACGAACAACAGCAGAACTGACGCGCGCAATGTTTTGAATGTCAGATAAAGTCATTGGGTCGTTATCATTTGATGCAAACGCATCCATAACCGATTGACGATTAGGAGTCATGCGCGCAGTAGTCGAAAAATCAAAATTATATAACTGTTCCAATCTTGGTGGCGAAAAAGCGTCCGGAATATTTACAATAAGACGTAAAACCATTCCCATTGGAATCAAGGTCCACTGGGACATTTTTTGTATCCACTGCATATCAGTTACCGCCAGGCGCGCAGGATATACAGACAAAACATCTTTTATCTTATTTTCAGGCAAACCACTGTCACCAATACCCCATACTATGCCAACGCATGGGCGGTTCATCACCGTAACAGATACGAACGACCCCAGGTCCGCCGGCGCCGACAGACGATAGTCATATCCAGAATTTGGAACATTAGATACTAAAACCTTTACAATGGTACCTGAATCAAACATGTTTATAAATTACTTGTTTTTTTAGTTTTTTTCAATACCATTTATTGTATATCTTTTTGGGGGATGTGTAATATGTGGCGTTTATTTTTTGAAGTTTGTGATTTCTTGGCTGGATTTATCCCGAATAAAAATCTGCGCGAAAAAGTTCGCCGTGAAAAATTGTATGATTATCGCAAAAAATTTAATGCGTTGCGACATGCCCTGCCGCATACAGAATTTAAGCACGTTAAGGTAATCAAAGGCGGGTGGAATATCGGATTTATCATAGATAACAAGTATGTATGTAAAATCAGAAAATACTTTGATAAGTCGGTGCCTGTGGAAAAAATTATTCGTGAAAAAAGAATTACAGACGCGTTTAAGGATGTTGTGCCACTGAAAATTCCAAAGATAGAAATCTTAAACGCAGACGGGTTCACGTTTTATAAATACAACTTTATCCCAGGTGTAAATATGAACCGGTTCTCGCAAAAAACCATCGAGGCAAACGCATGGGAATGGGGAATACAATTGGCGGAATTTATATCCGCAATGCACAACACACAACCCAAGGAAATAGAAGACCTTAAGACTGACAAGGGTGATGGGTGGAACCATAACGATATCTGTAACAATGTAATCATAGATAAAAAGTCTATGCGGGTTGTGGGATTGATTGACTGGGAATATTCCGGATGGGGAACGTTAGAGACAGAATTCGAAAACTGTGTCCATTTTTCAAAGAAAATCAGGGCGTCAGGCATCGGGGTTGCAATACAAATTGCATACCACACCATGCAAAAGAAAGCAAAAGTAAAGAAATAATTACAACAAAATCGCTTTTAGGCTTGACAAAATGCTTTTTTAGACTATCTTTTGTTTGACAATACGTAAACAAGGGGTCAAATATGCCACCAAAGCACAAGCGCACAAGCGCAGTTCAAAAACTGTTCAGCCAATACATCACCTATATTGCGCAACAGATTATTATCAGCGAACACGCTAAATCCTATATGACACCCACAGAATCACGAAATAAATGGCGTGTTATGATTGACTATAAACCAGAAGTCGAAGAATTTTTAATTCAAAAGACAAAAGTGTTTATTCGACTGCTGGATTTGCGCGATTCTAATTCCACAAACCCAGTGTTTTTAAAAAGTTTTGTAAACTTGGTGGCGGACTATTTGTCCGGATACACCGCGCACAACAAAAACGCCACCAGACGCAGTGAAATTAAAAGACTGACCAAGGTATTATGGGATGAAAACTCTTATATTCAGGGGCTTTTGGCGGCGCAAAGACAAAAGCGTATTGAGCCAAAAACTAAACACCATATAAATCAAAAACGCAAACAAAAGCGCGCCATCCAGGCAAAACACGATTTCGATGTGGCACGCGAAGTCAGCATGATTTTTATTGAAGTCAGTCACTATAAAAAGAAATAAAAACAACCGCCAAAAAGGCGGTTGTTTTTTACAGCAAAGATTCAATATCAGACTGATTCAAAGGACCACAAAAAACCACGTCCGGGGCATATTGAGTACGAAACCAGGTCCGCTGACGCTTGGCATACTGATTGGTTTTTGTTATCCAATTAGCAACACATTCTTCCATATCAATATCACCACGAATATACCGGCATAACTGGGACGCGCCAATCGCACGATTTTCATCCCACCCAGATTCAAGGACAAGGCGCGCTTCGTCCAATGCGCCACCAGACAACATCAATGGAATACGCGCCGCAATGCGCGAACGCAAAACATCCGAATCTGGATTAATCAGAACACGCACCGCATCAGGCGCAACCGCCCCGGTACGTGGCAGACTTTGAAATTCAGATAGGTGACGTCCTGTTTGTAAAAATACTTCGACAGCACGGGCAATACGCTGGGGGTCTGTGTGCGGGAATTCAGGTGGCAGCAATGAACGCGCCGCGACAATATCAGTCGCAACCATCTGACGGGCGCGACAACGTACAGACTCTTCAATTTCGGGCATAGGCGATATGCCGTTTATCAGTGCATTTATATAATAACCAGTGCCGCCCACAAAAATCGGTGTGCGCCCCGCCGACTTCGCGCAATCATATTCACGACGCGCCAACGCCAGGTAGTCTGAAACAGATATCTGGTCCGTTAATGGCAAAACGGAAAACAGTTTATATGGAATGCCGTCAATCGTTTCTGAAAGTGGGCGGGTGGCAAAAGGACTGGCGGAAATGTTCTCGATACCACGATAGATTTGAACGCTGTCGCAATTGATAATGGTGCCGTTTACGCGACGCGCAAGCTCATGGGCAAAATCGGATTTGCCAGATGCCGTCGGCCCCGCAATAATGTAAGACTTGGTTTTCATATCAAATTGATTATAGCCGCAAAGTAAAAAATGTAAATAAAATATTGTATTTTTAAAAATTCGGGTGCTATGATGAGAAATGTCCAATTAATAAACGAAAGGAAAATAATATGTCTAAAGTAAGAGTAGCAATTAATGGTTTCGGCCGTATCGGACGCTTGGTTTTGCGTGCGGCATTGGAATCTAAACGTGACGACATCGAATTTGTTGCAGTTAATGATTTGGCACCAGCAGAACAAAATGCATATTTGTTAAAATACGATTCTGTACACGGTAATTTACCAATGGATGTAAAACTGGATGGGGAATACATTATTGTGGGCGACCAAAAAATTAAGTGCATCGCAGAACGCGACCCGGCAAAATTGCCTTGGGGGGAATTGAATATTGATATCGTTATGGAATGTACCGGTATCTTTACCGCCGCAGATAAGGCGCGTCTTCACCTGGATGCGGGCGCAAAGCGCGTTCTGGTTTCGGCACCATCGGCGGGCGCAGATAAAACAATCGTATTTGGCGTAAACCAGGATACATTGACATCTGAAGATTTGATTGTTTCAAACGCATCTTGCACAACTAATTGCCTGGCACCGGTGGTAAAGGTCCTGAATGATAAATTTGGGGTCGTTTCTGGGTGGATGACAACCGTACACGCATACACCGGCGACCAACAACTGCTGGACAAAAATCACAAGGATTTCCGTCGCGCACGCGCGGCTAACCTGTCTATGATTCCAACAAGCACAGGCGCAGCAAAGGCGATTGGGTTGGTGCTGCCGGAACTGGCGGGAAAGTTAGATGGCATGGCAATTCGCGTTCCAACACCTGATGTGTCCGTGGTGGAATTGGTTGCTAATTTGGAAAAGAACGCAACAGTCGAAGAAGTTAACGCCGCAATGCGCGCCGCAGAATCTAAGACTTTTGGATACAATGATTTACCATTGGTTTCAATTGACTTTACACACGATGCGCACAGTTCTGTGTTTGACGCAGGACAAACCAAGGTGTTGGGTGACAAACTGGTTCATGTGACGGCATGGTATGATAACGAATGGGGTTTCTCGAACCGCATGGGGGATACAGCCGTTGCAATGGGAAAACTGATAAAATAAAAAAACAAGCCCGCCAATCGGCGGGTTTTATAATATTTTTACTTTTAATAAAAAAAGTTCTTGCATTTATTCCAAGTACAGTATATTATGTACAACGCTTTAGGGGTTGTAGCTCAGCTGGTTAGAGCGTCTGCCTGTCACGCAGAAGGTCGCGGGTTCGAGCCCCGTCAATCCCGCCAGTATTTACACCGTCATCATGACGGTGTTTTTTCTTGTTTACTGTTAAAAATAATACTTTATAATTACCATTATAGACTAATCAAAAAGGAGAAACACATGAAATTCAAACTGTTAGCAATTGGTGCATGCACATTGGCATTGGCGGCGTGTGGCGACAATGGTCAAAACCCAAACGCACTTAAGGGAATAAGTTTTGTATCTGCCCAGCCAGGCGTTGATATCACACTGACATTCGACCCACAGGACATGCGTGTATATGGAAAAGTGGTCAATCAATACAATGGTGGATATACCGCAGATGGCGACAATATTAAATTTGAAGGTTTTGCATCGACTATGATGATGGGCGCACCAGAAGCCATGGAAACCGAAGCAGAATATTTCCAGTTTATGCCAACCGTCGAAACATACGAACTTAGTGACGGGAAATTAACCCTGGTGGGCGAAAACGGCAAAGAAATTATCTTTACCCAGGTGGAAGTTACCCCGACAGAAACAGTGACTGCAGAAGAAGCGGAAGTTGTTACGGAATAAATTCGTTGTTATTTACTTGACAACTAATGTTAATCCAGTTATAATTTGCCGGCGTTCACATTGAACACGGCAGTTTTGGCCCCATCGTCTAGAGGCCTAGGACACCGCCCTTTCAAGGCGAGAACACCGGTTCGAATCCGGTTGGGGCTGCCAAAATAAACAAATCGGGTTTTATACCCGATTTTTCTTTGTTTTCCAATACTTTCAGCAGTTCGAAGGTTAGGTGTTGAAAATAGAGACCGTTTCACACATTTACGAACTTTTACAAAGAAAAAGGTTAGAAATCTAACCTTTTTCTTTGTTTTATCGTGTAATATTAAAATCTGTACCCTGCGCCGATAATCAAATCAAAGCCAGACATACGCTCGCTTACATTATCAACACTAAGGCCGTTTATTTCTTTTATGTCCAGTTCAGTTGTTATTTTATAACTTAAATTCGCATTTAAATAGAAATTGTTAGTCATATATTGTCTGCAACCTAATCCAAAACTAAATACCGCACCAGATGTTTTAACTTCTCCATCCATACTTGCATATCCAGCAGCAAGAGAAACATAAGGTTTAAAATTAGAATTACGCATTAAATAAATATCAAATTCTGCATCAATTTCATTCAGTTTTGATGTAGTTGTGTCAGTACCAGAAACTTTTGTTTTTGTTTGGCTTAAAGATGGGTTAATAGAGATTGCAACAACATCATCAATTTCTATACCCAATACAAAATCGCCGACATTGTTATCATTAAAATCAAAACTATCTGACTTAACCACTGTTCCTGTATCATCTTTTAACTTTACATTGTATGAACTGGCTAAACTCAAATTATAACCAACAAATGGTTTAATATGATAAGAATCAGATTCAGCAAAAGCACTTACTGGTAAAGCAATCAAAACAGGTAAAGCATATAATAATTTCATTGCATCTCCTTTTTTACACATTATGACTATATTCCAATCTATTATTTTTTTCAATGATATTATAAGGTTAAAAACATATTCAGAAACAATTTTATTTCTTTCCCAAACAACAACAAATCACGCATATCATTAGCTCGTGAATTGCACAGATGGCCCTGCCAAAATAAATAAAACCGCATTTTTGCGGTTTTTTGATTGGATTTCTAATACTTTCACAAGTTCGTAAGTTAGATGTCAAAAACAACTACCATTTCCCACATTTACGAACTTTTAAAAAGAAAAAGGTTAGATTTCTAACCTTTTTCTTGATTCGAATTTATTGTGGGAGCTTGAATTATTTTTCTAATATTTTTTCCAATATATATTCGTGATGCCATTCGCCGTCAATAAATGCAGTGTCATGCAAAATACCGACAATTTCATAACCTTGCTTTAACAGATTGCCAAGCGAACGCGTATTTTTATGTCGGATACTAGATTCCAGTTTGTGTACATTATTTTCAATCGCCCACTTTTCTATTATTTGCTTGAACTTAGTCCCCAAACCATTCGAAGTGTATTTTTCTAATATGGTTGTTCCTGTGGTGGCCACGCGTCCCGAATATGGATGCCCAACTTGCTTTTTATTTATGCTGGCGGTGCCAATCAAAGTGTTGCCATCCCATGCACCCAAGAACAAATTGTTTGGATTTTCATAAATCTGGATAGATTTTTCGCGGTCTTTTTTCGGTTGACCAGCATACTGACATGTCCATTTTGCCCCAGGACCACGAGTGAATTTTTCAAGGTACTTCATCATATCTTCATAATCCTTACCACGAATACGGCGAATAGTAACAACTTTACCGTTTTTTAATTTGAATTTGATGGCACGATTCATGATATTTCCTTTTTATTGGTCAAGAATAATTGTATCATAGTTTATTCAAAAACACCTTAACATTTTTCCCAAACTGCAGTAAATCGTACAGGCCATTAGTTCACCCCTGTAAATAAAAACAGAAAAAGTATTGACAAATATACATATTTGTCTTATTTTTTGTAAAAAAATGAAACTTGCAGAACCTAAAATTTTATATAAAGATATTGTCATCAATAACAACAATATTGATGACTTTTTGAATACCCCACATGGCGGTGCATATCATTATGACACAAACACTATAATATTGTATAACTATATTATATCCCAAGATATATTAGATGCCAAAAAAGCCGCAGAGGCGAAATCTATCACACATACTGCGATTGAACATCGCCCCAGCACAATCGTGCATGAAAAGCGACACTGGCACAACAGAACAATCGTACCACGATTCCAGGACTTTTGTTTGATGAATTATTATCAGGAAGTTTCGTTGCAGTGTCTTGACGAAATTTCTGCAATAACCGCCGATATTTTGTACACAACACCAAAGTATAAAAAACTTGGCATATGCCAGGCAACTGTACTTTGTTCGATGTTAGAAGCAACAGAAAGATTCAAGAATAGTTGTTTGGATGAATATCTAAATCGTTTTATCGACTGGATATCGGAAAGTTATCATTTGGATGTGGAATTATTAACTGTTGAAAAAGCCTACGTATTTTTGCAACAGCTGCAGGCTACATATAAAGATGCCCCACAAAAGCTGTTCGACAAACGTTTTCATGATGCTGTCAAAGGCTATTTCACATTTGACGACTATTGTATTTTGAACGATAAGATATCAGATGCTTCAATGGATGCATGGGGCCTTATGTTACAAAATTTCGCACAAATAAGGCAAAAAGCCAACGCCAAGACACACAAAATGATAAACACAATAATAAAATCAAAAACCTTCCAAAAATGATTTTATTTCTTTTCCAAACTGCAACAAATCATGAATAAACTCAGTTCGTGAATTGCACAGTATGTCCTGCCAAAAATCCAAAACACCCGTTTGGGTGTTTTTTTATTTTTGTTAAAGCAGACCCAACCGGATGCGCCATAGTGCCGACATTGGTGCGTATGCGCCATACAAGGAGTAAAAATAAAAAAAATTACAGTATTATCTTGTTTAATAGCACTTAGTGCGTGCGACAGAATAAACTTTTCCAAAAAAAACACCCGGCGCATGCCGGGGAGGGATTTAACGTAAGACTACCATCTTTTAACGTCAGTCGAAACGTTATGCTTTTCAATAAATACAGTCAAACGTTCCAATACTTCACAGGCATCCTGTTCATGTTCCTGAAGTTTTTTATCCTGGTGAGTGTAAAGTTTAAGATTATCATAATCCCAATTCGTAGAGATTTCCAAGGCTTGACCATAAGACAATAAACCATAGCCCGGAATAACAATCGCGTATTTAATATCATTGCCGTCTTCATCAACCTTTTGTAAGTGCGTCAGTGCCTCTATCTGAGTTATACACTGGTTTATATTATCCGTATCAGACAACACCTTGGTGTCACCAACAATGTTATTGTCCGCCACATCTTCACAGGCACATAACGCCAACAACACCGGAAAAATACGCAGCAACCTCATAATTACTCCTTTGTTTCATGCATTCAATTATACCATACTAACAAATATCTGCATTGATTTTTTTAGCGTTTTGTGTTATAGTACACAGTGAATCGATGACGACGTTTGGGTCGTCTTTTTTTATTTCACCCTGCCCCACGGCGGGGATTTTTTATTAAGGACAATTATATGATTACTGAATTACACGACAGACAAAATAACAGCATTGAAAAAACAATGAACGAAGAAGCAGGATATGTGGATAATCCACGCCTGATAGACCAACCAACTAATTTCGGAATAACACAACCGACACTGGATAAATACAACCAAAAACACCCGACACTAAACTTTCCCAAGAAAGTAATTGATATAAAACGAGAACACGCAAAACAGATATATAAAGAAGACTATTATGACGGGCGCAAAATCTGGGAAATTAAAAACCCCAGGATTGCACACGCCGTGTTTGATATGGGCGTAATGAGCAATTTTAACAATGTCGTTAAAACCGTTCAAAAAACACTGAACAATTTTCAGCGTGCGAATTTAATAGTCGATGGCAAAATGGGCAACAAAACAATCGGCGCACTGAACAGCGTACCAGATGACAAAATCAACGAATTTATGAACCTGTTGAAACGCAACAGGATTAAATATTTGCGCAGTTTATCAGGTTGGGACAAGTTCGGTCGCGGTTGGGTCAGTCGCACAAACAGATATTAAAAACATGGACAAAAACTTGACAAAACGCCGTATCTGAACTATGTTAATCGCAGCAATACGTCATAACAAGGATTGTAGATATGGCAACTTTTAAACAAATTAAACCACACGAACATCAGCAGATGATGGAAACGATTAACAAAATGAAAGACCGTGCAACAAGTTCATTGGTTGCAGGATGCTCTTGCGTTTCAATGGGTGCGGTCGCTGTTGTCATAGCAACAATCAACGCATGTCGCGACGAAGCCGGTCTGGCGGCAATTTGTGCATTATCAGGGGTCTTTTCAGCATTTATCGGGGCATGGAATATAAAGAATTCATTTGTCTGTAACAAGGAACTGAATTCGATAGAAAAAATGCTGAACAAGCAAAGATAAAAAAACCGCCCTTAACTGTGGCGGTTTTTACTGTTCTGGCGGGGAATAAACAATGTACGACACACCCAACCCCACAGCACCAGCACACACCCTATCAATATCAAATAATAACGCAGCCAATCATAGCCGCCATAAACACCAACGTATATCAGACCAACAAAGCCAACCCACCGACCCAAAAACAGTGCAAAATCACGCAAGACAAAATATTCTATACGCGTGTCGCGCGTCACACAACGCGAACGGGAAAGTTTGTACATGCTGATGTTGCTTGATTGTTCAATAAAAATTATGGCGGTCGCATAAACCAAATTATAAATCAAGAATGTCACAGGTGTCGCACGCCATACAAAAAACAACATCGATAACAAGACCAGAAAAACACAAATCTGAAGCAAGATGCGAATGGTCTTGTCGCGACTGATATAGCGAAACACCCAACACGTCAACACCGAGCATATGGCAAACACCGTCGTCAATATACCAAGATTCAAATCAGAATGAAAAATGTAAACCGTGTACATCGTTATAACCGTCCCCAACAACCCTAACCCAAAACCACGCAGAACTTCTGATAAAAACAATTTACGAACAACCGGAAAACGACGCATACAACGATAAAAGCCAATAAAATCTGTACCACGGGAATCACGATGGCGACTGGGGGTCAACATAAAGGACAGTCCAAATTCCACGCACGACAACAATAACAGCGCAAAGGCAACATCCGTATAAGAACCAGTGTCAATAAAACACCCCAAAATCACAGGCGCCAGAATTTTAGCCAAATAACCAATCGCATTATTTGTTCCAACAAAATGCCCCATAGATTTACCTGACACCTTGTCCGCAGTTATAACATGACGTGGCAGATAGTACATAGCCGCACTTAGCCCATAAAGCAGCCCCAGCGGGACGACATAATTGACCGCATCCGCACCCAGAAAAATAATCGCCGACAAAACCGCCATTTTAGGCAACACACTTAACCCAAAGACAGTCGCCTTGTTATGACGCTTTACCCAACCCGCAAACAAAAAGAAACCCGCACACGTCGCGACATATTCAAATAATTTATAGGTAGATATTGATACTATCTCGTTCACAGAAATGTGCATGACAAATGAAATAAAGAACGCACCCATAAATAAATCAGAAACCGTGCGCAAGGCACCGAATATTATCAACAACCATAAATCACGTGACAACTTATTCGACGACATGGATAAAAATTTCTCTCTGCTGTATTTGAACATGGGGATTATATCATATTTTATCCAGCAAATAAATCAGTTTGACATCAGTGGACACCACAGTCTATAATATCGGCATGAAAAAAGCATTTTTATTCTTTCTGGTGTTGTCGGTCTTGGCAATTGGGGGATGCGGGGTAAAATCTGACCTGGCGCACCCTAACCCGGATTATCCACGTGACTATCCAGTATATTAAGAAAAGCCCATTGGGCTTTTTTTCAACGCAGTATCAAAACAAAGAACGCCCCAATCGGGGCGCACTTTGCACATAACCAAAAAAACTAAACATATACGCTTAGTGTGAAACCTTAGCCTCTGTCATAACAACATGCTTGCGCAGTTTTTTGTCATACTTGCGGAATTTCATTTTGCCCTGAGTATTTTCGGACTTGGTGTTTTTAGTTGTGATATAGAAGACGCCAGTTTCGTTATTTCTTAACTGTACAACTTCTTTGCTACCTTTTTTAGATGCCATTTTATTTCGCCTTTATATTATTCTGCGTCGGATTGTATGTTAAATTTTACTGGAAATCAAGTTTTTTTTATCATAAAATGGAAAAACTGTTCAAACAGCCCTTGCAAGCGGGTATGGCGAAATTGGTAGACGCGCTGGATTTAGGTTCCAGTGGGGCAACCCATAGGAGTTCGAGTCTCCTTACCCGCACCATTTTCCATAGTTTTTGCGCGGATAACAATTGAGCCATAGGCGACTACGCAGCAACGCGAAGTGGAACGGAACGCGAAAGCGTGACGGTCAAATTGGTAGACGCGCTGGATTTAGGTTCCATGCGCAACCCATAGGAGTTCGAGTCTCCTTACCCGCACCATTTTCCATAGTTTTTGTATAAAATACACTTTTTTATGTGGTTTTGCATAATTTTTTCGACAAAACACTTGACTTTTGCATAAAAAAACATAAAATTTGCATAAACTTTTCGCCAAATGGCGTAAATAATAATAAACAAATTAAGAAACAAGAGAAAGAAAATGAGCGATTTTGCAATCTTTCAAACCGGCGGCAAACAATATCGCGTTGCACAAGGCGATATTATCAAGGTTGAAAAACTGAACGCCGAAGGGAAAGTAGAATTTGACCAGGTTTTAATGGTCGGCGATAAAATCGGTACACCATTCGTAGAAGGTGCAAAGGTTGTCGCAGAAGTAATTGAACAGAAACGCGCTGACAAGATTTTGGTGTTCAAGAAAAAACGTCGCCAGAATTATCGCCGCACAGCCGGTCATCGTCAGTATATCACTGTTCTGAAAGTAACAGATATTAAAGCCTAAGGAGCGAAAATATGGCACATAAGAAAGCCGGTTCGGCTTCAATGAACGGACGCGACTCGGCAGGACGCAGATTAGGCGTTAAAAAAGCCGGCGGCAGCCGCGTTATCCCAGGCAACATCATTATTCGTCAGCGTGGTACATCTGTACACCCAGGACTGAATGTTGGTATGGGTAAAGACCACACAATCTTTGCTAAGATTGCGGGTATTGTGAAATTCAAAAAGGGTAACGGCGACCGTAAAACTGTTTCTGTTATCCCAGAAGAAGCAGAAGCAAAATAATAAAAGCCCCCAATCGGGGGTTTTTATATTTCAGAATAAAACCGCCATTTCGGCGGTCTTTTTGTTTTAGGTTTCTTATTACTTGCCAAACTTTCCACTGCGTGGAAATCCAACAGGCACCGTACGCCCCTGGGACGCACGACGACCACGCCACGGCGCCCAATCCGACAACTTGGTTGTGCCACGACCGGTTATCCAGCCAAAACCGTCAACCTCGGCAAAGAACATGACGTCTAAAACATAGGTACGTTCGGCATTGTATTTTTGCAATATCACACCTTTGCCGCGGGTCATTTCCGGAATTTCCGCGGTTGGGAATATTAACAATTTATCATTAGAACCAGACATTGCAACCATGTCACCCGACACCGCAACACACATGTGTGCCGGATTCTTGGCATCAACATTCATTACCTGCTTGCCATTTTTGGTCTGCGCCAGGCAATTATCACCAGAGATAATAAAACCGTTTCCATGACGTGACACCAACAAATAGCGCGCATTCGCATCCAATACAAACGCACGGACAATTTCTTCGTCGGCACCAATATCAGCCATCATGCGAACAGATTCGCCAAAACCGCGCGCGGATGGTAACTCATTCGCAGCCAAGGTGAACATTTTTCCCGCAGAACAAAAGATATTTATCTTGTCCGTGGATTGTGCATGAAACGCAGAATGCAATTCGTCGCCTTCTTTGAACTTAACATCCAGTGAATTTAAGTCCAGATGTCCCTTGGCGGCACGTATCCAACCCATTGTTGACAAGATAATCGTCAAAGGTTCTTTTTCAATAAATTCGTCCGCGTTTACAACAATTTCTTCGGTTTGTTCCGCCCATGTTGTGCGACGACGCCCCAAAGCAGTCTTTTTATCGTAACGCTTTTTAATATCCGAGAACCACGCCTTTATCTGTGCGTTCTGCAAATCTTCGCTGTCAAGCAAGGCCTGAAGTTGTTCTTGTTCCGCACGCAATGCCGCATCTTCACGCTTTATTTCCATTTCTTCCAGTTTGCGCAATGAACGCAGGCGCGTATTCAAAATGGCTTCTACCTGAATTTCAGTCAAATTAAATTCGGCAATCAATACCGCCTTGGCATCGTCTTCGTTTCGGATGATTTCAATAACACGGTCCAGATTCAGGTACACAACCAACAAACCACCCAAAATTTCCAGACGACGCGCAATGTTGCCTAAACGCCAGTTCGTTCTGCGACGCAACACAACTTTTTGATGCGCGATAAATTCACGCAAAACATCGCCAATCGGCATAACACGTGGCGCACCCTTGGAATCAATAACATTGAAATTCATGTTAAAGCGATATTCCAAATCCGTCAGCGCAAATAAATGCGCCATCATTTTGTCCGCAGGTATATTACGCGTTTTTGGTGTAATAACAATACGGACGTCCGTTGTAGATTCATCGATAATGTCGTCAACCAGCGGCAATTTCTTGGCATCAATCAGGGTGGCAATTTGTTCGACCAATTTTGACTTTATAATCCCATAAGGAATTTCAGATATAACAACCTGCCAGGCGCCACGTTCCAGTTCTTCTATTTCCCAGCGCGCACGAACACGGAATGCACCCTTGCCCGCTTCGTAATTTTTAACAATGGTGTCAAAACTGTCAATCAAGATGCCGCCGGTCGGAAAATCAGGACCAACCATTTTCTTTATAATCTGGGCGGTGGTGGCATCAGGCTTATCAACAACCAGGTTTAAGGCATCGCAAACCTCTGCCACGTTGTGCGTCGGGATGTTAGTCGCCATACCAACCGCAATTCCCATACCACCGTTTGCCAACAAATTTGGAAATGCGCCAGGCATAACAACAGGTTCAACCGTGGTACCGTCAAAGTTCGGCATCATGTCAACACTGTCTTCGTCCAGCCCTTCCATAATCAGCATGGCAGCATCTGTCATCTTGGATTCAGTGTAACGATATGCCGCCTGGGGGTCGCCGTCAATGTTACCAAAGTTACCCTGACCATCAATCAAGGGATAACGAACAGAAAAATCCTGGGCCAGGCGAACCATGGCATCATAAACAGAACTGTCACCATGGGGATGATAATGACCCAACACGTCACCAACAACCGTCGCGCATTTGCGAAATGCCGCATTGGGGGACAGTTTCTGCCGCAACATGGAATACAATATGCGACGATGTACAGGCTTTAACCCGTCACGAACGTCGGGTAATGCACGTGATACAATGGTACTGACCGCATAGGAAAGATAACGTTCCGACAGCGCATCTGATAACTGCTGAGAATCAATGTTTTCTATAATTTCTTTTGTCATGATGATGAAAATTTAAAACATTTGAAAAAAAATAACAACAGAAAAAAATCAGCCACTTTTGGATAAAAAAATTTTTTCACCCCCTTGACAAAAACACTGTTTTTATTATATATTGTACGTACAAACTTTGGTTCCCTGGTAACGGGGCGGGCTGCCGAGAAGATAGTATGGCAAGTCGGGGCATATTGAATTAACAATTTGTCTGAATGTACATCGCGAATTTTGCTTTATCGCGGTGAACCAATCAAAAAACACAGTAACAGTAATAAAATTTGACCCATCGTATGATGTGTCGTTTTGATTGCAAAGAGGTAAAAAAATGAAATTCAAATGGACTGTTCCATATATTATGTTTGGAATTACGCTGATGGGTACCACAAGTGTTTCAATCGCACGAAATGATGCCGGCAAAGAACCAAATAAAAAAGCAAATAAAACTTTTACTGACAACAACCTGGCATACAGTATTGTAATGCCGTACGATGTGGCGTTGGATAAGAAAGTAAATGACAGTTACCTGGACAACAAGGCAGAAAACCTGACAAACGCGTACATTGAAAATATGGTCGTCGCACAGAAAAAATTAGGACCATTGCTGGGGAAACACGGATACAATGCCGCCGTACGCAAGGAATTGCCAGGCGCGCCGGTCGGCCAACATTGCATGTACGGTCAATACACTCAATTGACACGCGCACTGAGCCAAGAAGGCGACACTATCACAATCATTCCAAAAACCGCTAATACGTCATGCGCACAATTCAAGACGCAAATGAAAAGCAAATATAAAAATCCAGAATACAACAATTGTGTCGCAGAAGGGAAATTGTTCGAAAACAAAGATGCGTACAACAAAGCAATGAAGAATTTCTTGAAACGAAACAAAATTAGCGATAAAACACCCGATTCCGTCAAGCAAGCCGCAATCGAAAAGTTTAAGCATAAAAATATCCTGGCGGATTCTTTGAACCCGGGAACTATACTGATTGTGCCAAGATTCCACGGCAGCAGGACACAATTTCACGCGATAATGATGATGGGACGGGGACGTGTCGAGAAAGGACAATTTGTACCTGATGATGCCGGTAAATATATCTATATCGGGCATAACCGCGAACGAATTGGCGACCTGTTCAGGACATACGATACTTCGCACGTTTTTGCCGCAGACACCAAGAAAATCGCACGCGTTAGTTTTGCCAAGGAATTGAACATCTTGCTGAATATGCCGACAGAAGGACTGATACAATTTTTGCAAAGTCCTGAAATGCCTGCGGAAATCTTAAGATTGTACCCAAGATATATCTTGCAGCAGATGGCACGCGATAAATACTTTAAAAAGGACACAAAACTAACAAAGATGGCACCGTTTATCGCAGCAGAAGATACAAAAAAACCAACGACAACCGATTGGATATTACACTGCTATAATCAGCATATAATGTAAAAAAGCCCCACATTGTGGGGTTTTTATTGCGAAATTTTATGTTTTATTTCACGAATACGGGCAAGAATTTCCTTTAAATCCGATTCGGTGGCGGCGACGGGTGGTCTGTTATGAACTTCGTCCATTAACACTATACACAGGGTCGCCAGCAACGAACTTTCGGGTAAAGGTCCAATTTTATTCAAAATTTCACGGGCGCGCATGTCAACCATCTGCCCCAATTCTATCAGGCGTCCCTCTTGACCGTCTTCGCAGCCCATAGGATAGTTTTTATTTACGATTGGAATTGATACAACACTCATTTTTTCAACTTCTTTAGTATGGATATCGATTGGTCAATCATTTCTGTGGCGCGGGCATTCTTGTCACGCAGTGAACGCACCTGTTCGGTCAAGATAGCCACTTCCAGGTCTGTCTGCTTGCCCGCATGTATCGCGGTACCGCGCAGGCGTGCCGCAGCCTCTTCCAAATTGGATAATTCTTGAAAAATTTGATGCTTTATATCTGCCATATTTGCAGTTTAAGATATTTTTTGTATGCGTTCAACCCTAAAATGTGATATACTGTTGCTATCTATTGTGGGGGTTTATGTTATGAATACTAAAATAATCTATATTTCTGGGAATGAAGTCTTTGAAATGGCTGATATTCGTGCCGCATTTGAAACAGTTCGCAAAACATTAGGGCTGTCAAAGGACACTGTGTTATTTGGTGTGCCTGTTGATTGTGATAACGCGTTGGACGTGGAAAAACATGCCGACGTTACAGAAGAAACGTTTAATATAAGCCAGACTGCCACCAAAGCCACAATAGAAACCAAGGCAGAAGTTGCACCGGCAATAATGCTAGCAACCGACGATGCAGAAGTTCATGCAATAGAAGAAATAGAACCACTTACAGATATAATCGTTGAACCAGTGATTGATAAAATAGAAGAAGAACCTGTCGAAGTCCCAGGTGCAATCAACGAAATTGAAGAAGTCGAAGAAGAAGCAAAAGTTATTCCTATTTTGTCTGTACTGGCGGCAAAAGATACACAGCCAACGACAGATACAAACGTCGCACCACAAAAGACGGAAAACGAAGAAATCAATGTCATTGACGATGGTATCGACATTCAAACAGTGGAACCAGTAATGCTTGACGAGGCAGAACAAGGTATTCAGGACGCCGAAATCAAAGAAACAATAACAGATGTGAACATTGATACCGATATCATAGAAATAGACGGTGTTGGTGAAACCGACGATAAAACACAAAAAATCAGCATCAGCGACACTTTAACCGAAGACGCCCCAGAAGAACCAATGGAGGCTTCTATTATGCAGTTGCTGGATAGTATGCAGCCTTTGCGCGAAGATATGCAAAGTGCAAAATTTGATGATGAAAATGAAGATCTGCTGATTGATGTCGAATTTGACAACGAACAGGTAAACACAGGCAACGACGACGATGCTACGTTGGCACAGTTGGCAAACGAGTTCGCAGAAAAAGCAGATAAAATCCCCAGCAAGCCAAAGTCTGAATCACAGGGAAAAATTGGTAAACTGAAAAGCATACTGCCTTTTTCCAAACAAAAACGCGAAGACACCGGATTGATGGGCGATTTGTTCGGATGGGCAGGCGTTGCCGCCAACGACGAGGATTTCGCAATCCCTGGATTCTTTACGACAAACGTACAAAAGAAACAAGGCGCATGATTTAACTAAATGAACAGTGACACAATTATTACACTGCTGACAAATTCCGGATTCTACGGCGTACGTATGGATGCGGATTTTGTTTATATGGAAGACCCATCGTGCATTCTGCGCGGGTTTGAAACTTTCCTGAACTATGCGTGGTTTGCAATAGTACTGATTACAGGGGTAATGCTGTTTGGGTGGGCAATATCCATGATTCGCGGGGCAAAAAACGACATATTTTCAAATATGAAAAATTTAATCTTGATATTTGGTGTGTTGTGCCTGACTAAACCAATGATGAACCTGATTTATGGGGGGGATTTGTTTGCAATAGGATGTGAAACTATTGCCGTGCCAATAGAAGAAATGAATAAACTGTTGGATGCAAG
Organism: Candidatus Enterousia sp.; assembly: GCA_045133095.1. Taxonomy (GTDB): domain Bacteria; phylum Pseudomonadota; class Alphaproteobacteria; order Rs-D84; family Rs-D84; genus Enterousia. Next base: position 95,885 of record JBGUTP010000004.1, read on the forward strand.
AAACAGCAATTTAAACCCAGACAATGAATTAAGCGAAACATTGGATATATTTGATTCTGGGGCAAGATTTACGTCAGATAAACCACATGAAATTCCATATTCACAGGCACCACTTAGCGGCGCGGGCGATATCTGATTAACGACGAAAACTGTCCGTTCCCGCCCATGGACAATTACGATAAGAAATGACGTTCCCACTGCCAGTTACAAGGTAATGGTCATGCAGACCAATGTTGAATATACTTAATTGCGCCTCTAGCATCTTGGTCAGGTTAATATCGTCACGCGAAAATGTATTATCTGATACAGGATGATTGTGCGCTATGATTATGCTGACTGAATTTAACGACAGAGCTTTGCGTGCTATTTCACGTGGATACGCATCAGAATAATCAATTGTGCCGACACTGTGCGTTTCGTCCAGCAACAAACGCTGATGCGGACCAAGGTATAAGATATGCAATTCTTCGACAGGTTTGCCAGTTAATATGCGACGACAATATGCATGAATTACCGCAGGGTCAGATAAAATCTTGCCTTCGGTAATCTGTTCAGTATGAGAAACAATAAATAATTCATGCATAAGTTTTATTAAAATAGCCGCACTGCGCCCCACACCAGGAACCGACATTAAATCAGGTACAGATGCCGACATAACAAGGTAAACGTTACCAAACCGGGCAATCAAGGCACGCGCCAGCGGACGAACATCACGCCGTGGAATCGCATAGGTCAATAAAAGTTCAAGTTTTTCATAACTGACCAGTTTGCCGTCCAGTAATCTTTCCTTTAACCTTTCACGATGCCCGGCATGGAATAATAAATCATCGCTCTTTGTCATTGGGGCCTAGACCATCTTTTCTGTAAAAATCACTGCACCATCTTCGGTAATACCAATGGTATGTTCCCATTGCGCAGACAGACCGCCATCAACCGTGCGGGCGGTCCAACCGTCTGGGTCAATCTTGCATTCCGCAGAACCGGTGTTAATCATAGGTTCAATGGTAAAAACAAGACCAGGCACCATTTTGACTTTATCCCAACGCTTGTCATAAAAATGATAAATTTGTGGGTCGTCATGCATAACCTTGCCAATGCCATGACCAACAAAATCGCGCGAGATTGAAAAACCGTGTGGTTTTACAACCGCTTCTATCGTTTTACCAATTTCAGACAAAGGAACACCTGGGGCGCACACGGAAATAGCCGCATGCAGTGCATCTTGGCACACCTGGACCAGTTTTCGCGCCTGGGGCGATACGTTGCCTATCATAAACATACGCGATGCATCGCCATGAAACCCCTTGTATTCCGCGGTAAGGTCAACATTCACAATGTCACCGTCTTTTAAAATAACATCGTCACTGGGGATGCCGTGAACAATAACGTCGTTCACAGATGTACAAATATGCTTTGGATAACCCTGATAACCCAAATCAGATGAACGCGCACCATTTTCTTTTAAAAATTGGGCAACAAGGGCGTCAATATACCCAGTGGATACCCCCGCCTTGATATGCGGCGATATAAAATCAAAACAACGCGCAACAATGTCGCCCGCCGCACGTAAACGCTTGAAATCCTTGGGTGCATAAACAGATGCTAACATATTATTTATTCCTTTGTTTAATTGCCAATTTTGCCGCACGAACCGACAACTTTAATGCAAAGTCACGAAGTAAAACCTCGGCCGGCATACCTGTTGTGCGTAACTGACGTTCAAGTTCGTTCAGACGATTTAATACAGCCGTGATTTCTGATTCCGGCCAAATTCTGATTGCCATTTTAAACTTCTCTTCCACTTTCCAGAAAAGACGTGGCAACTGTCCATTTACAACCGCCGTCTGCAGTTTTTTAAAATGCAAGCCCAACATGCGAACCAACATATTCGATTCCTTGTTGTCGTACAGCAATCTGTCAAGAGCCATCATGGTTTGCTGAATATGACCGGCGGTCAAAGAATATAAAAAATCATCCAGGTCCGCGGCACCAGTGTCCGGCAAACACTTTTCAACATCAGACAATTCAACAATACGCTTGTCATCAACATACAAGGCTATCTTGGTCAAAAAGCCACGCGTTATCCCACGGTCCCCACCAAGGTGCGACGTCATGTACGCCATGGCATCTGGGGTAATTTGATGAATCCCCGCCGCCGCCGATAATTCAGTACGTATCAAATTCGCAAGCGTGCGTGCATCGTCGGTATAACACGCCAATGCCGCAATGTCTTGCGCGCCTTCGAACAAAGAACGAAGCCCGCCACCAGAACGTAAATCGCCCCCCGCAACAATAACCGTCGCACATAAACCAGAATGGGCAATAAGTTCGGAAACCTGCTTAGCACAGGCATCACCAGCATTTGATATTAAAACCATTTTGCGACCGCCAAACATCGATGGTGTACAGGCTTCGGCAAAAAGCGCGTCCTGCTTTTCACGCAGTTCATCAGAATCAAGCGCAAACAAGTTATCTTTTTCAATACCCAATTTGCTGATGGCAAGGTCGCAGTATTCATCAACCTGACCCGCGTCGGGACCATAAATTAATACCGCACGAATTTTATCTATGCCCGCCTTAAAATCAGAATCACGCCACTTCATTATTTCTTACCGTCTGAATTAGAATTTGAATCATGATAGGTTTCCGCAATTGCACGGGTACTTATCTTTTCCGATAAAACACGAATGGCATTTTGAACCGCGTTATTATAAGAAGCGTTAGACGCAACCAAATAACGAACAAAAGTATAGGATTCCGATGCGCTTTCGGTGCCAGATGCAATCTTATCTGTTCCACGCGATAACGTATAGGTTGCGGTTAAATAAACCTCTTGCCAGGTGGCGTCACCAGTGCGTTCCAAGGCCTTGTAACGAGTAACCGGGTCATTCAATTTTACAACCAAACTGTATTTCGCAGAATCATCGCGCATGCCACCAAACCGCGCCCACAACGCATTGCGTAAATCTATGCCGTTAATACCACTGATGGGGGCGACGTAAATGTCCGTATCCTGACCAGAAAACATGGGGGTAAAACCACAGCCCGCAAATAATAAGAAAACAAAAGACAATAAAATTTTTTTCATGACTACGCCCGATTTCCTGTTGCATTTTATTTCTATATTACCTAGACTTTTTATAAATCGCAAGGGGGAATGATGAATATTTTTATCATGATTTTAGTAACACTGTTTATGGCAGGGTTCTTGATGATAGACAGCCCTAATCAGCAAATTGAAAAACACACAACAGAATATGCGGTCAACCAATCAGATTTAAAAACTATCGCACAGTGTGCAACCGCCGTGCATAACGCACAAATTAACGGAACACAATTCAACGATGTGTGCATAGAACAATTTGGTATAGAAAGCCAATTTATATGCATGGATGCAAAACATAAAAAAACAAATTGCGAAATAGTAAGAAATAAAAAACCGGCTTTCAGTTTTATTGTGACTTCGACTGCGCAACTGAACCCAGAACAATATAACCAGGTTATGGAAGTGCTGGAAAAACACTTTGCTGATTCAGGTACGTTTGGACTGTTCCAGGAAGAAAAAATTATGGCCGGCGGAACGGCAACCAAAAGGTCTGTGCCAAAAACTATCGTTGAAGAGATGGAATTGCAAGACGGTCAACTGGTGTATATGACACAGTATGAAATACCTGATGCCGGGACACAATTCGCAACCAGCGCAACCGCAGATATAATATGCCCAATAGGATACGCCAAGGCATACAGATTTGGCAGATGGCAATGCGTGCCATATAACGCACAGACTAATTGCGCAGGGGATATGATTTGGGATTCAGACCTGTATGAATGCGTACCAGACGAATCCAGAAAACCACTGTGTGCGGAAAAACAAACCGCGGTTATGGTGGAAAGTGTATGGGAATGCATTGACCCCTTTCCAGAAAAAAGTTGCCCTGATAAAATGACCGCGCGGTTAAACTATAATACACTGGAATGGGAATGCGTTATGGACCCAGGCAGTATCACAAATACAAAAAAATGTGACAATGTGAAAAACGGCGCCGTGTATGGTCCGTTGGGAACAACGCTGCGCGTTCCACAGTCTTCGTGTACAGACTGCGAGGTTATGGTCACAGATTATGAAACATGCAAAACATTCTGCATACCCGATGCGTCAAAAATAAACAACCCCAGTTGCTATCCAGGGGCGGCGGGGGAATGCAGCGGGGAAAGTCGCGCATTCTATTTCGGATTCCCCAGCAAAACATACATAAAAAATGTCGAGGCAGTTGCAGGAACCACGGTGCCGCTGGATAAAAAACATTCACAAAACAGAAAATTTAACTGTCTGGATTGTGGCGACGGGGTGATTGACACCGAAAAATCTAAGCCACCGTACGTCGCAATATGCAAATAAAAAAATCCCCCTGATAAATTGGGGGATTATGTTTTAACGACCGTTTTGTAATTCGTATAATTGTCTGGAAATGGAATTTAACCGCTGGGTCAAATCGTTGTATTCTGCACGATATTTTTCCAGGTCTGATTCAGATTGGGCATAAGTTGCCGCATCACGTTCCAACCGGTCCAGATTGATTTCACACGCAAAGATATAATCATCAATCAAATCCATTTCTGCTTCGATTTGTTTGGATTCAGCCCTAAGTTCACGAATGCGTGGACCATTTATAATACCACGATAGGTCACGTTGAACTTGTCCACAAAAGCCAATTGAGATTGCGCAGATTGTCCCGCCTGAATCTTGGCACGAACAGCCGCTGCCTGTTGTTCATAGTCCGCCAATTCATATTCGGCTTCGCGCGCAGATACCGCATCATAGCGGTTTGCATCGATATACTGTTGCAAGTTACCAATGTGGTCGTACAATGTTGGTTCTTCCATTTTGGCACGACGTGCAACCTCTATCTGGGTGCGCAAAGCAGTTGCCTTGGAATCCATAACTGATTTCAAGACATGAAATACACCTAATGACACTTTTTTATTTTTCATATACATCCCCCTGGACTTATTTCGTATTTTATATAGTACACAAAAAGCATTTTGTCAAGTATTCATTGGTATAATTTAGGGCAAGGGTTTTGCCCCCCCTGCCCCATAAGTTTTGGTTTGATTTATTCCGCACGTGTAAATGCGCCACCGTCCAACATGTCACGAACGGCGAAATGCTTTACTTTTTTGGCAGATGTTGACGGTAATTCTTCTTCGGTAATGGCAAAGTGTTTTACCCACTTGTACTGCGCAATTGCCAAATTAGACTTCTTTAACAACATCGCGGTGCGTTCAACGGTCGTGCCAGGTTTTACCTGAAATACAGCAAAAGGAACCGTTTTATCCTTAATCACGTATTCAAAGACCGCCGCATTCAATATTTCATCGTTCTGCATGTACAGGTCTTCCAGTTCGTCAGGATAAACATTTTTACCACTGTCCAATACGATTACTTGTTTTTGCCGACCCTTGACCGTCAGACGACCGTATTTGTCCAGGCATCCGATGTCACCTGTTTTAAACCAGCCATTTTCAAACGCTTCGGCGTTGGCACTGTCGTTTTCCAGATAGCCCGGCATTACCATATTCCCGCGCACCCAGATTTCACCAATGCCGTGTTTGTCAGGGTTATGAATCTGAATCTCGTTCCCCAGCAGTGGACCTGCATAGTACATGGAACCATTCGAACGACGAAACGCAAAGTTAAAGTTCGCAGGTCCTGTGGTTTCTGTTAAACCATAGCAGTCGCCAACAACAAAACCCATGCTTTCATAAAATTTACGAATAGATGGTTTTAATGTCGCACCCGCAGATACCAAAACCTTGGTATTGCCACCAAAGGCATCATGAACAGGTTTTGTAACCTTGTTCACCAGACCACCCAAACCAATTGCACGAAGTATCTTGCGCATAGATACAATTATACGCATCAATGTCCAAACATGTTTTTCGCGCGCACTGTCCACAATCTTTTTATAAAAGACTTCCCAAATGCGGGGAACGGCGGGGATAACTTCGGGCTTATACTGTTTAAAGTCTTTGATAAATTCTTGGGGTTTTAATACAGGTTGCAATAACAATTTGCCCTGAAGTGAAACAGGAACAATTATATTAATTACAACACCATATATGTGATACAGCGGTAAAAATCCGTAAAATGTATAGCCAGGATGAATCACATCTTTATAAAATTGCGCACCATCATGCAACGACAACAAATTTTCATGTGTCAAACCTACAACCTTGGGATTACCGGTGGAACCAGATGTAAAGGACAACTGGGCAATGTCACCACGTTCAGTGTCCGCCATAACAAATTCTGTTTCATCAGTATCGTCAATATTTTCAATATCAAACATTTCACATGGCGCATTATCTATGAACATTGATTTTTGCGCCAAAACTAATTTGCAGTCTGTGCGTTTCATCATGTTAATGTGTTCAGTGGTGTTTAAACCAGTGTCCAACATTAACGCACGTGCGCCTTGGGATGTAATGGCAAAGTACGAACGCAAAAAGTCCGGTGTATTACCAGACAAAATCGCAACAGTGTCGCCCTTTTTAATACCAAAACGTTTCGCCAACAGCACCGCACGCTGCTTTACCTTCTTTAACAAATCTGCATAGGTTTCATTCTGACGCACAAAGAAAATACTGTCTTTGTTGCGAGAACATACATCTTGCAGCATATCATATATGTTTTTCATCATGATAAATACTCTTTACATTTATTGTTAAAACATGCCCCAGATTATTCTGTGACATATAATAGGAATATAAACACTTTATACTATAAATACAATATTTTTTACGTCTTGACTTAATACATCACAAGAATATATATAATAGTATAAGCGACAATAACAAAAGGAACAACATGTCAAATAGATTGCAGGTCAGAGGTAGAAAAATGGCGCAAAGACAGTTAATTGGCTCTTTGATGACCGTTGGTGTGTGTGCGGTTGCACTGCTGATTGCGTGCGGAATTAAATCATGCCAGGATAATGCAAAAGCAAAAACACAGCAGGTCAAAATAGAAAACAATATACAGAAAATAAGATAAAAATTTATCATTTATTGACAATATAAAGGCATCCAAAATTGGGATGCCTTTTGTCAATATATAGATTACGAATCGGATTTTTTTATCTATATTTTGTATTTTTGATGTAAAAAACGAATCATTAAATCTGCTTTTTTTGTCTTTTCTTTGCACAAAAGAATTGTTGGTATAAAAAGACCGATTCTGTTTTCGCGCTGTAATGGGCAGAAAATCCGCTTTTCTAAAAGTAAAGCGAAAAATAATTTTTTTTTTGCTTTTTATCGGTTGATACCTTTTAGATAAAACTATATATTGTTATCAAATCAAACAAACAACCACTATATGTTGTGTTTTTACAAAATTGGAGTACTAGATATGTCAGAAACACAAAATGAAATTAAAATTCAGATTACACCAACATTGACCACACGATTGGTTGCGGTCCAGAAACGCAGCGGCGAAACTGTGCCGTTTGATGCAAAAAAAATATATGATGCAATTAAAAAAGCAGTGGCGGTTACATTGGAAATTTCTGATGTAGAAGTCGTGAAGGTCACACAAGATGTGCTGAAAAGACTGGATGAAAAGTTCGCAAATAAAACACCAACAGTCGAAGCAATTCAGGATACTGTTATTCAAACCTTGATGGATAACAAAGCATATAAAACAGCCGAGGCTTATATTATCTATCGTCAGAAACGCACGGAAATTCGTGAATCTATGGTTGATGCAGTTGATATTATCGAAGGGTATGTTGGCGGTTCTAATTGGCGAATCAAAGAAAATGCAAATGTTGGCTATTCCATCGGTGGCCTTATTTTGCGTACCAGCGAACGCGTGACCGCGGAATATTGGTTGAACCTGTATCCGCGGGCGGTTGCTGAGGCGCATAAGACAGCCGCAATTCATGTGCATGATTTGGGATGGTTGACCGGATATTGCGCAGGTTGGTCGTTGCGCGAATTACTGTACGAAGGATTTAATGGGGTTGACGGTTATCTGCAGTGTGAACCAGCACGTCACATGGCGACCGCTATTTCCCACATGGTGAATTTCTTGGGGACGCTGCAAAATGAATTTGCAGGGGCGCAGGCGTTCTCGTCCGTGGATACTTATTTAGCACCATACGTCAGAATCGATAATCTGACATACGCCGATGTCAAAAATGCAATGCAGACATTAATCTTTAACTGCGCGGTACCTTGCCGTTGGGGAACACAGACGCCATTTATTAACTTTACATTCGATTGGACCTGCCCAGAAGATTTAAAGAATCAACGTCCGTTTATCGGAAAACAACACGCAGATTTTACGTATGGCGAACTGCAGGCGGAAATGGATTTGATTAACAGGGCATTCTTGGAAGTTATGACCGAAGGTGATGCGTTGGGTCGTCCGTTTACATTCCCTATTCCAACGTACAACATCACACCAGATTTTCCATGGGAACACCCAAATGTAAAGCCTTTGTTTGAATTGGCGGCAAAATACGGTATTCCAAATTTCCAGAATTTCCTGAATTCTGATTTGAATCCAACAGATGTTCGTTCTATGTGCTGTCGTTTGCGTTTGGATGTGCGCGAATTGTTAAAGCGCGGTGGTGGTCTGTTTGGGTCTGCGGAAAAGACAGGGTCTATTGGGGTTATTACAATTAACTTGGCGCGTTTGGGATATATCCACCGTGGCAACCGCGAAGGTTTGTTTACGGAATTAAAACGCCTGTTGGATTTAGGACGAGATGCATTGGAAATCAAACGTGACATTATTTCAAAAAATATGGAACGTGGATTATATCCGTTTACTAAGCGGTATTTAGGAAACTGGAATCATCACTTTTCAACAATCGGTGTGAATGGTGCGAATGAAATGGTTCGTAACTTTACAGGCGACCGCGAAAATATCGCAACACCACTGGGCAAAAAATTGGTTTTGGACGTGATGGATTTCATCCGTGAAAACCTTGCCACATTCCAGGAACAAACAGGAAATCTGTATAACCTGGAGGCAACACCAGCCGAAGGATGTTCATATCGCTTTGCGAAAACAGACGTCAAAAACTTTCCAGATATTATCACAGCGGGAACAAAAGACGCACCATACTATACAAATTCAACACAGTTGCCTGTGAACTTTACCGATGACCCGTTTGTCGCACTGGAACACCAGGAAGAATTACAGCGCAAATACACAGGCGGAACAATGTTGCACCTGTATATGGGCGAACCTGTATCAAGCGGAGATGCAGCACAGAAAATTGTGCGGACCATTTTTGAAAACTATAAAGTGCCATATATGACGTTGACACCAACATTTTCAATCTGTCCAAAACATGGCTATTTGCCAGGCAAACATGAATTCTGTCCAAAATGCGATGCAGAAATGGGCGCGAATCAAGATAAACAAGAACAATAATGAAGTCATAAACAAATCAGAAAGGGAGGAGATAGATATGACAACAAACTGTAACAGAACACCATGCGAAATCTTTTCACGTTCAATGGGCTTTATCCGTCCTGTAAAGAATTTCAATATTGGTAAATATTCTGAATTTTGCGAACGTAAAACTTTTACAGAAGCAAACAGTTTATCAGCCGGCGCACGCCATTGTGATTTGTTGAAACGTGCGGCATAAAAATGCGTGAAATACAAATTGGGGGGTTGGTATCGTTCACCACAATCGACTATCCGGGGAAACTTGCGTGTGTGCTGTTTTTAGTCGGATGTCCGTTGCGATGTGCGTATTGTTCCAACCCCCATTTATTATCCCCGGGCGACGGTGAATATGACCCAGAACGTATAATTGAATGGTTGCGTGGGCGTGTTGGAAAACTGGAAGCGGTCGTGTTTTCTGGGGGCGAAGCACTGATGCAGGGCGATGCCACAATCGAATATATGCGGCGCGTGCGTGATTTAGGATTTAAAATCGGATTGCATACCAATGGATTTTATCCGGACACCCTGGCGCGCGCAGCAGATGTTGTTGATTGGATTGGACTGGATTTCAAAGCAACCTGTGATAGGTATCCAGACCTGACCGGGCAACAGATTGCGTACAATAACATGATTCGCAGTTTGGACGTGTGGCAAAATACAGGCAAAAATTTTGAAGTGCGTATAACCTGTGACCCACGGTTTATCAGTAAAAATAATCTGGGGGAAATCGCAGATATTTTGGCGGGGCGCGGTGTGCAAAATATCGCAATTCAAAAATATGTTCCGCACTTTGAAGACGAAGATAATAAAACAAGTGCCGCAGAACGAAATCAGTTCTTTGATGATGTGGCTTTGCGTGAACAGATTGACAGTATGTTCAAATCGGTCATTTGGCGCGAATAGATAATTTTTTACACAGTGGCTAGTTAATAATGCAGGAGTTAGACCAGCGGTTATTTGATGCGGTATATGATAACGATATAGATATGGTAAAAAAGTATATCGCAGATGGAGCGGTGGAATAAAAAGAAAAACGGTGTCAGATGACACCGTTTTTTAAAACCCTATGCGATTGGATGTTTTTAAACGCTTGACCGACATTTCTTCACGTAACATTTGAATCAAATCGGGCAAAGCGGTAATGTTTAACACCTTGGATTTTCGCAAAACAACCGCAAAATCACCCGGGGTTAAATTCGTTAAATCGCGAATGTCTGTGTCCGACGGTGTCAAATCAAAAAAGTGCCGGAATGCAGATATAACCTGAGCCGGTGTCAGATAATCATATTTGACCTTGAATAAAAATCGGCGCAGCGATGCAGAATCTAGTTCGCGCATCAAATTAGTGGTGCAAACGAACGGTATTTTCGCAGACTCCATCTGGGTCAACATTTCGTTGGTACAGGACACTTCCCAATTAGCCGATGCGCGGGTGCGGTCCATCAGAAAACTGTCCGCTTCGTCAAATATTAACATGGCACCTTCTTGTTCCGCCTGGCGAAAGGCAGCCGCGATGTTTTTTTCTGTTTCGCCAACATATTTGCCTTTCAGGTCACTGGCACGTTTTAAGATATGTGGTATCCCCATCCGCTGCGCCAGATAACGCGCATACGCAGACTTGCCAGTTCCACTGACACCATACAGGCACAACGAAAAATTACGGTTGTTGGTTGCAATTAACCTGTCCGCCAGATTGGATAAATCCGTGTCGGTATTCAACAGCGATAAATCAAATTCTGGTCCAGAATCTGCCGGGGCAGAATGGCGCACACCCGTCATGGCAATACTTAATGAATCAATAGTGCGCGGAATCGAATCAATACGACCCGTCAACTTAGCCGCCCGGACAGCGTTGCTGATTACCCCAGGGGATACATTATAGCGACGCGAATATGACAATAAGTCCGCTTCTGATAATTTTAGTTTGTGTTGCGCACATATCTTGGACCATAACTTATATGATGCGCCAGGCGCAGGCTTGCCCAATTCCAGGCAATAGGAAAAGCGACGGATATAGGCATCATCCATACATTCTACGTTGTTGGTTATCCATATCACAGGGCGAATGTTTTGTTCCAACAATGTATTAATGCCAAGTTTAGAGGTGGCTTCGTTAGAAAATGGATTAAAACGAAAAACATCTTCGGCTTCGTCCAGCAAAATTACAGACTTGTCATCACGCGCAAGGATACGCTGGGCAAATAAAAGATAGGAATAACTTAGGTGGCGGTCCGTGCGCTTTTTGTTAGATACTGGCATTGTGTATAAATCGCACCCAAGTGATGAAACTATTTGTTTTGCCAGTTCGGTTTTGCCAGTGCCGGTGGGTCCATGAATTAAAATGTTGATACCACGTATGCCCTTGGTAATGGCAGCAGACAATAAATCACGCAGACAGTCATAATCCGCACTGATGTGTGAAAAGTCCAAAGACGCATCGCCACGCAGGGGCGCACCCAACAGACGACGCTTTAACTTGTCAACGGAACCTGTGTTGTAAGACAACGCCTTTCGAAACATCGAATGCAGATTTATGTCCCCATCAGAATCAATGCGTAATACCCCACTTGTCGCCAAAACGTTGTCTTCTTCAAGACTGTTTTTAATTTGCGATTCAGACACACCGCAAAAATATGAAAATACTTCAACATTGCGCAGATTTAAATCACAGGAAAAACGTGATTCTATAATCTCGCTGAAAAGATGACGCAAGTCAGGATAGCGCGCAATATTAACCAGAAAATATAAAATTGGGCGCGCATAGGACGGTAATTTTAATAAATTACATAAATGCGACATCGATGAATCATATTTTGCACCATAAATATTTGGGAAATTTGCCTTGACTATCAATGATGATAATTGCGACATATTGCGTGTACATGGCGTGTCAGATGCATCTGGGTTTTCACGTCTGTGACGGAAACGCACAGAATGTTCGCTGATCCCCCAAATGTCACACACGTCATAACCAAACAGCGTTTCTGATGATTCTTCGACGTAGTTTAGAATACGCTCTTGATACAGTCGTGGCATTTTAGCACGCGACAAATTGAACAAATAAAACAATAATACTTCACGTTGTGTCATGTTTCACATCCCCTTGTTTTGATTTCAAGGTTAATATAAGGCACCCATCAGACAAAAATGGTCGCAGTTACCCCCGGGCGTTTTTGTCGAACCATTCTGAATCCAGAAATTTCTGCGCGGCATTTCTGTCAAGCAAGCGTTCGGTGAACTTTGTGTCATACTGTAACAGGCACCTGTTACAACATTTGCGACATGTACACTGAAGAAAATCGCGCGCATTCATCAGTAATATAGGCATGGATTTAATTACGTCAAGTGACGAACAATAACCGGTCGAATTATTATCGAATAATACCAAACTGTACGCAACCGCATCGTCATCAGAATTTGGACGAACCATCCTGGTAAAGCAGCCGATTTCAGATGTTTCCGCACCGATAAATGCCGCTATGGCAGAACGTAAGGCAACCGCAAGTGAATACGCAACCGTCTGGTCTGTCAGATATTTTCCTGCGTGGTCGGTCAGCAATAATTCCATGGCATCGGTTGTTGTTTCCATGCCAAGGTGTATGTTCTGAATAATAGAATAGTCGCCATGATTACAGTCACGCGTACCACGCAGTTTTGTATGAGATGCCTCTATGCCTGGCCCCATGCGACCACACGACAGACACAGGGTATAACCTTCGGCGGAATGATAAATTATACTGGACGTGGCAGAAAAACGACATTGAACCAAGGCACAACCCGGACACGCAGTAAATTTGCCCGGAACATTTACCAGTGGATTAGTATAGGCAACACTGATGCCTTCGGAAACGTTGTTATGGGTGGGCTTGGTAAAGTCAACCGCAAAACCCGCAGGTTGAATGTAACGCTTAATATTTGAAATCACAAGAGTTTTACAATTACTGCACCGGACGTTTTTAGGGTTAGAGCATGTGCCGCTGGCACCGCAATTATCACAACGCCACAGGTAACGTAAATTTTGAATCTCGTTACGCGCATCAAGAGATGATGGGATATGCCAATTCAATGTTATGCCCGCAGATTTATATACCAGACCGTCCAGCACAACCGACGCCCCAGGTGCATATTCACGAATAGCAATCGCAATGTCACGTGTTGGTGCCTGGTGACGTTGGTATAAATTATCTTCGCGATCGTTTTCCCTGAATGACTTGGTAGATGCAACATTCGCCGTTTCAAATGTAACCAGATTTATCGGAAAACCATGGCGAGGCAAAATACCAAATTCAATAAATTCTTTTAAAACGTATTCACGTTGCAGACGTTGCTGGCGATATTCCAGGGCGCGAATGGCGGCACGTTCTTCGTCGTCTTGACGCGCCTGGTCCAGTTGCGACGAAACCGCATCGTATTCTGCAAACCACGCGTTCTGCAGTTCGGTCAATTGCGAAATCAGTTTATCAAAGAAAATGTTAATATCAATATCGTGCAGTTGGGTGCCAGATACAATCCGAGATATCGCAGTACAAATATCAGAATCAGAACGCGCACGGTCACAAAAACGCTTAAATACGTTTAGTTTGTTGCGCCCCTTGCGTGGCAACATCAACCATTCCATATTTAACTTGGACCCGTCTGCAATGTCCTGGTCGGGCGATTTTATAAATGCCGACAGTAAAAGCGCATTGACGTGACGTTGGACAATGATTTCACTGTAAACATCAACATAAGGTGCATTGATTTTTGTTTCAAATGCCCACTTCGGATTTTGAAAAACGGCTTCTTCGTGTGAATTATTTTTGCACAAAGTCATCGCCACGGCCTTGGATTCACCACGACGCCCCGCACGACCAGCACGCTGAAGATAATTGGCAGGATGAGGTGGCACGTTATTCATTGCCACACTTGCCAGACCACCTATGTCGATACCCATTTCCATGGTTGTTGAACAGTTTAAAATGTTTATCTTGCCATCTTGGAAGTCCTTGGCATATTCGCGTTGTTTGTCAGAATCCTGTTGGGCAGAGTGTTCCGCAGTGCGATAGTAATTAACCCCCAGGATTATCTGGGACGCTATGTTGCCCCATACGCCAGATGATTTCAGTTCACAAACATTATCATTCGTTTCCAACCATTCGACACGATTTGCAATAATAGAATCAATATCTGTAAATCTTGTTTCACTGTCGAAATCGTACAAAGGCGCAGCAAATTCACGACACTTTTTTGTGTTGGCCTTGGTGGTGTATGGCGAATACCCCATCAATGTCACATCAACAGGATGATTGGTTATAGGACAAATGAACAAACGTTCCGGACGAGAAAGATAAAAGTTTTCCAAACGCAGACGATATTTTAATTCAGAACCCATGGTTTGCAATATCTTGGTTGTCGCAGTTAAATCATTCCATGCGGCATGCATTATGCGATTTAAAATATCTTGGTGGGCGGAATCACTGATATTCAACCCCAGGGCAACAGACAACAGTTTTATCAATCTGTGCTGGCCAGATGTTGATTTGCCGGTCGTATTAACCGTGGGGAATACAACCACGTTACGGTCATCTGGTTTTGGACTGTTCGGTGCAACCAGCCACTTTATCGGGCGACGAACCGCACCCCACTGGTACCAACCTTCTGGGTATTCAACACAACCCATATCACGGACAAAATAATCCAATATTATCTTTAGAAAATCTTTCCATTGCGACAATGAAAAATACTGTGCCAAGCCTTCGGGAATAGATATGACAGAATCAAAATTATAAACTGTACGCAACAGACCCAATGTTTCCATGTTTATGGTCCATTTTGGACGACGGGCAAATTCGCGACAGAATAAAATATCAACCAATCTGTTTAATCCAACCGCATCGCTGAAAAAGCCCCTGCCCTGGTCCTGATGCAGATAATAGCCGCGTACCCAACGCAAATCACCTGATGCAACATTCGCAGCCAATGTTTGACGCAAGTCTTCATATTTGACACGACGAGGTGATGATGGAAATCTGCTTAAAATCTCTGCACGGGTGCCGTCTGATAAAGTCGCCCATACATCCGGGCTGAAACCCGCAGGTAATCCAGATTGCGATGCCTCTTTTTTGGCAACGGTTGTATATAACAAATAACGAAATGTATTCGAATCCGAATTTTGCTGAAGTTGGGTGGCAATGCGTGCAGTTCCCTGACGTGAGTCCGTAAAACACAGCATCTTTTTGCCATGCGATGGACATGAATCAGATTTGCAACCATTGTCATTGTGCTTTAACAAGGTAGGTAATATCACACTGAGGAAAAACGTAGAGCCAAGAAGCGGTTCATGGATTTCTGTTTCGCCACAATGCGGACATTTTGTGCCGTATTCACAAACCCCGATGTTTATGTCTTCCTTAGACGTTGGATTTTCATCATACTTGTCCGTGCGTGGGTTTAGCCATATACGATTGTCAGATGTATTATCAATAAAAATACGTCCCTTGATTTCGGTCATCTGGTCGGATTCTGCACCTTCGTTCTCGGACAGGACAAAGTCCGAATTATCACGCAAATTCGGTAAAATACGGCTGTTTGCGATATCATTTACACCATTAAGAAAGATACTGCGACATGATGCACACGCACCCATTTTGAAAACAGGCGCACCACATTCACATGTATAACATTCGTTCAGATAAATACGACCGTATTGCCAATCGGGAATGTCTGGACGGTGGGGACATTGGGCATTACAACAACACCAAACCCCTGGGAACGTTTTGTGAAACAGATGTATGCGAAGTGGTAAAAAAGTCTTTTGACCCGATGATGGAGATGTACTTAATAAATCAAGCCAACTTAACGCATCCGAACGCGATAAATTAAATTCACTGGCAAATTCAGATAAGGAACGAACCTGAATATCTGTTAATGAATTTTTGGTAAAATATGAACGCATGCGACACGCCAAAGCATTAGAACACAATGCCGGTATTTTTTCAGAGTCTGGTAAAGATGCCAATTCGGACAATGAATAATCGTTAGATGTCGCAGATGATATCTTGTCTATTTGACGCGTTCCAAAAATAACTGTGACTTTCTCTTGGGGAATGCCCGCAATGTCTGATAAAAAACGCTTTAGTTGCTGTTCGCCGTCCGAACCACCAATAGTTGCAGATGTCGCAATAAACTGAACCTGGTCGGCAGTCACACCAAACGCATGTAAAACACGACGTAACAACAGTGCCAGTTCCGCCGCCTGGGAACCAATGTATGTGTGTGCTTCGTCCAGAACAATATATTTTAACTTTCCACGTGACGCATCCAGAATACTTTTGTCTTTTTTTCGAATCAACATGTATTCCAACATGGATGTGTTTGTTATCAACAATGGTGGTGGATTTTTCCATAATGTTTTACGGTCGGACACTTCCGCAGGGGTCGCAGCGCTTTGAGAGGCACGGACCTCTGTCGGTAATAATCCATTGTACAAGCAATAACGAATGCGACCACCATAGGGTGACGTCCATGCGTTAAAGCGTTCTTTTTGGTCTTGAATCAGCGCATTTAATGGATACAGAAATAACGCCTGAACACCCGTTAGGGACTGATTAGTTTTTTCAACTTGGTTTATCAAATCAGAAATAATGGGCAACATAAATGATTCTGTTTTCCCAGAACCAGTACCACTTGCCACGACAAGTGATTGATTGGTGTTAATCAAAGTTTCCCAAGCCGATAACTGATGAGAATACGGATGCAAATCACGTGAAAAACCATATTTACCGTTCTCGGCGCGTGACGCAGAATCAAGATTGTCCACAAACGATGCCGGCAACAGTTCAGATGACAAATCATCAAATGTCTTGGACGATGGCATCCAACCAAACATAGGTTCAAAAACAGGGTCAGACAACAATGAATTTCCATCTGCATCAGTACGTGATAACTGATTACAAATGTATGAACGCAAATTATCCGGTATCGCTGGAATACAACTTAGCACCGCTTCGCGTGGGTACTGTTCCAATTCTGATATTAATGTCTTGAACGTGTCATTTTTCATTTTTATTGCCCCATAGTAGAAACCATTATAATTGTTGTTATTCTGTATGCCTGAATAAAATAAAATCTGTCCCAGCGCATATACGCACAAACCGCATTCTTGATTTCAGAATCAGATAAAAAACCATCACCATTGTCACAAAATGCCAACGCAGCACAAAACATCGGAAAATGAATTATTGATGCATCGCGGGGACTAAGTTTGCAACGCTGGTCATAATCTGAAAACAAACAAGAATCTGTATAGCATGTGCATTCTTGGTAACAGCGGTCCGAACAACGCGAAATCAGACGTTCAAACGGCGCGTTGATTCCCGCATAACTGGCGGTGGCAGAAGAATCAAAATGCGAATTAAGCATGTAAACCAATGGCGGCGCTTTTTTTACCGTATCAGATTCAGGCATATCGTCGTCATAGTGTCCCGGTCTGATAACCCGGTTGGAAGAATCACCGAACAGCTGCCCCATGTATTGTGCCTGGGCAGCCTTGGGCGAATTAGTGGCATTTGACCAAACGCGCAGATTGCTTTGTAAACGCGTAAAGTACGGCAAAGACTGATAAGCCTGGTTAGTTATGATATCGAACGCCTGGAGGGGCGAAAACATTTCTGTTGCAAGGATAAACTCTATTTCCTGGAACGTGTCGGCAATCGCATCATATCGCAATGCCAATAAATGAATTAAATCTGGGGTCTGTCCGATATATGCAAGGTAACGCGCCACAGTATCCCGAAGAACAGCGCGCGAAACCAACGCAACATTCACAAACAAGGAATCACGCAATTTAACAAAAAACGCTTTGTAATTTTGAATCTTTAGGCGAAATAGAAAACTTGCCAAAGAACGCGAATCATAGGAAACACAATCCCACAACATAAAACCATGCATCGGAATCTGATAATGCAAAAACAAGTCCGCTAAATTAGATACAAGTTCCCAATCAGAATGCGACAGGTCACACATGTCCTTGGACAAATGCGCCATGATTGAATCATAGTTATTGCCAGGCAACAATGTAGCCAATGAGGTCACAGAAGTTTCGGTCGGCAAATTAGACCACAAGGTTGGCAATAAACTGACATCTGATTCCGGGGCAGAATATATCAGATAAGCCCCAGGTGAATTATCAAGCACCGAAAAGTCAACATGACCATCAGATACAGGTAAACGCATCGGCACAACAGATGGCAAAAGTACGTTTGCCGCACAAAACACCGTCGCATCAGTGGTTGTGCTTTTTGTCTTGCCGTGCAACGTGCCATCAGATTGCAAGGTATAATCGTATGGATAAACATCAACATACTGTTCATTTGCGCCACCACGAACACTGACGCGAACGCGGGACGCATTATGCGCGACAAATAAATAACTTATATCACGCAGATAGTCCGCCAACGACAGTTCTATGTAATCGCCCGGCAGATGCAGCGCATAATTAAACTCGTGCAAGCCAACACTAATTTTTACAGAAAAGTCATTCCGTTGAGTGCCTTTGGCAAAAATCTTGATACGAACACCACCGTTTGCCGCGCGATGCAGCGACAAAGACTGACCATTAATACAATTTTGCTGACTATCAAAAAACGCCGCGCCAGAAACAGGAAAAGGAACACGAATATTTACACCGTTCGCCCCATCCGATAACTTAAAACCGACAGAGTCGGGTGTCTGTTTAGTTGTCGCGCACACCGTTATTTGTGTCCTGTTTACGACGTCACATTCATATAAATTTGATGCACGCGGAACCGTATCTATTTCACCGATATTGTTAAAAGATATCAACGCCCTGTTCATGTCCATGGATGTCAATTGCACATTCGCGTCATCAGGCAATACAAATGCAGGCAGGCGACATTTTGTTTTGCCATCTTGGACATGACACACATCTATTAATCCGACGCATTCAAACGGCTTTAAATCTTCGTCTGTATTATGACGGCGATACACCGGGCGGGGGCATAACATCATGTTTCCTTCGGGGTCCAAATACGACAATGACGGCAGGCCGACATAAACCTCGTACTGGGAAGAACGAATACCACAACCACTGCCAAATAAACGCCCGCCAAGAACATACTGATATGCAGTACTGTCCGGACGATTTAGGCAAACCTGATATTCACCAAACAAAATATCAGAATCACACTTATACAAATTATACGTCGTGTCACCTATATCGAACGTTTCAACATGCGATAAAGAGCGCAATTCTTTATTTAAGTCACTGTCTTGGATAACACCGATAAAACATTCTGATTCTTTCAGGTCCACCGAACCATACGTCTGATAAATGTAATTGGATTCACTGTCACGAATAAAGATTAATGGCGCAGATAAATTAATCGATTCCGCCAGGCGCATAGGCACCCCAAAATTACCACCGTCAGGCGAATATAATGTCAACGCAACCGCATCAGAAACATCATAATTATTGTTTGCAACACCAACAATATGATAGCGCGAATCACCAATAATATTGGACACAACCTTTGCCACACACAAAGGATTGTCACCCCATGTATTAATAAAAAATTTACGTGGCAATCCCGCCCCACCGGTCACATTAAAATATTCAATAAAGAAATCACCGTCCGTGGGTTTATCCGGAAACATAAAACGCAGAACCATTTTACCGTCTTGCAAAACCCTTAGAACATAAGGTCTGCGCGCAAGCGCCTTGTTAGAAGCAGCGGTTTTGATGAAACTTTTAAATAATTCTATGACAGCATCGTCTTCAAGCAATATCGGAAAGTCGTCGCGCCAGGTTGCGCCTGTTTCATTATCAAGAATTTCAATCGCTTTGTCCGGGGATTCCAGTTTATATCTTTCTTTAAGGGATACAATTACCTGAATCACAGACATTATCAATTCATAAACCTGGGTGTTACGCAAACTGTCCGGGATGTTCATAGATATCGCGCGGGATTGAATGTTCGCCATCAAAGCCGCAGGCCCCATTACAAACTTAATCGCATCAGACAGACATGCGCGTATCATGCGCACAAAAGAAGATTCAACGGTTGACACAACCATGTAATTCGCAGGCAATCCACCATTTGCAACAATGGCACCAAAATAAATCTTGCCGTCCGTATCTGTATCAACAGGAACCCCCAATATCTTTAGTCCGCGTGTCACACCATCCGCCAAAACGGTACGCGAAACATCTTTGTCCTTGTCGGATATCTTGCCAACAATATTAGCCCAATTCCATGCACCGCCGGAATATTCCCGCTTCCACCATTCGGCAGCATAAATCACAAACATTGAAACAAAACCTGGTTCCTGTAATAAATCTTTGATAGGTTCGGATTTACAGCGCGTTGCCAGTATGTTACATAAACTGTGATATTCGTCCGCCGTTATACGATAAGAATAAATCGGTGTCCCAGGCCATGATTTCCAATTACGCGCGTTACGTATGCGCATAATCCAGCCTGCTTCCAGTTCCGACATAGCAAGTTTACCGATTATGGACATGGCGACTCCTTTGAACAGTATGCCCATTATAAGAAAATATCCCTGTAAAGTCAATCTCTCGACGGTTATACACAGTACAAAAACAATGCATATATTTATGTGCGCTTTGTGGGTTATTAATTTTGTTCGGCATATTCGCGTACGTATTGATTAAATAATTCCGATGGGATAAAATCTGATACGGATTCAGCGCGCCCTTTACCCGTGTTGATACCTGCACCATAGCATTCCAGGTTCAAATATAATTGCTTTACATCAGGAAATTCGGAACATGACACAGAATCAAACCCCGATAACATTTTAGCATTCGACAAAGTATGCATATATTTAAAGTCGGAAACATCACCTAAAAACATGCTGTCCAGGTCGCCCCAAGATTCTTTGTGAAATTTTTTTATACAACAATCACGCAACCGACCAAAAAAAATACAGATATTTTCATAAGCAAATCTTAAATCTTTTAATGACATAATACACTCCGTTTTGTTCTTTTCACAACTAAGTATAATACGCACACTGGACAAATTTGGTCGCACAAAAAACGCCCTGTCGGGCATTTGATTTTTATGGCGGAAGCGCGGGATTGTAATTCCCACCACCTGCGGTGGCGGACCCCTTTCGCCTGCGGCTCGAACCCCACGCAACTGCGTTGCTCTAATGGGGGGGCTCATCCTACCATCGCAACTTAAAAATAAAATCGGCATTAAGCCGATTTGATTTTTATGGCGGATGGTGAGGGATTCGAACCCCCGGAAGGGTTGCCCCTTCAACGGTTTTCAAGACCGCCGCATTCGACCGCTCTGCCAACCATCCTAAACTTTCTTTTTTTCGTCGGTCTTTCAACCTTGGCGTGTTAATTAACCTTCTGTATCATTGCGTTTAACCATGACGCCCCCTGTTAGTCAACAGCGATTATTGTACATTATTTTTTTCGGATTGCAATCATAAAAATTATTGCGCCCGCAAAAAACATGACCGATGACAACAACTGACCCATCGTCAATCCCCATGACGTCAAAAAACCCAGTTGCGCATCAGGCGCGCGGAAAAGTTCGCAAAACATCCGAAATACCGCATAACACATACCCATTATACCGCCCAATGCCCCAGGACGAGATTTCAGGTTCGTATAACGATACAAACAATACATCAGTATAAATAACAAAACACCTTCGGTGGCGGCTTCGTACAGTGGACTGGCATGACGCGGAATTGGCGCATCACCCGCAAAAACAATACCAAAGGCAGAATCTGTCGGACGCCCCATAACCTCGCGATTAATAAAGTTTGCAATGCGCCCAAAAAATAAACCTATGGGTGCAACAACCGACATAACATCCAGAATACGCCACGCATTTATTCGTTGACGTCGCGCAAATATAAACACCGCCGCCAGGACCCCCAGCAAGCCACCATGAAAACTCATCCCGCCGTGCCAAAGCGCAAATATTTCCAGCGGATGTGACAGATAATAGCCCAAATTGTAAAATAACACATAGCCAATACGACCGCCCAATATAACCCCCACAATAATAGCGGTCAACAAATCATCCAATTGCTTTTTAGATAATGAAACCATGGCACCTGGCATTGATATCAGCCGACGAAACAACCAATAACCGACAACAAATGCCGCAATATACGCCAGCGCATACCAGCGTATATCCAAGCCCAATACCGAAAAAGCAACCGGCGAAATATATGGTACCGTTAGCGACATTTACTTAACGTCTGTTCCAAGTTTGCGCGAATTTCCAACAATTTCTTGGCACGTTCCGTGTCTGGCTTTGCGGTCTTGATTTGACGCTTTATTTCTTCCAGACGCGCTTTCAGGCATTCGATTCCGTTCGAATGTGTCTTGCGTCCTGCAAAATATTCGTCGGTGTGTTTAGCGTTCGCGATAAGCGCGATTCTGTCGCGTGTTGTAAATTTGTACATATTTTATAATCCTTGTATTATTTTTCCAATGTTTTAAGCGTATGTTGAATATTAGTGATAATATCCTGCTCTTTGGCAATTTTTTTCGCATCCTGCGCCTTGATTGCATTTTCCAATCGTTCCTGGGCAACAGCCAGCTTTTCCTTTAAACTTGCAGCCAATTCGGCTTTGTTTGTATGTCTGTTTAAATCTTCTTTGGCACCATTGCGCAGAACCGCTTTGTGTTGTTGGCGTGCCAGTTTGTTATACCCGCTCATAAAAAATCCTTTTTTGGTCTTGAATTCACACTTACATTGTATTATATATTTGGCAAATAACAAGGAGAATATTTATGGCACAATTAAAAGAATTTCAGCATGCAAATGGCATTGATTTATACCTGAAACGCATTTTTGCCCTGATGTTTGGGGCGGTTGGCGTGACTGCAATTGCTGCATTTTTAACCTTGACGACACCGCTGCTGGGGATGTTATTTTCCCAGACAGGTATGTCACCGCTGTATTATGTATTATTGTTTGGCGGATTAGGTTTATCCATCTGGGCGCAGGTGCGTGTATTCAGTATGAAACCCGGCACAGCCGCGTTACTTCTGGGGTTGTACGCGGTGTTAATTGGTGTAACAATGACACCACTGATTGCGATTGCACTGTCAGTTAATCCAGGTTCTATACTGATGGCTTTTGTTGTGGCGGCGGTTATGTTTGCATGCATGGCGTTGTTTGGATACAAGACTGTTAAAGACCTGTCATTTATGGGCATCTTTTTAACAATGGGGATGATTGGTTTGATTTTGGTCGGCATCGCATCATTTATCTGGCCGGCAATTATGGGTGGCACATTTGGCACAATCGTTTGCTTTATCGGCGTGTTAGTATTTGCACTGTTTACTGCATACGATATGCAAAATCTAAAGCGCGCATACGCCATGATTGGTGACGACAGACAGAAAAATCAACTGGCGGTGTTGGGCGCGTTGCACCTGTATATATCATTTGTCGCGATGTTCCAATATTTGTTAAGTTTGTTTAACCGCGAATAAGAAAAAAATAATTAACCTAGGAGTAAAAAAAATGGCTTATAAAATCGACCCTAATAAATGTATTGGTTGTGGAACATGCGCGGGAATGTGTCCTGTGGCAGCAATTTCACAAGGCGCAGACGGCAAGTATGTCATCGACCCAAGTAAGTGTATCAGTTGTGGAACATGCGCGTCCGTGTGTCCGATGGGCGCAATTGCACCAGATATGAATTAAAAATCAACCGCCAATTCGGCGGTTTTTTTTCAATATTTTCTGTAAAAACAAAAATTCAATGTTGCAAAAAACTAAAAACAATATAATATATAAACCCGAATATAATCTAGGGGTTTAAAATGCCAGCAAAAACAGTTAATGATATTGTCGCACTGTGCAAGCGACGCGGTTTTATTTTCACAGGTTCTGAAATCTATGGCGGATTGGGCGGCGCGTACGACTATGGTCCATACGGCGTAGAATTAATGAAAAATATTCGTAACGCATGGTGGAACGCCATGATTTATTCCCGTGACGATATCGAGGGTTTGGACGCGGCATTGATTTCTAATCGTCTGTTGTGGAAATATTCTGGACACGAAGCAGGCTTTTCAGACCCACTGGTCGAATGCAAAAAGTGCGGTGCGCGTATGCGCCAAGATAAAATGCGCGATCAATCAAAATGTGATAACTGCGGTTCAACAGAAATCACAGAACCACGCGCATATCAATTGATGATGGGACTGTCGATTGGGGCAACCGCAGACGGCGCAATTAATGCGTACCTGCGTCCTGAAACCGCAACGACAACATATACAAACTTTAAAAACGTTTTAGATGCGAAACCGCATAAACTGCCGTTTGGAATTGCACAAATTGGCAAGGCGTTCAGAAATGAAATTTCACCACGTGGTTTTGTGTTCCGTATGCGCGAATTTGAACAAGCCGAAATGCAATACTTTGTAAACCCGGCAGATGACGAAAAATTCCACAGCATGTGGATGGAAGAACGTATGGCATGGTGGATTAATGTCTTGGGAATCCCGGCGAATAAGTTGCGCTTTATGCCACACGAAAAATTGGCGCACTATGCCAAGGCCGCGGTTGACATTGAATACGAATTCCCAGATGGATTTGATGAAGTCGAAGGAATACACAATCGCCAGGATTTCGACCTGGGGTCACATACCAAAGGACAAAAGGACTTTGATATTCAAGCAAACGTCCTGGAAAACAAAGACAGCACAACAAAATTATCATATTCCGACCCGCAAAGTGGCGCAAACTTTTTACCATACGTTATTGAAACAGCCATGGGGGTTAATCGCGCAATGTTGGCTGTAATGGTAGAAGCATATAACGAAGAAGACCTGGGCGATGGAAAAACACGCACAGTGTTAAAGTTAAAACCACAATTGTCACCTGTTAAGGCGGCGGTTATACCATTGGCACGCAATGTTCCGGAATTGTTGGAAATTTCTAATGACATTGTTGGGGATTTGCGCAAATTGGGAATCGGTCGAATTGAATTGGAAAATTCTGGGAACATTGGTAAAAACTATCGCCGGCACGATGAAATCGGAACACCGGTTTGTATTACCGTTGACCATCAAACATTAGAAGACCAGACCGTCACATTGCGTCATCGCGACACAATGGAACAAGAAAGAATTGCGATTTGTGATGTAAAACAAAGATTACTGGAAATTGTAAACGGTTAAAAAAAACGCCCAGTTGGGCGTTTTTTTGTTTGATTATTTCAGTTCCGGAACCTCTAGCATATCATTATAGAACGACAAGAAACGTCCGCCTGTTGCACAATAAACTTTCTGCAAAGAATCTTTATAGGCACGAACTTCGGACAGCCAGCGCGTTTCGATATCGCTTTGCGCCCCTTGATAGCCAACGAACGCCCCCATTGCACCACCGATGCCGGCACCTGTCAGGGTCGCCTTTAGACGCGCCTTGTTCCCCAGGTCAATAATTCCACCGTCTTCGGAATCAACGTACATAGGATAAAATGAGTCGATGCTTTTATTGATGTTCTCGGCAAGTTCAAAAGCCTTGGCCATAGAATCACGACCATAGATTTTATTTGATTTAATGTTGTTTTTTAACGCCGACCAATCAGAACGCTTGTACCCGAACGTCTTATCAGAAACACCTGCAATCATCGCAGGATAACGCTTACCAGGGCGGGCGGCAGTGGAAATCTTGGCATAGGTATCCGTACCGGAAACCGCGCCGTTTGTCATCTGCTTTGTTTCAACATTATAGGAATATAGATTGCCAGGATTACTTTTTACATTAATAAAGTTCTGTTTTGCCAGTTCTTCTAAACTGGTATTTTCATGCCCCGCTAATTTAATTGATATCAAATCGCCCGACATACAATCTTGATATGTTCCATCCGGTTTATTCTTGCAAACAATAATATTTTCATTGGTAAGGTTATAGAAGGCAGTTTCGTTTTCACTGTCGAATTTTTCTTCTTCTATCAAAAGCCCCCACAAGCAGGTTGAACTTTGACCATCCGGCAAAGCACAAGGCTCTATGCGTAAAACGGCATCGCCACTTGCCACCATGTTACCCATAACGCCACCCGCCGCGGCGTTCACACCCGTTGACAAGATAACGTCACCACCGACCTTGCCCGCATAACTGTTACCCGCCATAATCGCCGCACCAGACAGCGCGCCAATAATCGTTCCCTGAACCTTGCCCTTGTCAGTTCCCAACAGATTATCCTTGCCTGCATCGTTTTTGCCGGCAACATTACCGCCCAAGCCGCCAATCAGCGCACCCGCAGCAATCTTTAAGCCGGAATTTTGTTTCTGTTCTTGATTCATAACGGCAACAACGTCGTCCATCGTTGGTTCCGCATCCGCAGGAAACAGAAAATCGCCCGCACTTTCCATAACTGTGGAAAGTGGGAATTCGGAAATGTTACACTTAAACGCCTGACCTGCGGCAAGATTTGCGCGCGCCACAACCAGTTCAGAACCGTTCGGACCCGCACCTATGGCACGCATTTCAATAACAGCCGTACACGTTGGCGCGCCGCCCATTCCCGCACCGATTGTTGGTTTTGCCCATTCAAATTTACCATCTGGATAAATCAATGAACAACGTTCCAACTGTTCAACACCAACAGGACCGTGACCAGATTTTATCTGCTGTTCAAGGTTCTTGTTAGTAACCGCAATTGGCAATTCCGATGGAGCAACGGCAACCGCCGCCTGTTGTGCCTGTTGTAACTGTTGCTGATATTCTGGGGATGCCTTGTACCTTGTTTCATTTACCTGTTGATACCCCTGGGCATTAGTGCGCGACACGTTACCCACGCGTATTGCACCATAAGATGCGCAAGGCAATGCAACCAAAACAGACAATAATGAATAATAAAAAATTGAATGCGACTTTTTCATTCTCTCTCTCACACATATAATAAACCAACACAACCGGACAGACGTCCGGCGTGTATCAGAACTGTAATCTTAGGCGAACACCAACGTCAACCATACCAAGGCGACCGCTTTCATACCAATTTGTATAATGGAATACACTGTCATACGGTGCTTCGTATTCGCCGCCGGCACCATCCCCCAGCCATTCTACCTGGGATAAAACAATACTGCCCGATGTTTTTACCTTGCCCAAATTTGCATAGCGAACAAAGAAATCCAGTTTTATGCCGCCTTCCATTTCCGTGGAAAGACCACCTTCAAGCATGAATGCAAACTGCTCACTGGTGCCGCCGTTGTGATATGCGGTAATATCGGAAATTCCGGTCAACTGACCCGCACCCGCATATTCAGGTTCTATGATAGAATAAAATGTGCCATCATAAACAACATAGTCCGCAATCGTATTTAACGATATACCAACGCCCGCACCAACGTATGGACGCAAAGAACCGCCCGCCAGATACCCAGTAAACGAGTCTATGTTATAATATATATTCAACATAGTCGCATTAGAAGTAATGGCACCACCGTCAACCTGGGCCGGCGCATCGGTCGGATTAAAATATTCGTCCGCCGCAACCAGGATAGAATTTGGGTAAGACATCCCAGAATAACGCAGATATGAAAAATCAACACGAACATCATTGTTAATCGCCGCACCAACCGAAACCTGAAGAGGAATCATTGTGTCCGAGTCAAAATCCGCACCATAAAAAGCCCCAGGAACAGTATATGAATCAACCTCTGCCTTGTAATCTG
The DNA here is from genome assembly GCA_045133095.1 of Candidatus Enterousia sp. GTDB lineage: Bacteria > Pseudomonadota > Alphaproteobacteria > Rs-D84 > Rs-D84 > Enterousia. The sequence continues at coordinate 124,049 of JBGUTP010000004.1, forward strand.
CAGACATAGAACCCATCAAAGATGCAGTATAGCCAACAGACAGACCAACGTACAGCCCACTGTCCGCCAGACGGTCATATTCCGCAGGCTGATAATATTGACGACCCGCCGCAGTCTGAGCCGAACCAACACGCGGCAAAGCACCGGTTACACGCGTAGGCTGCGCCGCAGCAACATTGTTATAAGGCATATTGTATCCACCCGGGCCAGATACAACACGACTGGACGCCGACGGCAGGTACATCACCTGACCATTTTGGGCAGTTGTCTGATACGTTGGATACGCGGGATAAGCCGCATCAGCCACCGTAACACCACCAAACAAGGCACCCAAAAAACCGGCAAAAATGCTGAATCTTTTCATTCCTTTACCATATTCCTTTTGGAATATTATATCATTTTGTCGGCGCGCGTGCAAGCACTGATAAGAAAAAGAACAATAACTACTTATGTTTATACGCCAAGACGTATGGAACAAATTTATCTGCGTGCGCATCACCCAGCCACGCGCGCGGAATCAGAATACTGTTCCCCATGCCGGCTGCCATTTTTTCGACAACTTCACCGTTCTTGGCATTAATCAATTCAGGCAACCGCACCGATACAGAATCCATCGTTCCCGGCAAAACAAATGTAATTTCATCTCCTGCCTTGGTTTGATTACGTAATTCAAGTGTAATTTTTTCATCATCTGTGTCTGTAATCACACCGGCGGCATGCCAATCAGACGTCGAACGCGTGGTTTCATAATTGTGCGCCGACGGTGGCACCGGACCGTCAAAGAACGCGGTCGTGTACCCACGTGATTCCAGGCGATTTAAACTTTCCATAAATGGCACTGGGTCAAAGTTTTCGGGGTCGCGTGCATACGCATCCAACGCACAACGATATGCGTGAACCACACTGCCCACATAATATTCGGACCGATTGCGGCCTTCGATTTTCAGTGAATCCGGACCCGCCGATACAACCTCTGCCAGGCGCGGCATCAGACACAAATCTTTGGAATTCATAATATAGGCACCACGGTCATCTTCTTCAATCGGCATTTCCAGCCCGCTTTCGCGTTCGCGCAAGATTACATCGTATTTCCACCGGCACAGTTGCGCGCACGCCCCACGGTTTGCAGGCCGCCCTGTTACAAAATTCGACAACAAACACCGCCCAGAATACGACATGCACATCGCCCCGTGAACAAATATTTCAAGCCCCACATCTGGACATTCTTTTCTGATGTTTTTAAATTCGCTGTGCGACACTTCGCGCGCCAAAACACACAGTTTGGCACCGGCGTTTTGCCAGAACTTAACCGTACGCGCCGAACAAATGTTCGCCTGGGTCGAAATGTGAATCGGCATGTCTGGAAAGTTTTCACGCACCCACATAACAATCCCTGGGTCAGATACAATCAGCGCATCGGGTCGCAGATATTCTATTACTTCGGCGACGCGCGGCATATTGGCATATTCATAATCATGCGCGAACAGGTTAAACGCCAAATAGACCTTTTTGCCGGCGGCATGCGCCAGTTCAATACCCTGCTTTACTTCGTCCACAGTAATTTTCGCGCGCGCACGCATCGAAAAACCAGGCAAGCCCGCATAAATTGCATCAGCACCATATAAAATGGCGGTTTTAAAAGCGTCCAACGTACCCGCCGGCGCCAATAATTCTGGTAATTTTACTTTATTCATGCCCCTATTTTGCCCGAAATAAAATCAAAGGCAAGAAAATTGTCGTAAAACTTGAAAATCTGTGATTTTGTGCTAAGTTCACAATAGGATAAAAACATAAGAGGAAAAAATGTCATTTACACAGGAAAAAAGAAGAAATACCAATGTGTGCCATGGGTGCGATAAATGTTGTGTATTGAGTAGTGTGTTCGACATGAATGATGGAACGGGGTGGGTGCGTTATTACCCAACAATTGGCGGCAAACGAATTACAGAGTATATTGATGGGACTGGCAATACAATTAAGATTAAGTTGGCATGTCCAAAAGCAGATCGTCATGCGTCATACTATATAACAGAGGCCATTAACAAGGCTCATGAAATATCAAAACTCTGTGACCATTACAAGACACGATAAAGGAAAATCAAAATGTCATTTACACAGGAAAAAGAAACAAATTTGCATAATGTATCCGATGGAACAAGGTGCGATGGTTGTGATAAACATTGTAAACTTGGCTTTCATCACTTTACAGCATTGTCTGTAAGCAAGGGAACTGAAACACTGTGTTGTCCAACCATAGACGGTCAGCCAATCAAGCGGTACAAGGGTAAAAACGGCGAAATATATGATGCAACACGAAAGTATTATGTTTTTTCTTTTATTGATATTGAATGTGCAAAGGAACGGATAAACGAACTGGCACAGAAAATCCTCAAATACTGCGACCATTACAAGACACGATAAAAGGTAAACAAAATGAAACGATATCTGCATAAATTACCGATTATGGGGTTTGCACTGTTGACGCTGGTGGGGTGCAAGGATATTGACAACAAAATCAAAGATGCTCTTCATCCAGATTACTCAGACCCATCTTACACACAGGATACAGTAAAAGTACTAAATATTAGGCATGCTCGTTATGGTTCGCCTGCGCATTTCTGGGGTGTAAATGGCCAAGGTACTGTTGTACAGGGAGACATATCGTTGCAACCCGATGTGATATTTCCGCACGATGGTGATGAAATTGTTGTGCGGTATCAAAAACCACAAAATCCAGTAGAGTTTGTGGGTGTGTTTGACAACATAACCCAACGCAAACGTGCCGCAGAATATGTAAAAGAAAAACAACGATAAAAACAACAAACGACCATACCGCCCAAATCGGGCGGTTTTTTATTTTTACACCAATTTATGATTTTTTACTTGCGTTGCGCGCACAGATATGTATAATTGGGTGGCATTGCCGGTTTAGCTCAGCTGGTAGAGCGGCTGATTTGTAATCAGTAGGTCGTTGGTTCAAGTCCGACAACCGGCACCAGAATAACCCCTTGTTTCAAGGGGATTTTTCTTTTTTGTACCACTATAATTTTACAACCACAAAAATCTTTTTGCTATGTATTTGCTATGGATGAATTTGATTTTTTTTGATTTATAGTGTATAAAATCAATAATAAACGGAATACACTATGATAGAATATGAACTAAATTTTCCAGACGAACAAACAAAAAAAACATTATTTAAGATATGCGAAGCCAGCGATCTTTATTTCTCGGACCACGAAGCTGTTATGGATATACGAACATTATCTAAAACAAAATACGATATCCCCCTAGAGATATGCGCCCCACTATTTGGCCATCAACTGCTTTTTGCGTTAACCAAACTTGGCTATAAAGCCAATAACTACGAAACATTTAATCATTCTCTCGATACGATTTTAAAAAAAGCAAAAATAAAAAAACGTCATGAACTGTTCAAAAACTGGGACTTTATGTCCAATGAAGAATTTCATACGAGCATCAATCGACTATATTCAAAAACAGAAACATATCTTTCGTATTTTATATTATATTTATCCGCATATATCAAAGAATTACAAACGTGTATCTATAAGCAAAAATACCTTTCTATGGAATCCTTCTATAAATTATCTATCTATAGTGCTAGATCACTTGAGTTTTTTAATCAATATTTAAAATCAATTCAATACACCAAAGGATCAGATAAAACTCACACAAAGCAACGAACAACAAAAGACGATGTAAAACAGATTATACATAATAAAAATCTTATACCTAACTCACAGGCATTAACTAACGAACATATCCCAGAACTTTTAAAAAAGATACAAAGCACATACAAACTCCAACACAAAAAAAACCTAAGACTGTCTGAAACAACTTTAGAAAAATGGTTAATAGAATGGTATCCTCATTTCGGTTTGCCAAAGAAAAACAAACTCTACAATTGAAATAGTTGTGCCTTATTTTAAAATCAAGTGTTTAAACCTGGTGCTAGCACTAGGTTTCATTTAATGACTTATTTTCAAAATACCTTTATTGTGTTTACATAACCCAAATAAAGGTATAATTATGAAAAATGATTTAAAAACAAATAAAAACTACACCATATTGTCCGAACTATGGACAACAAAACAGGCTGCTGCCTATCTAAACACAACCCCAAAATCACTAACATCACAACGATATCTTGGATACATAAAAGACCTTAAATGCTATCGCATTGGCAGAAAAGTTATGTACAAGAAATGCGATTTGGACGCTTGGATCGAAAAACATGCTGAAAACACACAGGAGACAAACCATGCAAGATAATAATAAACAAGAACAAAACACATTGCTACCCGATATAACACCATGGCCGACACCTGTAGATGGGGTTGCGCTGGCTAATGAACTAACAGATACGTTTAACAAGTATATTTATTTGCCGGATGGTGGTGCAGAAGTTGCGGCAATCTGGACCCTGCACACCTATATTTCTGACGGATACATGTTTACACCTCGGCTGTTTATACATAGCCCAGAACCCCGATGCGGTAAAACAACGTTTTTAGATCTGCTGGAATACTTATGTTACAAACCATTGGCTGTTTCAAGCATCACAGGACCATCGATGGCAAGAATGATAACAAGCCAAAGAGGGCAAATAACTCTATTGGCAGATGAGGCAGACAGATATCTAAACAACGATAACGACACCTTGTGCAAAGTCCTAAACTCTGGTTTTCAACGCGGCAAAAAGATTATGTGCACGGAAACCTCAGGAAAAACAATGACACCTAAGTTATTTGATTGTTTCGCTCCATGTGCAATAGCGGCCATTGGTAATATTCCATCCACGGTACAAGACAGAAGTTTGACCATAACATTAAAACGTAAAACCCAAAAGGATCATATAGAAAAACTACGATACAGAGATGTTATTGAAACAACAGAAACTCTTCGCAAGAAATGCAAAAGGTTCATTTTGGATAATGAAAAAGATATTATTAGCCGAACCCCAACAGTCCCCAATGAACTGAATGACAGAACTGCAGATGTATCAGAAATCCTTTTTGCCATAGCAGACACAATTTCTATTGAATGGCATAAGAAATTAGAAAAAGCTATTTTAAAACTTGCAAAAACACAATCTGAAACATCTGAACAGTCGATACGTGTTCAGTTGCTAAGCGATATTCAACAAATATTCGCAACAGTTCCAAAAGGTTGGCTAACTTCTAATGACTTGGTGGAAAAGCTTAATGATATAGAAACAAGCCCATGGGTAGAATGGAATCGTGGACACCCCATGTCAACTAATGCACTTGCAAAACAATTAAGGTTCTTCGGAATATACCCAAGACAAACCAGAGAAGAATACTATAATAGATGCAGAAAATATTATTGGGATGATTTTCTAGATGCTTTTGATAGGTATATACCCCAACCAAACTGTGACACTGTGACAACCCAGGCTACGCCCAGCAAGGAATGTCACATTGTCACAACCTGTGCTCCATATGACGATACTGACATGTCATTCTAAAAGGACAAAACATGGCAAATGAACAAAATTTAAAAATTCTAAGCCCGAACGAAGCCCGAGAATTTGGTAGAATTGGTGGCATAATGTCTGGCCAAGTCAGAAAAGAACGTAAACAACTACGAGAAATAGCACTAACACTAGCAAACACGCAATTACCATCAAACTACTCTATCGACAGATATAATTCTACCGAAAATTACAATCTCGAAAAACCAACCGTAATTGACGGGATAATGATCGCTTTGTTAAGAAAATCCTTAAACGGGAATTTACAAGCAATAAAAATACTATTCAACATTATCGGAGACAACCCAACATTACTGAGCGAGCTACAAACAGGACAAACATTAACAGAACAAGAAGTAAAAGTTTCATACAAAACAAAAAAACAATCTCTAAAACCGATATAATTCATTTCTTGAAATTTATACTTTTTCGTTATACACTACATAATGAATCCATAGGGATATGGGTTCGGGGCTATCTCAAGCCTACGTCATTCGGTGCAAAATTGCTAATGGCATCGTTATCCGATGTCATTCCTGTAGCTTTGTGTCGTTATTTATCCCTGACTGTATATGTCGGGGAGCTGTCTGTTATACAACAGGGGTAACCCGAAAGCAGCAGAATCAATAATGACGTGATTTGAGAACTCCCCGACCGCTCATATTCTATGGCGGTCTTATTTTTTTATACATGGGAGAATCTATATGAAATACAAAATCATTGCTTTGACATTTGTTGTGTCAGTATTTTTAAGCTCAACCATCTACACCACATCAGCACAGCCCACCCCTCAACAAGAGCAGAATTTATTGAGCGACCCTGATTTTGGGATACCGCAAGGCAAGAACGTAGACTACGAAATGAAAGATTACACTATGACATTGAGCCCTGAATTATCTCGAGAAATGATAAACTATTCTGGACGCCACCCCTCCTTTTCGGAACGTGTTTCCGTTTGGATAGAAAACGCGTTTATTTGGCTTGCCTCTATCTCAGATCGTATATCCCTTATATATGCAAAACTAACCAACAATACAGAAATGCAATTAAGAGCAGAAGAAGCGATCCAGGAGTATACAAAATCAATGTATTACAACAAAGCAGCTATCGGTTTATAAATTAAGGATAACAGATGTATAAAATCAAATTAGCTTTTTTATTACTTAGTGTGTTCATTTGCTCATCCTGTATCAACCAGCAAAGCAAAACAGAAAACATGATCGTACAAGATCTAAAAACACTAACTCCAGAATGTCGAAAAGTTTACTTGGTTGGCAGTGGATTGGTTATGGCTTTAAAAAGCATGACTTCAAATGACTATATTTTAGGCACAAATCTTCTTTGCATATCCTATACATACTATGAAATGAGCCAGACGGAAATTAACCTTTTAAGCGAAATATCTGACAATTATTTTCGTAACGCTACCAGAAGAATATCTGATTCTTGCTTGAGTGTTATTGAAAAAGATGGAGACAAGGCCGTATTAGACTTTGCAAAAAAAGCGGACACCATCTTAAAACCATACATAAAAGAACATTTAAACAAATGTCATTTTAACGATGAAAGCCTGCTACAAAATTAACTTTATAAACCAAAGGAGTAACAATATGAAAAAAGTTATGATTATTATAGCAACCATTGCATTTGCTAGCGTATCCGATGCTAATGCTGGATATTACAGAACGAAAAACAATTTTACAGGCGGCTATATATCAACAGGTCGTACAAATAATTTAGGCATGCGTCGTGCACCTGCCGGACACCACACAAACTCTTATGGTATTGTACAAAAAAACAATCCATTTAAATAAAAGGAGGAACATATGATGTTTTTTTGCGGCATTGGTATAATTTTACTGACATTATTCTCACTAAACACACAAATGCCTTTACACCAACCATGGGTAAAAGTGGGACAGCTGTTAGCCGGAATACTTATTGCTTATCTAGGATATAAAAAACTACCAAAACCAGAGGATAACAAATGAAAAAAACACTATTATTTTTGGCGTTTTTTGTATCGGCTTGTAATACGAATATTAACATACAAGAACAAGAAAGCGTTCACGAGACGTTAGTATCCATGTTAAGACCATTATCTTATGAATGCAGAAGAGCCTTCTTAGTAGGCTTTCACCTAGATGTGGCACAATCTTTTAAGGCCGAACACCAACTCGTTTACGAAGCACTTTCTCTTTGTGAGGCCTACTCTGTTTACGTATTAAAACCTATTTATATAAATGCAATAAGCGAGGGCTCCGGACAAGATTTATCTGAATCTTCACAAAAAGTACAAGAAATGTGTGCAGAAAGCTTTGCTAACAATACCGACTCATTGAATTACATCTATGAGCAAGCAGAAAAAACACTAAAACCATACGCAATACAACAACTAAAAAAATGCCCCGAGTTTGAACCGCAAGCACTATTAAATAAGCTTTCAGGTAATAACAACCAAGAAAAAAAGGAATCTCAATGATTGTCATATATATTCTAGTCGGCTTTGGCATACTGTATGGAATTGCTGCTATTTTAAAACATAAATCTGACAAACAAGAAGACGAAGACATGAGAACAGCTCTGCATAAATTTCACCGCAACATGTCCAATCAAGAAAAATACGAGGCATTAAAAAAACAATATGAAATTTTAGCAAAATCTTTACCCGGCCTAGAACAAAGTGCAAAAACAATAGACCACTTTGCTCAAAATGATCGAATTAAACGAAATATGAAAATTTTGCTTGAAGAAATAGAAAAATTAAAACAATTGTTATCTGATTAATCTGTGCTTGTTAAGGAACCTGCCTACCCACCCCGCATATGAATACCTCCTATTTTCCCCCCGGGTAGGCAGATAAAACACCCCGTACATATTTATATGCTATCTTCTTACTCTACAAACCCCATTATCATATCTGTACTACGCTGCATGGATTCACGCACAGGATCGTCTGATAACCTAGCATATATTTGCGTAGCTGTTAAAGATTTGTGTCCCAGCGATCGTCCTATTATTAATTCGCTTGTTCCAGATATTGCTTGATAACTACCCATTGTTCGTCTTAGATCATGTATACGAAGATTATCTATTCCTGCCCTCTTTAACAAGCCTTTCCAAGCTGTCTTGGGTTCTTGATAATGGCCTGTTGCACTGTTCGGACTTGGGAAAATCCATTCGTCAGAAGTTCTATTATTATACATATTACGCAATAATTTTTCTGCCTGTATAGTCAAAGGAACCGTCAAAGACTCGCCATTCTTTGTTTCTTCAAAACGAATAGTAGACTGCTCAAAATTAACGTCTGACCAGCGCATTGATAGAATATTATTACGTCTCTGCCCTAGAAACAATGATAACAAAACATAATTAACAAACATTGGATTTTCAGAATTCGACAATTCTAAGAAAAAACGTCTTATTTCATCGCCACTCATAAATCTATCCCTACTTTTTTCAGGAAATTTCTTAATACCTTTTGTTGGATTCTTAAAACTTTCGGGAACAATATACCATTCAATTGCCTTAGCATACATATGGCTTAATAAAGCCAGTGTTCTGTTGGCAGTATAAACACTCTTGTTTCTCATTAAATCACTTATAAAACCTGTAAGCTCATTTTTAGATAAAGACTGTAATTGACGGTTATGTATTTTCTTTAAATAAAGATCAAATATTTTATCGTCATTACTAATTGATTTAGCCCTTTTATATACTTCAGAATGTTTCGGCTTATAATGCTGTTCGTACATTTCTTTGATGGTAACATCCTTAAGCATATCCAGCCTTTGATTTGTTGGTCTTTTTCCCTCTGCCACCATGCAATTTAAACGAGTCACCTCATCTCTTGCTTCAATCAACTTTCGTTCAGACGTTTTACCTATTTTTATTCTAAGGGGACGTTTTTGGAAAAATTTCAAAAAGTAATATGTCTTACTGCCACCATAGCTAACGATCAAACTCAAATTCTCACACCCTGTATCATAGTATATCTTCGTCCCCTCTTCTTTTGTTGGCAGCGGAAGAGAGGCTATTGTCTTTTCATTAAAATGGATACGTTCTGTTTTCATAATTTTTTCATCTTTTTGCTATGTATTTGCTATGGAAAGCATTTTTTTGCTATGATTTTGCTATGACTTTTTTGATTTTCTTTGATTATAGAATATCACGAAATCGGCATAAATCAAGCGTTTTTTATACTTTTATATTTATAAACCCACTGATTTGTAATCAGTAGGTCGTTGGTTCAAGTCCGACAACCGGCACCATATTTGACTTAGGCCCCTGAAATTCGCTGAACATCTTGAAAATTGGCGCAATTTCAGGGGTTCTAAATTTTTCTTTTTTGTCGTATGATAATTTGCCAGGAAAATAAATATTTAGAACCGCACGCCGTAAAGAAAGGTCGGCGTCACGCCAAACGTTCAATGGAGAACCTGCAACCGCCAAAACAACATCAAACGCCACATCAAATGGCATAAGTTGGTCGCGTGGCGCATTTAATTCCGCTTTTAATGTTTCACGTTCAGTAGTTAAACGTTCAATATTCTGTTCACACAAATTGCGAATGGCATCACTTTTGGCTTTCTGGTAATTCGCAAACAAATCTGCAATTTCATGGTCAATATTGGTCACACGCCGTTCTTTTGCATTATATTCTGCATTGTGTTCGGCCATTCGTTCGTTATAAATATCACGTGCCAGCGCACGAATAAGTGCAACATCGTTCTTGGCAGGTGTAATGTGTGCCAACAGTGCCTCAAAATCTTCATGTATAACCTGTGGCTGAATATACATATCCTTGCGGCAACCACAGTTTTTGTTCTGGCATTGGTAATAACCATAAGATTTGCCATGTCGTCCAGTCGAATGAGATGCCGTCAATGGTCGCCCACAACCAGCGCAAACAACATAACCTTTTAATGGAAACACGGGGTTATCTTTGTTGTATTTATTTTTGTGGAATCGTTTCCGATTGTAGATTCTGTCCTGTGCAAGTTGAAACGTTTCCATATCAATAATTGGTTCAACATGCGCCCAGACCTGTGTCGGTATTTTCCATTTCGGGAATGGGAAACATGCGGTGTACATTTGATTTTTCAGCAAATCGGTCGTTTGCGTCATACTATAACACCCCATCCCTAATTCACGTCGCTTTATATTTAGAAAATCCCGAACATCCGTTATTTGCCCCAACTTTCCATTGGCATAATCTTCAAACGCCTGGCGAATAATTGATGCACTTGGTTCATCGGCAATTAAATCTTTACACTTGTTTGTTCCTGTGAATTTTAGCCCCCATGGCGGTTGGAATTGCCAATAACCCTGCTGTGCACGCGACAACATAAAATCCTTAACACGAACCGCATTTAATTCACGTTCATATTGGCCGTTCAAAACCTGCATACCAGTTGCCAAGTGTTCATATGGACTTTGATCCAGAACACCATTTTGACATGTTGCAATAACATGTCCTTTATTTTCAATGCGGCGACGAGTTAGCCCAAAATCAACAATTTCACGCGCCAAACGCTTAACATCAAAGAACAAAACCACATGCCGTTCTTTTGCACGTTCCAAGCCACTAACCATGTCTGCCAAGGCATCACGACCGTCTAATTTGCCACCAGATTTGCCAGCGTCACTAAAAACCCGTTCAACATGCAGATTGTTGCGTGCCGCCCATTGACGACAAAGCGATTCTTGTGTTTCAAGCCCACTGCCATCGGTGACCTGATTTAATGTGGACACGCGACAGTAAATAACACATTTATTTATCCCGTTCAAAAGTTCGTTTTTCATTGTATAAGACCCTGTTATATATTCCGTTTATGACCTGTACCAGATAATCACGATACTGTTCAATTTGTGCATCGGTCATGCCCTCGGCCTGTGCGCCAAGGTATTTCCGACACCATTCAACAGTCCATTTCTTCGTCGTCATCTGTACCGTCAATCCGTTATCAAATCAAGTCCTTGTTTTAACTCCCTATATAACCAGTATGTGTGTGGATTTTTGAATTGGCAATCCCAATCAAACCGCTGTCAAATTAAATAAAAAAGTCAGTTTTCTGCTCGTTGCAGACGTTTTTTATCAAAAACACATGATTCGTTTTGCGCAAAAAATGGCAAGTGCGGAACACAAATGAATCGTTAATGAATCGTTTTGGCCGAATCTTCATGCTGGGAATAAAAAATAGCCCAGGATTGGACTTTTGGTTTTATTGGTGTTAAAGTAGGTAATGAATCCAATGGGAATTGGACTCGGGGCCGTGATAAGCCTTATACATAAAGCGGCATGTTCGCACATGCTGATATCCGCATCACAGTGGCGCTTTTATAGTGCCATTTTGTGCAACCCTGACTTTTATGTCGGGGGGCCTGGGGCTATAAAATAATGCATTGCATGAAAGCCCCAGGGGTCATTTTCTTTATGTATGATTTTATCAACCCCCCCGACCGCCATCCCGTTGGCGGTTTTTTGTTTCAAACAAAACGGGGCGCCACAGTGGCTGACAACAAACAAATCGTTTCAAAGCGGCGAATTGCCGACCATGGGGAAGTATTCACAGCCCCACGGGAGGTTAATGCCATGCTGGATTTGGTTAAACAAGAAACCCAGCGCATTGATAGCCGTTTCTTGGAACCTGCCTGTGGTAAGGGTGCATTCCTGACCGAAATTTTGCGCAGAAAACTGGAAATTGTAAATTCACGCTATCGCAAAAGCCAAATTGAATATGAACGATATATGACCCTGGCCGTGTCCAGCATATATGGCATTGACATCCTGCCCGATAATGTGGCGGATTGCCGTTCATTGTTATTGGGCATTTGTATCGACAATTATGCCAGCGCATGCAAATTGAAATGCGCATGCATTCCAACCGACTTTATTGAAACGCTGCGCTTTATTTTGGATAAAAACATAGTGCTGGGGGACGCATTAACCCTGAAACAGGTTGATGATTCCAATGCCCCGATAGTATTCAGCGAATGGTCGTTGGTCATGGGCGACATGTTCAAACGCCGTGATTTTTATTTCTCATCCCTGGTCGACAGCGAAATGGGCGGCGAATATTGCCGTTCTGACATGGGTGGCGGCACATGGATGCCCGTGCCTGTGCGTGAATTCCCCCTGACACATTACAAAAGGTTAAAAGATGCAGAATAACACATATAACCCAGACGTGTTAAGTTGCCTGGCAAATTTAAGTAATGACGAAGTATTTACACCACCAGCATTGGCCAATCAAATGCTGGACATGTTGCCAGCGGAATTGTGGTCAAATCCTGATGCAAAATTCTTGGACCCGTGCTGCAAAAGCGGTGTATTCCTGCGTGAAATCGCAAAACGACTGATTGTGGGGCTGGAACAGGCAATCCCAGATATCCAGGAACGACTGAACCACATTTATAAGAATCAGTTATTCGGCATCGCCATAACAGAACTAACATCATTGTTGGCACGGCGTTCGGTGTATTGTTCCAAGAACGCAAACAGCAAATATTCCATTTGCAGCGATTTTAACACAGACAGCGGCAACATTGTATTTGAACGGATGCAACATACCTGGGAAAACGGCCGTTGTAAATTCTGTGGCGCATCCCAAGCCGAATATGACCGTGACGACTCCCTGGAAACCCACGCATACCAATTCATTCATGCAGACGAGGTATTTAACATGAAATTTGACGTAATTATTGGAAATCCACCGTACCAATTAAGTCTAGAAACAAGCAATCAAAAGATTGACAGTTTGGCAAAATCAGCTGCATTGCCAATATACCAAAAGTTTATAGAACAAGCAAAAATGCTTATGCCCCGATACTTGACCATGATTGTACCATCTCGTTGGTTTTCTGGCGGACGTGGCTTGGATGCTTTTAGAAAAGAAATGCTAAATGATACTCGCATAAAAGTTTTGCACGACTTTTTTAATTCAACAGAATGTTTTGCTGGCGTGGATATTTCGGGCGGTTGCTGTTATTTTCTGTGGGACCGAGAACATAAAGGCGCCTGCACATTTGTATCCCACCTAAAAGACAAAATAACAAAACAGGAACGCCTGTTGTGCGAATTTGGCGATGATAAATTTATTAGATTTAATGAAGCAATAAACATTGTTAAAAAAGTAGGAACATGGAATGAAATAACTTTAGACACATTCGTTAGTCCGCAGAACCCATTCGGCTTAAACACAAACTTTAAAGAATTCAAAGCAAATGAATTTCCAAACAGCGTTAAATTATTCGCATACCCCAATAGCGGTTGGGTTGAAAAATCCAAAATCCAAAATTCCATAAGACTGATAGATAAATGGAAGGTATTTTCCGCCAAAGCGTATGGCGAAAGAGGAGATTTCCCATACCTAGTGTTGGGCAAACCATTTATCGGTGGACCAAATAGTGCCAGCACAGCCACATATAGAATTATCAGTTCTTTTGAAACCGAAGAAGAAGCGAACAATTTCGTTTCTTATATGAAAACCCGTTTTTTTAGATTCCTTGTTTTGATGATAAAAAACACTCAGGACGCACCAACAAGAGTCTATTCATTCGTTCCCATGCAGGATTTTAGCGAACCGTGGGATGATGCCAAGTTATACAAGAAATATGGCCTGACGGCGGATGAAATCGCCTTTATTGAATCAATGGTTCGACCAATGGAGTAAGTTATGGCAAAAAAAGTTATGTTCCCAGCACGTCCCGATGCCAACCCAACTATTTATGCGTATTCGGACAAAAATCCACAATATGACGGCATGTTAAAGGTGGGATATACAATCAAATCAGCGGCAACCCGTGTGGCCGAACAGTACCCCATATTAAAACCTGGTGACATTCCATACACTATTCATGTGGACGAACCTGCCATTCGCAAAGACGGCTCGGTATTCACTGATAAAGATGTCCACCGCATATTGCGAAATCGTGGTATTATTCAACTGCACGACAAAGACGGCAAATTGACCGAATGGTTCCAATGCGACGTCAAAGACGTTATGGCGGCAATCACATCATTGCGCACAGGCACCGACTTGGAAACCCAGCGCACAGAAACATTTGGCATGCGCCCTGAACAGGCCGAAGCAGTTGAAAAGACAATTGCGTATTTCAATGCTTGGCACCATGAAAACCCAGGTAAAACACCGCACTTTTTGTGGAATGCCAAAATGCGTTTTGGTAAAACATTCGCCACATATCAACTGGCCAAACAAATGGGCTGGACCAAGATATTGGTGCTGACATTCAAACCTGCGGTGCATCAGGCATGGGAAGAAGACCTGAACAGCCATTGCGACTTTGACGGGTGGCAGTTTATTTCCAAGAAAGACAAAACAACCGAACAATTCATGGATGCGGTCAAACACCTGGACAGCAATCGCCCCATTGTGTGCTTTGGTTCATTCCAGGATTATCTGGGCAAAAATGATGCAGGTGGCATCAAGGCACAGAATGAATGGGTGCATGGCACAAACTGGGACTGCGTTGTTTTTGATGAATATCATTATGGCGCATGGCGTGAAAATGCCAAAGACCTGTTTGAAAACGAATCCAAAGCCGAACAAAAAAATGCCGCTGGCGAAGCCATGGACTATTTTGACGAGTCCAACATGCCAATCACCACAGGGCATTATTTATACCTGTCTGGCACCCCGTTTCGCGCCATAAACAGTGGCGAATTTATAGAAGAGCAAATTTATAACTGGACATATTCGGATGAACAGCGCGAAAAGGAAGAATGGAAAGGTCCAAACAACCCATATGCGGCTTTGCCACGCATGGTAATGATGACATATCAGTTGCCCGACACCATTCGCAATATCGCGTTGGGTGGCGAATTTAACGAATTCAACCTTAATGAATTCTTTGCCGCAGATGGCGATGGGGAAAATGCCAAGTTCAAATATGAAAACGAAGTTCAAAAATGGCTGGACTTAATTCGTGGCCAGTTGGCTGAAACCACCCTGGACAATCTGAAAATGGGCGCCAAGAAACCCCCAATGCCATTTGCAGATACTCGCCTGTTGGGCATCCTGTCACATACAATATGGTTCCTGCCATCGATTGCGGCATGCAACGCCATGGCAAACCTGTTGAAACGCCGTCAAAACACATTCTATCACGATTATCGGGTAATTGTGGCCGCAGGCACGTCCGCTGGCGTTGGTATAAAAGCCCTGGCACCTGTGCAAGAGGCAATGACCAACCCATTGGAAACGAAAACTATCACCTTGTCGTGTGGCAAACTGATGACTGGCGTATCGGTTAAACCATGGTCTGGCATCTTTATGCTGTGCAACCTGAAAAGCCCAGAATCATATTTCCAGGCAGCATTCCGTGTTCAAACCCCATGGACAATCAAAAATCCAGACGGCGAACACCCAAATGCCACCCAAATTATGAAAGAAGAGTGTTATATCTTTGACTTTGCGCCCGACCGTGCGTTGCGCCAAATCACAGATTATAGTTGCCGACTGAATGTAAATGAATCCGACCCAGAAAAGAAAGTCGCTGAATTTATTAACTTTTTGCCTGTATTAGCCTATGACGGCAGCGCCATGCGCCAAGTTAATGCCAGTGAAATCCTGGATATGGCAATGAGTGGCACCAGCGCAACATTGCTTGCACGCCGTTGGGAAAGTGCATTGCTGGTTAATGTGGACAATGCAACCCTGTTGCGCCTTATGAATAACAAAGCGGCCATGGATGCCCTTATGAGTATCGAAGGATTCCGCAGCCTGAATCAGGACATAGAAACGGTTATTAACAAATCTAATGCAGTCAAAGAAAAGAAAGCGGCCGCCAATGAACGGGAATTAACCCCGAAAGAAAAGAAAGAAATGTCGGAAGAAGAAAAGGAATTCAAATCCGCACGCAAACGCATCCAGGAAAAACTAATTAAGTTTGCAACCCGTGTGCCGATTTTCATGTATTTAACCGACTATCGTGAACGCAGTTTGAAAGACGTCATAACCCAATTGGAACCTGGGCTGTTCAAAAAGGTGACGGGGCTAGACGTAAAAGATTTTGAATTGCTGGTTAGTTTGGGTGTGTTCAATGATGCGCTTATGAACGATGCCGTGTATAAGTTCAAACGATACGAAGACGCCAGTTTGGAATATGCAGGCATTAACAAACACGCCGATGAAAGTGTCGGATTGTTTGATACAGTTATATCACGGGATGATTATGTAATGATGCAATAATCGCCTGTCCGTGCGACAAATGCCTCGACATGCGTTTTATGCGTTCGGTCGCAAAGTGCCAGCGCAAAAACAATTAAACGCACTGTCAGGCCACGACAATGCGATTGTCGGGCATGTAAAAGCAAGAGATCATTAAATGTGCGATAAAAAATGCTGTTTATGTAATAAATCTATGGGTGAAGATCTCACTTATATAAATATTCACAATATATGTCGTTGTTGTCTAGGCAGCGGAAAAGACATTGAAAACATCAGAAACGGTGTTTCGATGCCATTAACACAATGGGAAAACACCCACATAAAGCAATGCAAGGATTGCAATGCGACATATGTATCCTTGTGGTATAACAGCATTCATTGTGGTCCATGTATTGCAAAACGCACCGCCATCAGAGAGAAAAAACACCAAGAAATTCTGCAAAAACGACTTCAAGCAGAACATGAACGCGCCATATTGCTGCAAAAACTCATCGAAGAAAAGGAACGGCGCAAGGCGGCCAGAATGGCGGCCCAATTAGAAAAATTTAAGAACCTGTCACCAGAAGAACTCCAAACAATACAAGAACAAAGAATAAAAAAATACTTTCAGGGCCGTGTACCGTTTGATATCGCAACCGCATGCAGAATAATGGCCGAAAGATATCCAATTAGATCGGGTTTGGATACTTATGGACTGCTGTATGATTTTTTTGTTATCGGTTATCCATTGAGTTTATTGGCCAATAAGTATGACCGATGCGCTTCTGGTCTAGATATGATAATAAAAAAGGTGTGTGTTAGAATATTGTGTTCTCATAAACATTATTGGTTATTTTGGCCCACCATACGTTTGTCCAAGACCGAAATGACACAAATCATTCAACAGCAAATCAACGATATCATAGAATCACAAAGCCGAACAGAGTAAAAAATGCAATAAATGCCCGTACACCAATATACTGTCTCTCATACAATATACCTGCGCATTATAGCACCCCAATCCAATCACCATGTCCAATCATTTGATACATAAGTATGGTGTATGTGTGTCATATACCCCCACCCCCATGTGCGTGAAGTTAAAAAATGGTGCCACCGTAAAAAGAATGCTTTATATGATTCTAATATTATAAGCGGTAATAATTCACGCATATTCTGGGGTTCGTAAAAACGTCATGCGGTCTTTTTAATCAGTTTTAACATGCCTGAACCCTCAATAATTCTGGCATTTTTGGAAATTTCGGCATGAAAGCGGTTCCAACTTTCTCCGATAAGGTGCACCAGAATAACCCCTTGATTCAAGGGGATTTTTTATTGTTTTGCCCAATCTACAAAAATTGACAAAAAATTTTTTGCTACTCGTTTGCTACCGGCCGACATGGCGAATATTCCTTGAATATCGATAAATATTTATTATGCTGAAAACAATAAAAATCCATCAGTGGAGAAATTTTATGGAAAAATTGTCGGATTATCCAGTTGTAACAATACGTGATTATGGTGCCTTTTTTAATGCCACCCCTGGCCTGCGGGCAACCGAGATACAAAATTGTCTTGTTTTTGCGCACAATCTTATTTTTACCGACTTTACCTACGATGAATTCGGCATTGAACTGGAAGACTGGCAACTTGAAAAACTAAACCTGTTATTGACGGCTGGGCTAAATTTGATACGCACGGCCCATGTAAACATCTATAACATGTTCAGGATATATTCGACCAAGATAACAGACTCTGACCCGGTATATTGTCCACAATTTGACAGATGTGTTCAAGGCGCAATAAACCACCTTATTAACAATCAAATTAATAAACACAAGAAAACAAATACTATGTTTGTGACACTGCAAGACGGCAAAGAAAGAACCAGACGCATGCGCAACATAGAAGATATGATTGGCATAAAACCGTATAAAATAAGGGCAGCGATTATATTTTACCTGACAGAATTTGCCGCATCTGCCCTTAAAAACAACCAGATTCTAAAATACGGCGAACTGGTTGGAATCATTCATCGTATTACACGTGAACTGGAACATGAAATGGTAACACGTTCTGGGGGCGAAGCGGTACACAGCACCGAAAAATCCCTTACCAATCTCTACAAGGGATACCTTGACTACTATCAGACTTACGGCGAAGAAGAAGGGTTTGATTGGGGCAAATATGCAGATAGCGATTGCATAAAAAACGAGTTTCTTAAGTGTGCCCAAACGAATCAGATTCAGTTGCCCAAACGCCTGTTAGACCTGTATGAACTGGAATGTTTAAAACAAAAAAACAAAATTTAATTCATTGTATCTACTGGATTTATTGCCAACTGTCGGCTTAAGCTGACAGTTGTTTTTTTGCCTTTAGTGGTTTTAATTATTATCGAAAGCTTTCAAATAACTATCGATTAATAAAAATGGAGATAAAACGATGAAAATAGGAACTGATATCCTTAACCAACGTCAGGCGGCCCAGTATCTGGGGACGACTGTCGGGACGTTAAACAGTTGGCGCCATTGTGGCAAAAACACTCTGCCATTCATTCGCTGGGGGAACCGTATTCGGTACCGCAAATCCGACCTGGATGCGTGGATTGAACGCCAGCTGATTAACAAGTTAGACGAAGGGGGCGAAAATGTATAATGTACAACAAATCTCGTACATGGGTACATATTCGATACCCGAAGTATGCCAGATGATTAATCGTTCTGAACGCACCGTGCGCCAGATGATTGCAAACGGCTTGACCACAATTGACGACAAACGACCAACACTTATTCGCGGGACGAATTTGATAGATTTTCTGTTAAATGAAAACGACAAAAACCGTTGTCCAATCGAATTCCACCAGTTCTATTGTCTGCACTGTCGCCAGGCCCGCATACCCAAGGGCAAGGTTATATGGTTTTCACGCGAACACCCGACCCTGCCCAACATGTGTGGTATATGTCCGGTTTGCGGTTGCAAGATGCACAAAGTCTACAAAATTGCGGATATTTCACGACTGAAACGTGAATTCCACGTGACTGAATCACCGTGTATATCCCATTCCCTGGATTCAAGCCTAAACTGCAGAGTCGATGACGGGGACAATGGTGCAACATCCTGCAACCAGGAATTTATGAAATTTGAAGAAAAAGGAGATACAAATGATAACGAAAATTGAATATAGCAAGGGGCCACATCCGTCCCTGTTCCAGATTAACTATGTATTGGCTAATGACTATCTGACCCTGCTGGGGCTAAAGGAATATTGCAGTGATGTCGACAGCACGGCCCGCTATATTGCCGGCATGTATCAGATTCAGACCCAAACACAAACCATGACACCAGTTGAGATGGAAACAGTACGTCTGACAGCCAAGGAAGTATACGATGCAATCAATTCTGAACGAATCTAACCACCGCAAATACAATCCCGGCAACGAACGTATCGTTAAAAAATATCTGGAACACGTCCGCCGGACCAAGCTGGCCGATAACAAGACCCTGCTGGCCCTGCGCAAATATCTGCGTGCGTTCGAGGTTTTAACGGACTTTCAAGACCTGGATCGCTATACCCCAGACATGGCCAAGGTATTCTTGGCCAATCTGCGGCAACAGTCGGTATCCCCCAGCTATATGCACCGGATAACATCCGAAACGCAAAAGTTCATACGCTGGCTGGCGGACGAGCCATTTGGCCGACGCATTCGCCGAAACGACGCCGACTATCTGACCCTGACCCAGAACGAGATTAATCGGGCCAACGCATCCGGATATAAACAGCATCACGAATATTCACAACTGTTGCATGCCGTTCGTACTATGCCAGCGCAAACAGTGACAGACCTGCGAAATCGGGCACTGGTTGCGCTGGTAATACTGACCAGCCCACGTGTAAGCGAACTGTGCAACTTTCGAATTGATACGATTATGCAGGACCCGCTGGTTGGTGCATACTTTCTGGACATAAACCCACGAAAAATCAAGAATGTAAAATTCTGTCGTGCACGCCAGGCGACCTTGCTGAACGTCCCAAATCTGCGGCAATTTGTTCTGGATTGGCGTGATATACTGGTCAACGAATACGGTTTTGATAAATCAGCCCCACTATTTCCCAAGATTGCAACCAATCCGTTCCAACTAAACATCTTTGAACGCATTGTAAAGCCCCAGCCAATATCCGTATGCACCGCCAATCAGATATTTAACGGCGCATGTGTGGCAAATGGACTGGCGCCACTAAGCATCCACAGTGTCCGCCGCACCCGTGCCAGACACATTGAAAACATAACGCACGACGACCACATAGTCGCCCTGCAACAAGACTTTGGCCACAGCAGTATCGGCACCACCCGATGCAATTACGGCAACATCACCCCATCCCGCCAACGCGAACTAATCGCAGGGATTAAGGTGGAGTGAATCGCATATACTTCTCTTGCCATACGACTAATCAAGCAAACTCAAAAGATACTTGTTTTATATCTTTTGCATATTTCTGCGCAAGTTTCTTGTCTGAATACTCCCAAAGATATCCGCCTGCTTGATTTCTATGCCCCCTGCATACCATACCTATGTTTGCAGGGTTTATATTCATTTGTCTTCCAGCATCTGATATGGATTTAAACGTTTTTATTATGTGGCCCGTTTTAAGATCTATCATGTTTACCGCAACACTTTTTGCTAGATCGCTGCGTTCCTTGCCACATATAGGGCATCCTGTTGGGATTTTTTTGCTCGTTCTATGACTGATTGTTGACTGATACTCATAAGCACATTTTGGACATATCCACCATACTTTATGATCGGAACCACAACTAAACATACTTGGTCGCAAATTGCCATTTTTAGTTGGATGCCATTCCATGGCTATATCTGGTCTTACAGAAACCAGAGAGTTGCTTATCTCCGATTTTTTATATTCTAATATTTTAAATCTGTCTCTTTTTAAATTTATTAAATCATCTGGTATTGGTTTATGCAAATTCAAAAGCATTAACACCTGCCTTAAGGCAAATTCCAAATTCTTATGTTCGTACAGATTTTTCATACCAACTATACGATCTGCAACATCTTCGCCTGACTCCGGCATTTGTTCTCGCATTCTAATCAGCGTTATGCCGTGTTCTTTACATATTTGGTATTTTCGCTCTTCTCTTTCTATTTTATTTTGCTTATGCCAAGCTTCGCCATCATATTCAATCGCATATTTGATTGAAGGAATATAAACATCCAATTCAAACTTGCCCAGAAAATCAGATTTATACCTGCTTATCGTATCTGGATATAACTGGTTTACATAAAAGAATACCGCTTGCTCTGCAAAAGACGTCTGTCGTCCAGAATAACATATCGGACAGCCTGTGCCATTCGGCGCTGTTCTGTGACCTATCGTCGCTTGATATTCATGTCCCAATGGACATTGCCACCAAACCTTTTTGCTTGCACCACCAGCAAAATTCTCTGGTAACCAATCGCCATTTTTAGTTGGGTGCCACTCTTTGGCTATATGAGGGAATTTCGTTTTTAAATCGTTTATTCCTGACACAACAACACTACCAGAACAACATGGACACCCCCGTTTTAACAACGCACGATTAGATACTTTCGCTTTCCATTCATAACCACATCTTGAACATTTCCACCAAGCATATTTGTTAGAAGCGTACGATGTATATCTTGGATTTGCGGCATTTTTGGTCATATCCCATTCTTTTAAAAGTTCTGGTCTCGTGGAAGCCAGGTCTTTTATTCCTTTTTTACA
This sequence comes from Candidatus Enterousia sp., assembly GCA_045133095.1. Lineage (GTDB taxonomy): Bacteria > Pseudomonadota > Alphaproteobacteria > Rs-D84 > Rs-D84 > Enterousia. The sequence goes on from JBGUTP010000004.1 coordinate 146,499, forward strand.
CTGTGGACACATTATTTGTTTTTTTATCTGGCTTTTTATTGTTGCCTCCCACTCATGATTACAGTCAGGACACCTCCACCAAACTTTGTTACGCGAGTACTTACTTACTATTTCAGGTTTTAATAATTTATTTTTAGAAAAATCCCAGTATTTAAGACGGTTTTGATGTGTCTCTACCAAATTAGACGAAATGTGTTTTTTTAATAAATATCTACATTTTGGGCAATCTTGTTTGCCAATAGCCCTATGATGAATAGCTGTTTGCCATTCATGGTCGCATTTGGAACATTTCCACCAGGCTTTCTTATTTGAACCCGGTGTCAATTTATTTGGATCTAAATCAGCATTAGCATCCCAGTCCCATTCAGACATGAGTTCTGTATTTTCAATAATGTATGATTTAGGCTTCATATGACCATTATAGATAATATGTCCAAATAATCAATTAAAGAACAAACACTTATATCACTGTTTTTCATTCCCCATCCGGGATTTCGGGGCTGGATACTTCGGTGATGTCATCAAATGGGATTTTGGTTTTGACTATGGTGATGTATCGGTATTCGGGGTCTATGCGGGTGACCAGGCCCATTATGGTGTCATAGGCATCGGTCCGATAAAATCGCACCGTTATCATCATGCCCTTTTTAACCAGCGCAAGTTTCCGGGACAGTCGTTCGGCGGCATCGCCAATCAATTCCCGTCTGGGCTCAACCACCCGATTTTTAGCCAGCACCATCGCATAGTACCCACGCAGGGCCGCAAAAGGCATAAACTGTTTTGCACGTGCGGTATTATCAGCCATTGTGTCCCCCAACCAAAGTATTACGTTTGCGACCGGTAGACTTCTCGTGATAATTTATGCCACGCAGGACGGCGTTCTTGCCAAACTTGCCCTTGATATCCAGCAATGCGTGTTGCAGTTTGCTTTCGCGTTCGTCCACCCTTGTGTCCGCAAATAAATCCAGTTGCAGATGCACCGTATCCGCATCGACCAGGTTCCCCAACCCCACCGTCAATTTATGTATCGGTGTGCGTTTATCGGTCGTTTCCCGATACAGGCGCACAAATTCCGCCACCAATGATTTATAGGACGATGTGTGCGCTGGCAATTTACGACTGCCCCCGGTTGGGCGTTGCACATCGTGCGAGTACCCCACCGACAGAGATATTTCATCCGCCACCAGGTTCTTTTCCACCAATTCCAAGACCAGGTTGTCCACCATTTCCTGCATCACAATCTGTGCATCGTCAAAGTTATAATCTTCGAACAGAATCTGGCCGTTGGACAGGGAATGGGATTTCGCCTGATAATTGTGAATATCGGCAATCGTGCACGGCTCGATGCCGTTCGCATGGTCAATCAGGTATTCCGCATTTGTGCCGAATTCTTTGTATAGGGTTTCGGCCGGCAACTGCGTCACCCCACACAGGTCATAAACACCGTATTTTTCCAGTCGCCGTGCAATACCCGCCCCGATGTTCCAGATGTCTGTTATTGGCCGATGGTGCCACAGGTGTTCCCGGAACGATTCCGCATCCAGGTATCCGATATGGTCGGGGACTTTCTTGGCCGTGATGTCCAGCGCAACCTTGGCCAGGAACAGGTTCGTACCAATGCCGGCGGTGGCGCATATGCCCGTTTCATCCCGCACCGCATCCATCAGCATTATCGCCATTTCTTTGGGCGACCGTTTATACATTTTCAGGTACGGCGTGATATCGATAAAACATTCGTCAATGGAATAGACATGGATGTCTTCGGGCGAAATATAGCGCAGGTAAATCCCGTAAATCTGGGCGGATACTTCCATATACTTTTTCATGCGGGGCATGGCGGTGATGTATTCGACCCCACGTGGGATTTCAAAGACCCGGCAACGATTGCGAATCCCCAGGGCCTTCATCGCCGGCGTTATCGCCAGACAGACCGACCCCCGCCCCCGTGACGGGTCCGCCACCACCAGGTTTGTTGTAAACGGGTCCAGCCCACGGTCAACCGCTTCGACCGAGGCAAAGAAACTCTTTAAATCAATGCAAAGATAAAACCTTTCCGCCATTCCAGGACTCAGTATAAACCGAATTCACAGGATGTCAAAAAGGATTGTATGGATAAAGGAACCCGCCCATGTGGGGCTAGTATTTACTTTAAGGATAAATGGATGCAATAGCCTGTACGGTTGAATATTTTTCCAATATTATACAGTGTTTATAGCGCGTTAATGTTTGTTAACCGTTTCTGAAATTTTTACTGTACGTGGATCTATTTCATTCGCAGGTAGCCCATTCAAGAAAGCTGTCTTATCCGCACCGTTGTACAAAATCCATAGCTGCTCTTTAGCACGTGTGATAGCCACATAAAACAGTCTTTTTTGATCCTTTAGCACCTCATTCGGCGTTTCACCAAAAACTTCGAATAAGGTGGCATCGGGATGTAATGCGGACATGATCGAAGCATCTGCTTCTAATATAACTACAACATCCGCTTCTTGTCCCTTAACAGAATGTATTGTACCAATTGAAACCTTTTTCTCAAATTCTTCCCTGCTCATTATCCCCAGTTCAACACATACCTCTTTTACCTTAGCCAAGAAACGCTCTATGTCAACAAACCAAAATGACATATCGTTATTTCTATGAAGTAGTTTTATGCTATTTTTATCTTTGTTTTGCTTTATTATCCATACAACAGACTTCAAATATCTAACTGCATTAATTTCTGGTGCCCGTTTATCAGAAACACTCATTTTAGTCTTAAAGATACGATCTGCATCTGCTGTTACATCTATGGCCCGGCGTCTCTCTATGAACACATCGGATATATTTAATGTATTAACGTTACCTGGCTCAGACTTGTGTGCATTAAAGCTTTCTCGAGAATCCATATGTTTTTGCATAAATACTCGTGCATTATCAACAATATTGCTGTTACAACGATAATTTGTATCCAATGTCAGAATATATGCGTATTGAAAATAATTTCTAAAATTATCAAAGTATTTAACGTCCGACCCTGCAAACCTATTTATAGCCTGATATGTATCCCCTACACACATTACATTACAATACGGATTTTTTTGTTTAATCGCATCTATGAAGTCAAAAAACAGTTTAGAAAAATCCTGGAATTCATCTATAAAAATATACTGTTTTTTTGTTATGTTGACTTCTTGATTATCTTTTATCGATTTTGATGCTTTATCCATAAGCATATTAAAGTCCATATCATACTGATTATGCTCTTTAATTTTTTGCATATATAATTTATAAATTCTAATTGCAATATCCAAAAACTCTCGTTCTCTGGTGTATTCTGGAACAGATTTAACCTTCTCCTCTAATGCTTCGATATCGTTCAAAAAGCTCTGTTGCGCACGATTTATAAACTGTGCTATCAATTTAGCGAAATCAGGCATATGGCTTTTCCAGACTTGTCGTACCAGGATATCACGTGATAATTTCTCGGTTTTTATTCCCTGTTTATTTAACAGCTCTTTGATTGTATTTTCAAACTCTTCACGTGACTGGGTTGGATTATAATACGTCTCTACTAAACCATTCCAATCCTTAACCTGTTTTGCATACTTATTATAATCTACTGCCGATGGATCAACCCATTCACGAGCATAGAACCATTTTTTCCAATCCATATTAGTTTTATATTCTGAATATTTACCAATATGACCTGCGGCATTTATTTTTTCAATTTCTTCTTCGGTTTCACGCCCCGTAATTCCCCAGTGCTCCCATACTAAATTAGAATCCTTTAACAAAAAATCGGGTTTTATAGATTCTTTTTGAACCAGATATTCTCTTTCATTTTGTTTGGCTATCCCCCATAAGTTACTGGTATAGCACACCGGTTCATACATATATTCAATTCCATGCTCAAACAAGAAATCGCAAATTACTTTTTCTGCCCTAGATTTTACGCAGGTGTTATCCAAGGTTTTATATTCCTGTGCTCTCACCATCTGATAAAAATCATCTTCTGACACAAAGTATTTCTTCTCAATCTTGTGCCCCAACTTTCTACAAACAGAATAAAGCTCTTCTGGGGACACGTTATCAAATACTATATCTTGTATAAACTTACTAAGCTCAGGTCCCTGTTCTTTGCTGTCACACAAGATTTTATTATGCCGAACATTATTATACGCAAAGCTATGAAAAGTTGTTGCAACTGCTTTGGTTATAATTTGTTGTCCATCGACCCTAATGCTGGCCAACCGATTATTGATTTCCTTCGCCGCATCTTTATTGAATGCGAATGCAATAATAGAATCAGGATTTATATTACAGATTGCAACCAAATACACAATTTTTGCAACCAAAGTCCCTGTTTTGCCCGAACCAGCCAATGCCTGCACCAGTAAATTTTTATGTTCATCGGCAATAACCATTGCTTGTTTTCTATCAACAACATATATATCGCCATTGGTGTTTTTTGTTACATGGTGCTCGAACCATTCTACAACTTTGTCCGCTATTATGGAGTTTACTTCATTTTTCAATCTAGCCACATCAGGAATATCGATGTTATCCAACTTCTTCAACAATTCAGGTCGCATTATTCTTATTTGGGGTAATTCCAATCCTCGATAATGCGCCATATCTTTTTGAATTTCCTCTGTTAACTTCTTGCCTTCTTCATACTGTCTGACACTTACTTCATTCTGTCTAAATGCAAGCATTTTTTGGCTTGGACGCGAAATCTTATCAATCCTACTGCAAATTGCCTTAAATTCACTAAAGGATATATCTCCATCGGTATGCCAATGCTGATAAAAATTCTCGATATCTTCATCTATTTGCGCCTTTAATTGCGTCTCTAATACAAAGGCAGTGATATCTAACGATAAAAAATCTAAATGTCGTTGTGCTGGCTCTTTTAACCGCTTGATCATGTCACAAATATCATGAAATATGGATTCATAGTTTAAACTTTGTTGCTTTTTTTCTATATTGGTGACAAGCATTTCGATACGACTGTCAATTTCTATTACCAACCCTCGGTCTTCTACCATTGCCCAGAGCTCTTCTTTTTGCTTTGAGAAGAAAGCAGCATCATTAAGTTGTTCTATTAGCTCACAAATTTTTTGATATTCAGACCAGTAGTACTTAGCTTCCAATGTTGTTCGAAAATCTTCTATTAACTTGGCTATTTTCGTCTGCAGGCACTTTTCTTTTTCGGCAATGACATCCCTGGCCAAGAATTGTAACATTCTTGGGCTCGGCTTCTCTAAGCCTTTTATCAATGTACATATTCTGCGATATTCTGACAAATCATAGTCAGAAAACGTTCCGTTTTGTATATCCCAAACGTACGCAGTTATGTCTAAATCTATTTGTGTCTCTAAATCCATAACATCACCACCTCATATGAGATATAGTGAAATTAATCCTCTGTTCAAGCTGGTAGAACTTTAGGCCAACACACCCATAAAACAATATGGTTTTTGGGATAAGATTTGCGACACGATTAAATCTGCTGGTAATTGTGGGTGAGATGGCAGGTTTGGAATTGATACCCAGTGCATATCGTCGTGGACGCGCAGTTGGATTTCACCAGTGTAGGATTTGATTTCGTATGTGTGCAGTTCGATAACCCGGCCTGAATCCGTTGTATGTTTTGCGATTGTAATCAAGTCGCCAATTTGTGCATCTATCCCCAACTCTTCGGCCAGTTCACGTTTCAGGCATGTTGGGCCGTCTTCACCATCTTCAAACTTACCACCGGGATATTCCCACGTCCCCGCCAATGGCTGGCCAGCCGCCCGTCGCATCAACAAGACTTTGTCGTCATCCCTAAAAATCGCTGCAGTTACTTTCATGCATCCCCTTTTCCCTTACGTTAGCACAAAGATATTGTAATCAAAGAACTTTTTGAATATAATCCCTATTGTAATACAAGTAGAATTTAGGAGAAAAATATGTCTATCACACAAGATAACGGCAAAAAAGGCGAACAAGAAGTTGTCGATTTGGTATTGTGCCCAAATTGTAAAAAGAAATTGATGTTGTTGCCGCCGAATTATCCGTTGTGTGATATACAATGTACTGGCTGCCAATTCAGAGCACAGATTAAAACAGCAAACCATAAACCTTCATCTGTCATTCGTGGTGCAGGATGGGACATTATGGAAAAAGTGTTAAAAGCGGGTATACTGCCACCATTACTTATTTTGAATTTCAAATGGAACGAAAAAGGCAAACAGTTTCAAGAAATTAGATTTTATCCATTTGTTCCAAAATCTCATTTGAAGAAATATACCTTGTCACCAGAGGCTAGAAGAGCAAATTATAGGATGTTTAATTACGTAAATATGGATAAATTACCCTATGTAACACTGTATCAAAACCAAACAGAAACAGCATAGTTATACATCATGCGGAGAAATTCCGCAAACAGGTAATAGACACATAAATTTTATAAGCCTTATTAATCAGGCAATAATACAGCTGTAAGGTGCAGTACTTTTAACATATCATATGTATGACAATAAACATAAGCCCATACAGTATTAGACTAATGTACGAATTATACAACTTAAATATTGGTATCGGATGGTAAAAACAACCAATTATATTCTGGAAAAGGTATTGGTTGGCCATAACCTAGACTTTTCATAATGCGCATAACTTCTTCTGCATGACAAGGCAAGTAATCGTGACAATGCGCAGGAAAACTCTCTATAAATATAATTGGTTTGTATTTTTTTATAATATTCATCATCCCTTTTAGTGCTTCTATTTCAAAACCCTCTACATCTATTTTTATAAAATCTAGTTTATTTACGTCCAATTTGAACCGATCTAGTGATACTATTGAAACAGAATATTTGTTTTTTGTATCTGACACTTTTATACTTGTACCTCCAATATTATCAGATGCCATAAAATCAATTTCTCCCTTTCCATTATTGCTCCCCACCCCCATGTTAAAAGCCGTCACAATATTATCAATCTTGTTGATTTTGATATTATTTGTTAACATTCTGAAGGTTTCTGGAATCGGTTCAAAAGCGATCACCCTTTTTGCTTCACCAACTGTCGCAAAAAATACCGAATGATTGCCAATATTTGCCCCCACATCCAGTATGGTGGCATTTTTCGGTAAATATTTTAAAAGACGATAAAGAATATCTTGTTCAAAAAAATTAGATGTATTCACTATGGTACGTTGAATTACATCCCATGGGTACAGCGGGCAATACATTTTTATAGAATTCGGCATTGTAAAAACGTCCTTATTTTGTATCAAAGACATTTTTCTACAAATAGTGTCTGTATCAGAATATACAGGGATATACTTTGGCAATATTCCGTGTTTCCTTTGGAATTTGCGACGGTTGTCTTTTGATATAATAAAAAAAGAGATTATTTTAAACACGCGTTGCATTATTTTTCCATATAACATTTAGTATATTTCCATTTTTTTATCCCAATCAATATTGTGTTTTACTATTTTTGCAGGATTACCAGCAATAACAGTATTTGTCTCTCTAAAACCCTTTGATATAACTGCGGCATTCGCAACAACCGTGTTATTTGGAATTTTTGCCCGTTTCGTAAAAATAGCATTTGCTCCAATCCAACAGTGATCACCAACAGTCAAAATGTCTTTTGGAATATTTATAACTCGTTTAGTGTCATTATCCATTAAGGCATGAAAATCAGAAGCCCAAACTTGAACATCCCTAGAAATCAAACAATCTTTACCAATACAACATTTTGCCCCAGCTGATATGTAAATGTGTATTTCGCTTATGTATGTATTATCGCCAATAGAAAGATAATTACTATTTCCACGTTCCATTAATATATTTGTATCGTTAAACATGCAGTTTTTACCTAAATTTACAACATTATCATCGGATAATATGGTAATATTTATGTTAGACTGGTTTAGCGGAAGCGAAATATAAATTCTATTATTATTTCCATGTATTTTAATTTTGCCTAGCTTTCGAATTTCTTTTTGCCCCAGCTTAAAAAGCTTGTCATTGATAACAGCCGCGACAATGTTGTTTTTTCCTTTTACATCTAATTTTCTTGAATTAAATTTTAACATATCATGCAATATTGTAATTTATAGTGCTACTTTTTCAAGCTTTTTCTTGAAATTTGATATTATGTGTATAATTATGGGAAAAAGAGGTTTTGCATTGATCCCAAAAATTTCCGTTTTTATGCCTGCATACAATTCTGAAGAATTTATAGCAGAAGCCATAGAAAGTATTTTAAATCAAACTTTTAAAGATTTTGAATTTATCATAATCAATGATGGTTCTACAGATCATACGTGGGACATAATACAAAAATATGCAAGGCAGGACAACAGAATCCGCGCATACTCCAGATGTATAAACAAGGGGATTGTTTATACTGCTAATGAAGGCTTTGAACTTGCAAGGGGCGAATATATCGCTCGAATGGATAGTGACGACATATCACTACCTGAACGTTTTGAAAAACAGATAAAATATATGGAAACCCATCCCGACATCGGCTTGCTGGGGGCCTGGACACAGTATTTTCCGGGTTTTGATATCTCAAAAAGACCGGAGAACATCAATTTGTTTTACCTATTAAAAGATTGCCCTGTAGACCAGCCTGTTGTAATGATTAGAAAATCAGTCATAGATAAATACCATTTACGTTATGATGAAGACTATCTGGCATGCGAAGACCAAGAATTATGGTTCAGATTAATAAAAGTATCCAGGATTGCTAACTTGCAGGAATTATTGTTAATGCACAGATGGCACGGGAATAATATTTCAATCAAAATGGGCGACATTCAGCAACAGAACATCCAAAAAATTCGAAGACAGATTTTAAATTTCATAACGACAGACAAAAAAGAACAAGATGCAATAAAAAAAATTATACCAGAAATGCTTGCACCCTTGCTATTAAAAACTTGACAATCTTGTTATCTGTGCTACAACATATGTAAACACAGGGGCTGTGACATGAAATTTGAATACGGTGTTGATTTAATACAATTAGCAGACAATATCTACTGTTTGAATAACGCCTATAGACAGACGCAAATTTTCGGAAACAGAAAACTCAAAGAATATTTTGAAAAAGTATGCAAAAACAATTCTGTGAATGCAGACGTGTACAACATGTTTTTACAAAATAATTTCTTAACAGATAAGCCGGCAGATGCGTACAAACAAAAACTATTACAAGATTCTTTAATATACAGTGCAAAGCCAGAATTTAACTTATTAAGAATTTTACTGACCGATGTTTGTAATTTAAATTGCGATTATTGCAAGGTTGTAAAATTGATAGATACCCCATCGGCAAAACCAACAAAACAAGAACGTTTGGAAGAAGCTATAAAGTTCTTTTTTGAAAATTCTATACCATATGAGCCTAAAATAATTCATATCACTGGCGGTGAACCCACATTGTTTTTTGATAGTATTAAGCAAATAGTACAATATAAAAAGAAATATATGCGCCCAAATGAAAATTGCTGGGTTGTGGTAGGCACAAACGCTATAGCTATAACACCAGATAAAGCAAAATTTTTTGCCGACAATAACATAAAATGTATTGTGTCAATGGATGGACCAGAACATACGCATAATTTATTACGAAAAAACCACGCAGGCCACGGAACCTGGGCAACAGTTGATAAAAACATTAAACTGTTACAATCATATGGTGTTGAAATATCTATTTCAGCCGTTATGGGCAAGCACACGATTTATAACGCTGATGAAAATATATCGTTCCTGGTTAATGAATACCATCCAACAGGTCTGGGGATCAATTTTATGAAGCCACCAACCACAAATTCAGCTGACTATGAATATTTAATTGATGAAAAACTATATGCAGAAACGATGTACAAACTGCATCAAAACTATCGAAACCGTGGCGTGTTCTTTGAGTTAATTTTCAGACACTTGGAACCATTTGTACAACAAACTTTCAGATTTCATGATTGTGGTGCTGCGGCCAGTAAAAATTTAAACATTGATGCAAAAGGAAATATCGGACCGTGCAAATCTTTCTTATTGCTAAATAAAATGGCTATGAAGGATATAAATATCCAAGAATATATTGATATCGTATCTACAAATTGGGAAAAACGTTCACCAATTCATTTTGCTCCCTGTCAAAATTGCCCAAGTATCGGCATATGCGGAAATGGCTGTGCATATGATGCATTTATAAACAATAGCGATATGTTAGCCATAGATACACGAGGGTGCAAATATGTAAAATATTTTTATAAATTGTTCTTGCAAGACTTGTATGAAATATCGCGTAAAACACATAGCGGGCAAGATATTTTTATACCAACGCAATCTGATAGATTGCAAATGTTGGGAAATGTAAAAGAAATTCAAAATTCCTTAAGTTATTCAATAGGACATCAGACGAAACTGTTTCAAAAATGATAAAACAAAATCATTTATTTTCTGTTTTAATGACTGGTTACAGTATTCTGAAACGACGCAATAATTTTGTACATAATTTTAACCATTGTAAACGCGTATTTTTTAATAATGTGCGGATTTTAGGGTTAAGTTCTTTACCAAGTCTTCGAATTTTAATATTATCGGCCATGTGGCACGACGTTGGACAAAACGACTTCAAACAACAAGCAAAAAATCATCATATATATTCCGCCAGACTATTCAAATACTTTACTAAAGAACAAACATATTCAGACATAGTTGTGAATATAATTTTATGCCATAGAAATCGTGGAGCCAATAAGCAATTTTCTCCAAAGACATTATTAGAAAAAGCTTTTTTCGATGCCGACAAATTAGACATATTAAATATACCACGATCAAAAAAACTGATAAAATTATACTCTTATGGGTTTTCGTGCGGAGAGTTTAATATCAAGGACACGCTTGATTTTTGGGAAAACTTTATTATAAACGGCGAAAAAACTTTATTCTTAGAAAGCTCCAAGAAAATATTTCGTAAGAGAATAAAAAAATTTATACAATTTGTCATATACACCAAAGGAAAATATAATGTCTGATACGAACAAAGTGGAAATTACAAACATGGATGTTTTTTTTGATTACGTCAAAAAACATTTTTTTGCCGACATTACAAACCAGCCATATTTATTGAAAAGCACCCCGAACAGTGTGTTGAACCCCATTCTAGACACATTAAAATCTCATTTGTCAGATGACAACGTCAAGCAAATAAAAAATATTTTGTTTTATAAGTGGATTTATACCAACGGAATGAAATCCCTATTATTGAATCCGCATTCAGATTATATCATACGAAATAGTATTGGATATGAATTTACACCGAAACAAGAGCTTTATGGACATTTATTACAAATTAAAGACTATTTCGACTATATGATAGATTTTTATATTGAAAAAAATATGGCTTATAAATTGAAATTAGCATTATTTACATCGGAAACATTTGAATCAGCATTTAATAAGGCAAATATCGAATTTGAAAAGAGAGTAAAAAGAAATTCTGCCTTGGGGATAGATAATGAAAAAAACATCCTGCTGCATCTGGATAATGGATATAAGCTTGTAAAATTAAATACAGTATACGATTTAGATTATGAAGGATTGTGCATCGGACACTGTATTGGCGAAGGTGTTTTAGACAAAGAAATTAACGACACAAAATCAACAATAACTATTTGCTCTTTGCGCAAAGACATGTTGGTAAAGGAACGTATCTCCGGTAAAAACATTGTTCGTTCAATACCTTTTGCTTCAATTGTCATAGATCGTTTTGAAAAACTTCCAAACGGAAAAATATCAGGCAATGTGATTTCCATTGAGGGGCACATCGCTGGGAAAGTTAGATACTACCTAAAAAACCAATTGGACAAACAAGATGCCTGGAAGGGAAGATTTCCCCCATATATTCATCCTACTTCCGTATCAAACGAAGAAATCGAGTGTCGGAACACCGAACTACAACGAACGCTAACAAACTTCTTTATGCAAAACAAATTGATAATATGCGGAGAGAGAAAGTATACAACATGTTTGACCCAGGATTATAAGATCGACATGCCAACAACATATTCTATAAGAATTCGGACCCAGGATGATTTAATTCGAGCTAGCCAACAAGGTTTTTATCATATTGTTATCCCTTCATACGATATGTTTATACCAACAATTCAGCCGATAAGGGTGGAGCCTTTTGAGAATAAACATAGTTTAAACATAACAAAGTCAGGAACATACGATTTAACGGAGATGCAGAATTTAAAAACAATAAATGTTTCTGCTAGCCAAGTAACAATATATTGTTATAATTGTAATAATTTGCAAAATATTAATCGTCTAACAGACACAAAAGTGTTGATAGAACGCAATAAATATAATATCATACAAAACACTCACTAAGGATTGCTTTTATGAAAATATACAAAGATGGCTGGCTAGAAACTGGCGAGGGACATAGTATTTATTATATGTTATTAGGCAACCCAAATGGCACACCTGTTTTGTCTTTTCATGCTGGCCCTGGGGATTGTTCATGGGCAGGATTTTATGATTTTTTAGACGAAAAAAAATATAACATTATTACATTTGACCAACGTGGCTGTGGAAAATCTGAGCCCTTTGGCAAAATAGAAGATAACACAATTGACAAAATTTTAGCGGATGCAAAGGCATTGCTTGACTTTATTGGCATTCAGGATAAATGTATTTTATTTGGTGGGTCCTGGGGCAGCACTTTGGCATTGGCTTTTGGGGCAAAATTTCCACATATAACAAAATCCTTGGTGCTATCAAATGTTTTGTTGGGCCGCCATCATGATTTAAAAAAACTGATGTCTGATTTAAAAAAATTTAAGCCATTATCAGATTATGATGTTGATGAAAATAATATATTCTTGAAAATAAAGCAGGCGATATGTAAAAACGATATTGAATTTTTGTCAAAATATAATGATTATGAAATATATAAATATACATTTCATAGAAGCGATGGGTTAAAAACAAATTTGATAGAAAAAGATTTCTTACAAAAACGTCTTTATTGTAACTTTTTATGTAACAACCTATTTTTGTCAAACAAAGGTATTGTGAATGAGTTGCAAAAACTGTCTGACAAGCCCATTTTCTTGGTACATAATAAATACGACCCGATATGTAATATAGAGCAAGCACATCTTTTAAAAAAGCATCTACCACAAACAGAATTGGTCGTGTTAAACAAACGTGGGCACGGAGGAGATTTCCAAATTGACACACTTAAAAAATTCTTCAAAAAAGCTTAATGTTTGTTTAGTTTATCCTGGCTATCCGCCATATGAACAAGAATCCGGGGGGATTGCATCATATGTCCAGGAAACAGTACAGTTTTTGACCGCATCGGGGCACAATGTTGTTGTTATTTCCCGTGCGCCTAGCATATCGCACATTATCAAAAAAAACACAAAAGGCGCCCATATTATATATCTGCCACATTTCTTGCCACGCATCAGCAAATTATTTCCCCTGTTAAAATTTAATAAATACGGGGCATATTTTTATTCATATAAAGCATACAAATATTTAAACAAGATAGAAAAAGAAACTCATATACGATTTGATGTTATTGAAGCTAGCGATTGGGGCGGCGAAGGTTATTTTTTTGTAAAGAAATTTCCAAAGAGAACAATTATAAAATGTGACACCCCAAGTTTTATATCAGAATCATACAACCCAAACAACCCGGCGTATTTAAGTTCTTTTGTAAAAAGGCTAGAACAAAAAACATTATTAAATGCTAAAAACATCGTATCAAACAGTAAAAAATTAATGCAAAAAATAAATAGCGTACTACATAAAAAATTATCTTTTACTTTGATTCAATTATCAATGAAAACAACGCCTGCCTATAAAACAAAGTACGAGAGCAAATTTTCAAAAAATAATCCAATGAAAATTATCTTTTCTGGCAGAATAGAGAAACGAAAAGGGATTTTCAACCTAATAAAAGCGGTAAAACAACTGAGAGATCAGGGGATATTTTTGGAACTTTATTGTTTTGGTGCTTCAACGCCTGTTAAACAAACGGACACCATAACAATATTACAAAATAAAGGATATGAGTGGCTTCATTTTTATGGTTCTGTTCCAAGGAAACAAATGATAGAACAATATAAAAATTATGATTTATGTGTTGTTCCGTCCGTATTCGACAGTTTTTGCCTTACAGCACTGGAAGCAATATACTCAAAACTGCCAACCATTATGTCTAACACGACCGGCATTACAGATTTAATATCCAACAAGAGCCTTGTTTTTTGTTCGTTTGACGAAATGCTATTGAAGCTTAAAGATGCATACTATAACTATTCAACCTATATCTCAGCAATCAACTCTACCTCAACTGAATTATATCATAAAACACAGACAGCTAATAGGGACCGATTAAATTATTATTATAAAGTCTCACCCACTTGATACTGTATATTAAATACATCAATGCTTTTTTACAGTGGACAATGTTATCTTTAGATACAAATGAAACGCCGCCAGTGGCTGGTCAGCCGCCCGTCGCATCAGCAGAACTTTATCACCATCCCTAAAAATCGCAGCAGTTACTTTCATATTTCCCTTCATAGCTCTGATACGCCCCCGTTCTTCCCCATAGCAATATGATTACTTTTTTGATGTTTGCCTCTGTTTTTCTATATTCTTAAAATATTCATCCCATGGAAAAGGTTCATTTTGATTCCACTTACCCATTCCTTGTGCGCTTGTTGAAGATATTGCAGAATCCTTAACTATATTAATGGGAATAATACCATCTGGGCACTCTATTTCCACTATTGTTGAAGATATTGCAGAATCCTTAACTATATTAACGGGAATAATACCATCTGGGCACACTATTTCCACTATTGTAGATTCAACATTATAATCATTGTTTTTTAGCGCCCGCAAATATAATCTTAGTTGTTCCTCACAGTATTCAAGATATTTTCCGTTTATATTCTTTCCAGTTTTAAAATCCGCTAAATACTGACATATATTATTTCTTATAATCACCAAATCACACCTTCCTTTCACTCCATCTAAACTAACAGAAAACTCTGTCTGCATCCCTGCCTTTCTGCTTAAATGTCTTGCGATTTGCCTTGAAACTTTCTCCTTTAAATCATCATAGGACATGCGGCTACCATCTTTATAATACTCAGCGAGTTCAGCATGTACACGCTTTCCTAATTCTGTATTATCATCACTAAAATCTACATCTGAAATTCCAACGATTTTTTTTGCTGCCTCGCTAATAGTTTCTGCATTTATCGCCTCTATCTGAACCAGTTTACAGGTTTTGATATCCGTACTTTTTTTTGATATTAGCTTATTTTCAATCAATTTAGAACTTGGTTCATCGAGTTGTTTTTTTATCGAATCCGATGACGTTTTATCTTTGAAACTACTGGCTTCTTTATCCAGAGTGCTTATTGCCTCCTGATCTTTATGCGTTTTTTTGGAAGGTATTTGTTCAGAGACACCATAATACCTCAAGCCTTCCAAAGGATGTTTTGTTTTGCATTTTTTCAGATTTTTATTATACGCATTATCTATTTTTTGTAAATACTTGCCACTTAAGCACCTCTTGTATTCCTTTAACTGCTTCTGGATCGTTGGCTCAAATAACCTATGCTTATTATTAACAATAAAACCTATTGCTTGTTCTGATGCCTTTTCGAGATAATATTCTAAAAACTGTTGTTTACTTGGCTCTGGCAGCAAATTGATACTTTGCTTTATCTTGTTATGTTTTTTTTTGCATAGTACCCCAGTAAGATTATCATCTATAAACCGTTCAATCAATAAACACAACAAACTTTCATAATACTTAACAATGCTCTTTTTATCTTTGTTCTGTAATTTTTCTATATTACGCTCTATCTGCTTACGTACCTTTTCATTAAGTAAATCGTTCTTTCTGATATATTTTTTTATCTGTCTGCTTAAACAAGAAAAATAATAACTTTTTAAGTTTCTTTTATATTTCTTATTTGACTTAGTTAATAATTTTTTGATCATTCTAGCATCAGCTTCTTCCAACAAATTAGCTTTTCTTATAATTCTTTGTGGCACAGAACAGTTCAAATACCAGAATATAATAGAATATAATCCCAGAGTAATCACATTTAAGAAAGCGTTATTATTGTTTTTTGTCATATTATCTCCTCTTTTGCGGCTCTGCATGTGGCATATCTGCTTTCTGTAGCGATAGCGCCACAGATTTCATCTTCGCTTTGGCTCAACAAGTTTTGAATGCTGTGTTTGTAGAAAATGCACTCATTTTACTTTCCTTTGGTTACCAGGGTTTCTGATACAATCAAATCTGCTGGCAATTGTGGATGGGATGGCAAGTCTGGGACTGGCACCCAGTGCATATCGTCGTGGACGCGCAGTTGAATTTCACCGGTATAGGATTTGATTTCGTATGTGTGCAGTTCGATTACCTTGCCTAAATCCGTTGTATGTTTTGCAATGGTAATCAGGTCGCCGATTTGTACATCTATCCCCAACTCTTCAGCCAGTTCACGTTTCAGGCATGTTGGGCCGTCTTCACCATCTTCAAATTTACCACCGGGGTATTCCCATTCACCCGCAAAAGGTTGGGCCGCCGCCCGTCGCATCAACAGAACTTTATCCCCATTTCTAAAAATCGCAGCAGTTACTTTCATAACAACATAAGATTAAACAAATTGTGCAAATATTTCAATGAAATTGACTTGAATTTTATGGATATTGACCTATATCAATAGTGTCCGTTGGGGACAGAGTTTTAATTTCCAATTTTTATCAAACAACAGCCAAAGGAGGCAAGCATGACACAAGTGTCAAGTGCGGTTGATGTGCTGTGGAATTTGTATCTGAGGCACCCGGAAAAACTGAGTAAGGTTGACTGGGAATACCTGATACGGAATCGAGCAGATGCATTAGTACGCGAAATACTGATTAAAGATATGCGCGAACACATAAAGCCAACACAAGATAAACATGAACAGCAATGGCTGATAGCCAACCAGGAAACTTTGCAACACATTGGACAATGTGTTGCGGACGGTGGGGCGGTCGCATACATGGACCTGATTGCGGCAATTGATGCGGGGGTGGATATAAATATCCTGAAATACCTGATATCAAAGTGCGACAACATAAATGGGTGTGACGAAAATGGGCAGACAGCCCTGCATCACTGTGCGCAGAATTATGTTAGTTTGGATTTGATGAACGAATTACTAATCGCAGATGCAAACAGTGCCGCACAAGACCGACACGGCAAAGAGGCCCGCGATTACCTGGACAAAGATGTCTGGGGAGAAGACTATGTGACGGCATTACTGATGTTGCGTCCATGCTGGACATATTTTTATGACGAATAAAACAGATTTCAATACATGATTCGGTTGCAGAAAATGAAAATATTTGATTTTTGCGAATAAGTATGATACAATTTTATGCACAAGGCGGTAAACACAATAAACGCCACAACCGCCGTAAATTAAGAACCAAATTCAACCGCAGGTTGTATTTAGAAACATATTCTTTTTTTTACTTGTTTTTATCCCGCGTTTAAGGAATAATTACATACGCATTTTGATTTTTATTCCTGTACAACGAAAGAGAGAAAAAACATGAATCATCAAATACTGTGGGCGGCAATATCTAAACTGGCAAAAGAACAGGGGCTGACCTGCTCGGGGTTGGCAAGGCTTAGCGGATTAGATGCAACAACATTCAACAAAAGCAAGCAATTTTCGCCGGACGGTTCGCCACGATGGCCGTCGTGCAATACTATTGCCAAGGTCATAAACGCGACCAATATTTCAATTTGCGATTTCGCAGCAATATGCCTGAGCGAGAAGGAAAGACTTGCCAAAATAGGCGAACAATAAAAACGCCCCGCAATTTGTATTTGCAGGGCGAATGGGCGCAGAAGTTAGAATTCATACCTGAAGTTTACACGACCGGTTTGAGATGTGTAATCTGAACGCGCTTCGATATCATAATGCAACGAGATATCAAAACCCATGTAATTCATGCTGACACCAATGCCAATTTCATTGGCTATTCGCGACAGACGTTCACCACCAAGAATATAAGCATTAACACCAGGCATCGCAACCGTTATGTTGTTATCATCAGACACTATATCATACTTAACCGCATAGTGGATGTTTGGACGAACCGACCAACCATTGACAAAGTACAAATCAAAAGCATATTTCGTACCCAAAGATGCAGTCAAATAATCAGCACTGTCGATGCTGTTTTTTACGCCCAATGAAGTGGTATAATCCGTTGAGTTTAGATGAAGGTAATGAAGGGCGACCTCTGGTGTGATACCACCAATAAAATTATACCCTGTGGCAAGGCGCGCACCAAACATATCTATGTCATAATCCGAAGAAACGCCAACACCAAAAACAGACCCGTCTTCGGTATAATCAGACATAGTATAGTTCATGACCGCGTTTGCATACCAGGCACTTGGTTTGTATTGACCGTAAACAAACATAGTCGATGAATCTATGTCCGTGTCGCGTGAAGAACTGCGGATATCAGAATGAGAATACATGTAACCTATCCCCAAAGTCCAAACGTCATTAACCGTGCCATCAAACCCGGCGGCAATGCCACGAGTATAACCATTAAAAGCACTGTTTAACTTGGTCTTGTTGTATAATCCCTGCGCCCAGATGCCACCAAAGTCAAGTTCCGCATCGCCACCACTGCGCCCAATGCCAGACATAGTAACACGGTCCGATATCAGGGATGCTATTGTATGCTGAACCGATTGCCCGACGGATTGAACAATCCCGGACTTTTCAGGATTAATCGCAGAACCTGCCTGTTCTACGTCGCGCAAATCAGCAGATGTACCAGATGCCAATTTTTCTTGGAACATCACGGAAATATTATTTAATCGTACAGACGATGAATCAGAGGCACCCGCAATTGCACGCGCCGTATCGTCAGTCAGATTGTTTTGAGCGGCTATGTCTTCTGCGGATTTGATTGTCGCAGTAACATCGCCACCATCCCAAACTAAGTCATAAACAGAACTGCTGATGTCAACATTGTTAAAAACTTGATTTCCAAACACCTTGTATGTTCCCGCCTTGTCAAAGGACAATTTTAGTAACCCAGTACCCGTAAAGCCGTCGGCATTGTTGACAGTTATCTGGGCGTTGTCGTTACTGCGCAAGGTTGCAAGCATCGTTCCATCAAGAATTATTGCGCCCTGGGTTATATCAGATGTGCCAATATCAACCGTCGCGCCAGATGCAATGCGCAATGTACCCGTTCCATCAATGCCGCCGTCCAATATCGCATCACCATTAAAATTTACCGTACCAGAATTATAAATATCATTGGATGTGCCGCCTGCGGTGTTACCAGAAAATGTAGCGTTGCCGTTAAAAGTCACCGTGTCATTGTTATACAATGCACCACCCATGCCGACAGATGAATTGTTTGCAAATGTTGTATCGCCATTGAAAGTAATCTGGGCAGAACCTGTTGAACCATCACTTGCCGATACAAAATTCCAAATCGCACCACCATCTAGTTCAGACTGATTCCCAGAAAACTTTGTTGTACCATTTATGATTATTTCAGAATCTTGACCGGCACCATCAAAGGCACGCGCCACTATCGCGCCACCGTATGCCGCAGACTGATTTGAAGTAAAAGTGTTTGTACTGTTCGTGGTGCCAATAACCAGGGTGGCAGTACCTGTGTTCCCGCGGTTATGAATTGCACCGCCACCACTTTTGGTCGTTCCTGCATCGCGCGCGATATTGTTTGCAAAGATGTTTTCTTGGCCAGCGATTGTTAAATCTGATGCGTTAAAAACAGCACCGCCATAACCTGCGTCAGATGCGTTTTCAGAAAACGAAACGCCGGATGCCGACAACATTATCTGACCACCATTATCCAGTGCGCCCGCGCTGCTGGACGTTGTGTTTGCAGAAAACAGAACGTCGCCCGATGTGTTTACGGAAACAGTACCTGAATTTTTTAAGCCGCCACCATTACTGCCGGTATTATTGGAAAAAACTAAATCGCCGCCGGTAACAGACACCGTGCCTGTGTTGACCAACGCGCCATTGTATGTGTTAGTATTATTATCAAATGTTGCGCCCTTGGCAAAGGAAACAGTGGCGGTTGATTTATTGTTTAGCAATGTGCCAACACCTGTATTTTGGGTAAAGGAAACAAAATCCCTGAACGCGACGGAATTTGCAGATTCACCAATATAAATGGCGGACGCGCCGGCGGCACTGTTTTTATTAAAAGTCACAGCCTGTTCAAAAGTTGTGTTGCCGCCCATAATCGCCAAGGCTCCACCATTTGCGGTGGCACTGTTGCTTTGAAAATCTGCGGTGCCATTAAATATCATGTCGCCAGCCGAGATAATTGCGCCGCCTTGGGATGCGGATTGATTCCCAGAAAATTTAGACATACCATCAAATACAATCATACCATTGCGATGATTGATTGCACCACCGCCGGCATATACACTGTTGGATACCCCTGTCACAGAATTACCAGAAAAATTCGCGTTGCCATAAAAAATTATATCCGGGTTCGTTGCATTACCTAGGCCATAATTAAATATCGCACCACCACCATTGATGTTGTTTGTGCCATTGCCAGTAAAAGTCGAACTGTTGGCGAAGACTATCTTGCCACCTTGGGTATAGCCTGTACCAGTCGTCGATGACAACCAACCATTTCCAATAACGCCGCCCATTCCACCATTGTTTAGCGAATTGCCGGCAAATAACGCGTCACCTTCAAACGACAAGACAACTTCAGGAACATCTTGCATATAAAAAACACCGCCGTTATTTGCCGTTGTTGATGCAATGTTTTGCGCGACAGCATCTGTGTATGTTGTATTTTCTGAAATTACCGTACGCCCCGAAATAGTTTCCGACATCGCAGGCATTATAAATAATGCCGGCAACACAGAAACACCAAACAAAATATTTTGAAAAGAATTTTTCATATATCGTCCTTTTTTAAAGATTGCCCGTTTCAGATATACAATTTATTTACAAAAAAGTAACTAGGCACCTTTTCATGTTTTTACGATAAAAATCCCCCACAGATTGTGAGGGAGAGCTAACATACCAAAAAAAGGAAAAGAGAGAGATGCTAACGTGTGAAACTTAAATGACCATTTTCGTCATAAACATATATCGTAGAACCACCACGACGCACGCTGACGCTACCACTGGTGTAGCCCATCAATTCACCGCTTTGTGTGTACTTTAGATGTCCTCTTTCATCATATACATAAATCAAACTTCCGCTTTGTTTTACTGTTCCAATCGCCATGTTAAACTCCTTTGTTTGGGTTGGTAATGTTATTATAAATACATCACACGACAAAAATGGTCGTAATAAAAAACCGCCCAAAAACGGGCGGAAATTTGACCTACCGGGGAAAGACTATCTTCTTTTTTTAACTGCTTTTGATGCAGTCTTGGCGCGAACTGTGGCGGCACGCTTTGTATTGCGTTTTGGGATTACTTCGTCATCGGTTGCCATTATATCTAAATCTAGTTCGCCGTTAGCAACATCGATAATGTTATTTACATTACGACGCAAATTTGGATGACGATCTGCGTAACGCTTGATACCGAACAAGACCGCCGCAGTTATTATCTTTTCCATATCATGAACACTGATATTTTCAGTTATCTTGCCACGAATAGCGCCCATGATGTCATGAACCGTATTTTTTGCACGACGGATAAATGAACGACGACGACGAATTCTGATAATCTCGGCAATCCACATCCAAATCAGAATGAAAATCAGCGGAACAATTACACAGAACAGAAAATAGCGATACCAGCTGTCACAAAACGCAGGAAATAATATCGAATCGCACAGACGTTGAAAATGCAATATCGAAACCGCAATCATTTCGTAAACAGCCAAAACAGTAAAACATATTTTTGATTTTAGTAACATGGTGAAATCCTTTGTTTAATACAAAAATATAATGCCTTATTTGGCACTTTTTTTCACCAGGTATGAATTCCGTTTAAAAAACCCGCACCAAGGCGGGTTTGTTTATTCATTGTCTGATTGTTCTGTATCCGACACAGGCGCATCATCTGATTCCCGGCGTTGTTCCACAGCGCGGGCAACAGTTTCAATTTGCAGCAATTGATTTTCCAGCGCGGCACGTTCCGAAGACTTGTAACCTGTTTCATCATCCGCAGATACCGCGCCCCCGTTTGACGTTTCCGCCTTTTTGGTACCAGAAACCGCAGGATTTATCAGATTATTATAAATCTCTAGTGCTTCGTGAGTGCCAGCCATATCACGTGCCAACAACTTATTTTCCGGCCCAGGAAAGAACCAATCATCTAACTTGACCGCAGTAATTTGCATTATTGGACGGGTACGCGCCTGGGATATCCATTGGGGCAAAAATGGCGTATCAGAATAGTACCACAACGCCCCCCAATACACAATCCCCATAACAACAATACCACGAATAATTCCAAAAATTACCCCCAAGGTCTTATCCGTAACGTTCATGATGCTGTCTTGGATTCTGTCACGTAATTTCTGATTCAAGAAACCAACCAACAACAATACCGCAAAGAATATGATAAAATACGATGCAACCAAAGTCCCAACAGTGGAATCAGACAAACTGAACCAACGTTGCAAAACACCGTCCAGCCATGGGGATGCAAATCGGGCAGAAATTGCCGCCACAACCCATGACAACGTTGCGATTGTTTCATAAACGCCACCACGAATTGTTGCCCATATCGTGGACGCCAAAATGACGCCCACATAAATATAGTCAAGTGTTGTTAAATCAAACATAGTCGTTCCGATTTACAGGTTGTTTATACGATTATTTCTTTTTGTCCTTGCGAACCAAAACATAGCCAAGACCCGCGACCAATACAATCAACAGACCCCAGAACCAAACAACACTGCCGCCTTGTTCGTTTTCGTCAGATGCAGTCGCCGCCGCTTCGGATTCAGCAGGTTCCGCCGCTGCTTCGGCAGCAGGTGCAACTTCGGCAATTGCATTAGCGCGGTCCGCATGCGCCGCCTTGAACGCTTCGGCATCAGCAGCCAGTGCTTCTTTGTTTGCAGCAGCCGCAGCCTTTTGTTCGTCATTCATGTCGGATTCGATATGCTGACGCAATGTGTCCTGCATAAAGTCCGCATAACCCTGTTCACATTTGTCGCCGATTACCAATACTGGTACACCACCGGATTCAAATTTGCACTTGTCCAATGCAGCCTGAAACATTGGCAGGTTCGCCTGGTCCATAACGTTTACTTCTGTGACCTTGATATCTGGGTATTCATAGACCAGTGTGCTGGCAATAAATTCACGCGCGTGGTGACAATGTGGACATGTTGGGGAATAATATACCGTAATGTCAGCAGCAGATGCCGCACCAATAAATGACAAGCCCATAACAGCCGATAAGATAGATGTTTTTTTCATTTTTACTCCTTTCGATACGGTGATTATAGAAAATATTTTTATGTGTGTGCAAGTGCTTTTTAATAAATCATTCCTGTTGCTTTTAACAGAAAAATATAACACCATGAAATAAAAAAATAGGAGAAAAACACATGTTCACACTTGCACAATTTCCATTACCCTATGCGACAGATGCACTGGCACCGTATATTTCCCAGGAAACATTGGAAACGCACCATGGGAAACATGTGGCAACATATATAGATAACCTGAATAAATTGATTGAAAATACACCATACGAAGAAGTGTCTTTGACAGAAATAATCCGCGACAGCGCAGGCAAACCCAGCGAACAAAAAATCTTTAATAACGCCGCACAGATTTATAACCATGACTTTTTCTTTCATGGAATGTGTCCAAAATGCAATGCACCAATTCCAAAAGAAATAATAGATTCTTTTGGCAGCGCGGAAAACTTTAAAGAACAATTTAAGTCCGCCGCAACCAGCCTGTTCGGCAGTGGTTACACATGGTTGGTGCGTGACGGAGACAGATTAAAAATTGTAAATACCACTAATGCCGACACGCCAATTGCGCATGACATGAAACCTGTGCTGGCATTGGACGTGTGGGAACATGCGTATTATTTGGACTATAAAAACAAGCGCGCAGATTTTGTTGACTCGTTCCTGAACAATTTAGTTGATTGGAACTTTGTAGCAGAAAATTTAAAAAACTAAAAAACGGGGCATACGCCCCGGTTTTTTTATTTGCCAAGCAATTTTAATATCGCATCTGCCGTCTCGGACATATAAGTATCTAGACCAAAAGATGTCTTCATCTGTGATGTATCAAAATCGTTGACACGGTACTTAACTTCTATAGCATTATTTGCCAGATTCTTGGATGACACAATCAGTCTAATTGGAGCAGCAATCAAATCAGCATCCGCAAATTTTTCACCCGCACGCGCGTCGCGATTGTCCAACAATGTTTCTATGCCGGCGGCACGCAGGTTCTGATAGATTTCTTGTGCCAGCGGCAAGGTCCGACCGTCTTTGTCTGGCAATCCGATTACCTCGACCGCAAATGGCGCAGTTGCCATATTCCAAATCGGTCCCTTGTCATCGGCACTTTCTTCCATGATGGCAGCCATCGTACGCCCAACACCAATACCATAACAACCCATGATTGGATGGCGCAATTCGCCATCTGCGGTTGTGTATGTCAAATCCATTGAGTCTGAATATTTTGTACCCAATTGGAAAATATTACCAATTTCAATGCCACGAACTTTGTTCATTTTTTTGCCGCATTTTGGACACGTTTCCGTTTCTTCGTCAATCAACTCTTTGTTTGTCTTGAACCCGCAATCACACAGGAAAATCGTGTCTTCGCCCATATCGTTGACCAATTGGAATTCGTGGGCAACACTGCCCCCCATATCACCAGTTGACGATAAAACACTGACCACATTTTTCAGACCACAGCGCGCAAAAATACGTTCGTACGCCCCGTGACAACGGTTATAATACTGTTCCAAATCAGATTGTGTTTCATGGAACGAATAAGCATCTTTCATAATAAATTCACGAGTACGAATTAACCCTGCACGAGCGCGCAATTCGTCACGGAATTTAGTCTGAATTTGATAAACCATAAAAGGCATTTGACGATATGTTTCCAATACAGATTTTACATAATCAACAACAACTTCTTCATGGGTTGGATTCAACACATAATCCGTACCAGAACGCCCCTTGAACTTTGCCAGGACATCAACCGTGTCGTAACGACCACTTTCACGCCAGATATCAGCACCAGATACAACAGGCATCAAAATCTCCTGACCGTCAATAGCGTCCATTTCACTGCGAATGATATTTTCAATATTACGCACAACACGCCATCCCAATGGCGACAAGGTATAGCCGCCTTGAAACGTTTGATAAATATAACCACCTTTAATCGCCATCTTGTGACCATGCGTTGTTGCACCCGCAACATCACCGATTAAACGGCGAACACATAAATTTTCTATTTTCATCTTTTCTTATCTCTTTTAGTTTTTATTTTTTATCTTTTAATTCCATGTATTTTGCCGATACGATTTTTTGCAGAACATCGGCAATCTGCTTTCTGTCCATACCCGCCAAGGGCGGTGGTGGCAGCAATGTAATTTCAACAGTAAATCCACCCAGCATCATTATATGAAAAACTTGACCAAAAGCACTGCGTTCACGCTTGCATTTTGGACCCATATCCATCTTTTTGTTGTCAAAATACGCAAAGTGGTCCGCAAGCGTTTGTTCGTCAATCACGCTGCCATCCTTATAACGATAGTGCATTGCCATGGGTTGCACCGTCACGTTCGAATTTTCAACAAAGTTAAACAGTGTACTTTTAAACGGTTTTACATACGCACCGTTTGTCGTGGTTCCTTCTGGGAACAGTATCATTGGGTATTTTACAGTTTGTACCGTTTTTTGCACAACAGACAGCGCATCACGCGCATGTGACGGACGACGGTCAACAAATATCACACCAAACTTTTTTGCAACCCAACCAACCAATGGCCAATTTTCCATTTCTTTCTTGGCAATAAAACTGCCGCGAAAAACCGATGGAAATGTTGCAATTTCAAATACGGAAATGTGATTCGATACTATCATCAAAGGGCGCGCATCAGACAGTTTTCCATGCACAACAACACGAACCCCTGACAACTTAACCAATATCCACATAAAGACACGCATATAGCGCACAGACAAATCACCGCGCGGTATCAACAGGATAATCGGCAATTGCACCACAACCATAACCCAGAACAGCAAAAACTTAATCGCCGCGGTCGTTGTATTGAAAAGATTTTGTTTACGTAATTTTGCCATTTTTTATTCTTCTGTTTCAGATTTATCATTATCTTCAATGTATTCTGCATCGTCCGCATCTTCGCGAAGCAAGAATTCAACAAATGCACGAACAACCTTAAACGGACCCACAACAGGGAACGTCATGATTTTTCCAACCGTTTTAAAAATATGTTCTTTGTCGTCTTCGGGTGCGCCCAGTGCATTTTCACGCCCCAAAAAATGCTTTTGATACGCAGCATCCATCTTGCGCGTTTCAATCATAACAAAGACGTCATACGAATTAAATGGTGCATCCACAAATACCCCCTTGCCAAAGGTGGCACCCAGGCGCAAATACCCCTTAATCAAAGGCGTCATTTCAGCCTTGGCATCCGCCGCATCAACAAATTCACGTGGTAAAATATTCATGCGCGACAGTTTTGGATTAACACCGTCCGAGAAATTTTCAGGCAGAACCGTTGCACGCAGGCGCAATGGTGTCAAATGATTGTAATACAGATATGATATAGCCTGGGCAGAACGTGCAGGTTTTGTACCAACAAATGATGCAACACCAAAAACGACACCAATCTTGCGACGGACAATCAATTCGCCCAACCCCGCCCATAACATTCGCATTACCAACGCGTTTTCACGATAACTTGGTTCAACGCATGCACGTGACAATTCCGCAATATTGCCGCGATACTTTTTAATCTTGGATATATTAAATTCGCCTTCGGTATAAAAACCACCCATTTTTTCCGCAGCGTTACGGTCAATAATTCGATAAGTACCAACAACGCGCCCCTGATGAAAAACCGCCATGTATTCGGCAAACTTATCATGCGAGTCATATTCTTCACACAAGGCGTGCTGTTCCGCGGTGGCGGCGGCACCCTCTTCCTGGACAAAAACACGATAGCGCAATTGGCGCACCTGTTTTCTTTCTTCTTTGTTTCTGGTCAACCGGACTTCGTAATCACGGATTTTAATAGCCATAAATATATCCTTTATAAAATCTATACAGGAAAGAATAGCAAACAAACACCCAATATTCAATAATAAAAAAACGCGCCGTTGGGCGCGCAGGTTTTATTTTATCTGGTCGGCAAGGTCCGCAATGGCTATGGCATACCAGTTCGAATTATTCCACTTTTTTATACGATAAAAATTCGGATATGTTAAATAGGCAGTTATAACTGGCGCAGGGGCAACGTCATAGTCCGCTTCTATTTCACCGCCAGTTGATTGAACGCGGGATACAGACGACGTATCCGCAACCAAACCCGCAATCATGTCATTGGTCGGAATCGGCGAACCATCGGTGTTCAAAACACCCAACGCCGCCCATTCAGGTAAAGTTTTTTTGGTCTTGCCATCTAATAAAGACAAGTCAAAATCCGCAGGCAAAATAACACGACGAGCAATACGCTGATTCTTGTCCCAGCCAAGTTTGCCCAAATAGTTCCCGGCACTGAACATAGCATCACCAATGTTGTTTATGATATCAACCCGACCATCACCATCGCCGTCAACGCCATATTGGGCAAGAGTTGTTGGAATAAACTGAAAATGCCCCATAGCACCCGCCCATGAACCATAGATATTATTAATATCCAGTCTGTTTTTATCCGCGGTTTTCATCAAAGAAATTAACTGGTTTGTAAAAAACGTTTCGCGACGCCCATCGTACATCAATGTTAAAAA
Source organism: Candidatus Enterousia sp. (assembly GCA_045133095.1). GTDB lineage: Bacteria > Pseudomonadota > Alphaproteobacteria > Rs-D84 > Rs-D84 > Enterousia. The sequence continues at coordinate 174,551 of JBGUTP010000004.1, forward strand.
AGCATCTGTTAGTTTGTGCCTGGATTTAACAGCACCGTAATTAGATTCCATCCCCCAAAACGCCAAAATTACATGTGGTGGCACACCATGGGCTTTTTCAACACGCGACAGCATTGTTGGATACTTTGAACGCATTTGTCGCCCCTGCTTTATGCGTGCGGCGGTAACGGTACGATTTAAATAATCATCTAAAGTCAATTTAAATTCAGACTGATTTTTATCACTTTTTACAATTGATGGAATAAAGGCAGGCGAACGCAAAGTGTCTTTTATCATTTCCTGGGAAATATTTTCAGATGCGGCACGCGAACGAACACCGTCCAAGATGCCGTACCAACGGTCTATGTCAAACGTTCCGGAATCCGCAAACGATACCATCGGCGCATACAGCGCAAACATAAGCAAGCACATTCTTAGAACATGTGACATTTTAGTTCCCCTTGGTTATAAATAATTTGTGGTTTTAAAACGCGTATTTCAGACCAATATGCAACCCAAATGATTGCCAGGTGGCACGTTTCAAAGAATCATTTACTTTTTCCGTGTGCGCAGCGACGGTTTCAAGCAGCGGCACATAATAAACATTACCAAATTCGTCGTAAACTTCCTGCATCACATATTGACCGTTTTCATCAATGACGTACTGACTGTATTCTGCAACATATAATTCCCCAGGAATCTTGCCAACGTGGAATAAATTTGTATCAATCTTAAGTGACAATTGCATTCTGTCGGAAACCTTGTAATTATATTCCATTTCCGCCGCATAAGAATATGAACCATTGCTGCCTTCGTCCAGGAAACTGGGGTTTTGTTGCCAGTCGGTACGATTTGGCCAGATGCCTTCGGATGAATACTTTGGCAAGCCAACCTGCATATACAAACGCAATTTATCCTTAAGTGTCATTTGCTTTTCAATTTCCAGACCAACAAAGAATCCAGACCATGTTGTATTGTAGATGTGGGTTGTGCCTTCTACTATGACAGGACCATCACCACCGATAATTACGCATTCGCCAGCACTGACCCCCCATGGAACCGTACCCATTTCAATTGTATAATCACCAGTCACCAAGGAATCACCCAAAATGGGAAAACCGCCATAATAACCAGATGCAGAATTTGTTACAACCTTAATATCTTCGGGCGACATGCAGACCTGATACCATTCTTCGGGTGCAGTCGTGCCAACAGGCACACCATAATAGTTCCCCAGTTCATCACCAAAAACATATTCACCCTTGTCTGTCATCAATGGCAAATACACCCCAGGATTTGGATAGTAATGATTTGCCATTTCCAAATTATGCTTAAATATTTCATAACCAAACGTTGGCGACAACTTCCACCCGCCAATATCCCATATGTGATGCGCAGAAATACCAAAACGGAAATAATTACTGCGCCCTGATTGATCGCCGGTGGATATTGTGAAAATACCGTATTCCGGATAGGCAGCATCAAACGGCTTTAGGTCATAGTCCATAGACAAACCACCATGCGACATATCACCGTACGCATATTCGCCATAGATAGATAAATCAAAAGAACGCAAACTGAAATTATGACGGGCACCAACACGAATTTCATTCCATATCATGTCATCCCATTCAAGAATAGAGTTCACACCAGTTTCAAATTCAAAATCCGCAAAACGACGTGAATAGCCCGCATAGATTGATGTCGCAGGTTCTGATTCAGCCGGAACCGCAATACCATTCGGGGTCATTGTACCAGTAAATACAGGTGCCTGAACCTGGGGACGCGGTACCTGATATGAATAAGTGCGGGAACCAACAACCTGTTTATTGCCAGATTTACCAACATACTTGGTATATCCCTGGTCGGCATACTGACCATAAGACAACTGATTTGCGTTGGGGGCGGATTCTGTTTGATAATACGATGGAACACCTTCGTTCGCAGCCAAAGCCGCTAAAGGTGCAAAAATCCCCGATAAAAATGAAATCGCCTTTGCCTTCATCGTATTTGATACTGTGTGTATTATATCACAAAATAGAAACCATGAAAAGCGTTTTAATTTATCTCTTGCCAGAATAAATTCTGGCTGTAAAATGTAGGCAATATGAAAAGTACACCACACAACATTTATATTCATGTTCCCTATTGCATGTCAAAGTGCAATTATTGTGCGTTCTTTTCACAGGCATGCGCCAGACCAGATTGGGAAACATATACCGATAACGTATGCCGGGAAATTAAATATTGGGGACAAAGACTTAATCATCCACAGGTACCAACGATTTTTTTTGGCGGGGGAACACCGTCACTTATACCAACCGAACATTTCCATCAGATAATCAAAACAGCAAATGATTGTTTTACCCTGAATAAAAACGCAGAAATCACATTGGAATCTAACCCAGGAACGCTGAGTTATGAAAAACTTGCGGAATTTAAGCATGGCGGTGTAAACAGACTTAGCGTAGGCGTGCAAAGATTAAATAACAATGAATTAAATTTTATGGGACGCAAACATACCGTCGATGACGCAACGCGACTGATTCATACCGCCCAGGACATGCACCTTAATGTTTCGGCGGACTTTATTTACGGAATCCCCGGCGACACAACAAAATCTGTTTTACAAATATGCCAATGGATTAACGACATTGGAATCCAACATTGTTCTTTGTACGAGTTGACAATAGAACCCAATAGCGCGTTTGGCAAAATGAACCTGAACATGCCCAGCAACGATGAAATGGCGCAGATGTACATGGCAATCGAAGATGGATTGCGCCTGAATAAATATGAAGTTTCAAATTATGCGGCATATGGCGCCGAATGCAAACACAATCAAAATATTTGGGATGGGGGCGCATATATCGGCATTGGGCGTGGTGGCGCGGGGCGCGTTTTCCAGGACAACGTTTGGTACGAACAGATGGGGAATAACGAACTGATGCAGGCAATGGACGACACTGCGCGCGCAACAGAAAAAGTTATCATGGGACTTAGAACCATACGCGGTTGTCAATTGACAGACGACGTCAAAAGCGTTATTGATATAGACTGGATAGGCGCACACCCAGAACTGATTCAAATACACGACGGACGGTTGCGCGCAACCAAGATGGGAATGCTAGTCCTTGACGAAGTAACTTTGAAAACGGTGAAGTAAAATGGAAAGCAAATTTTGGAATTTTATCGGAATTGTCGCAGTGGTTATATCTGTGATTTGGGCGTATAATTCAACAAAGGAGAAAGTAGTGAACGCAGGAATAAAATTTGAAAACATGAATTCGTCAGTACGCGCCGGCGACGACTTTTACACATTTGCAAATGGCGGTTGGATGGTCAAGAACCCTATTCCAGATGACTATGCGCGATACGGCGCGTTCGAAGTTCTGCGCAATACCAACCTGGAACGAACACGCGACATCGCACAAAAAGACGACGGCAAGATTGGCACACTGTATGAAATTGCAATGGACGAAAAAAAATTAAACGCCGACGGCACAAAACCTGTTGCGCCACAATTAGCACAAATCGATAATTTAACACGCCAGGATTTGCCGCAATACCTTGGACAAATGCACAAATATGCCAGTGCCTTTTGGGGCGACGGCGTGGCATTAGACGAAATGGACAGCGAACACTTTCTGTATAACATAGGTCAAGGCGGACTGGGGTTGTCGCGTGACTATTATTTTGACACAGACGCCAAGTCAATTGAAGTGCGCAAAAAATATAAAGAATTTATCGCAAAGCAAATGGAAAACTTTGGTATCAATGTGGACGCAGATAAACTGTACGCAATGGAAGAAAGAATGGCAAAATCGTTCTATCCAAAAGAAAAACTGCGCGACCCACATGCAAATTATCACAAAATGAGCATTGATGAAATTAAAGAAAAATTTAAAGGCTTTGATTGGGATACGTACCTAGATTCACGTGGCGCAAAGGCAGCAGAATTTATCAATATCGCACAACCAGAAGCAATCGCAGAATCAATCGCTATTATGAACGATACTGATTTCGAATTGATAAAAACATATTTGAAATACAGAATCGTCAGTGCCGCAGACACAGTTTTGGACGACAAAACATACGATATATCATTCGACTTTTACAACCGCACAATGGCAGGTCAAAAAGAACCTAAGCCGCGGTGGAAACGCGCAGTTGCAATGATTGACGGTTCACTGGGCGAAGAAGTTGGAAGACTGTATGTCAAAGAATACTTTTCAAAAGACGCCAAAGAACGCATGCAAACATTGGTAAAAAATTTACAACGTGCGTACGCGGGACGTATTGAAAACCTGGATTGGATGTCAAAAGAAACCAAGGAAAAAGCACTGGAAAAACTTAGCACCTTTAAGGCAAAAATCGGATATCCAGATAAATGGCGCGATTATGACAAACTTGAAATCAAAAAAGATTCACTGTGGGAAAATATGATGCGCGTTTCCGCGTTCGAAGATAAATTTTGGATGGATAAAATTGGCAAAAAGAAAGACCCAACAATCTGGTATATGAACGCACACGAAGTTAATGCATATTACGACCCATCAACGAATGAGATTTGCTTTCCAGCAGGAATTTTGCAATACCCATTCTTTGACATGAATGCAGACGACGCATTTAACTATGGCGCAATTGGCGCGGTCATCGGTCACGAAATGACACACGGCTTTGATGATTCTGGACGACATTTTGACAAGGATGGAAACATGAAAGACTGGTGGACAGCCGAAGACGCAAAGGGCTTTGAAGAACGCGCAAATGTCATGGTCGAATACTTTAATCAAATCAAAATCAACAATGAAGTAAATGCGAACGGTAAATTTACACTGGGTGAAAACTTGGCGGATTATGGTGGCGTTACCATTGCGTTTGATGCGTATAAAAAATTTGGTACACCAACCCCAGATGCCAATGGATTCAGTTCCGACATGCGCTTCTTTTTAGCATACGCCGGCGCATGGGCGCAAAACATTCGCAGCGACGAAGAATTACGCCTGACCAAGGTTGATGAACATTCGCTGGGGAAGAATCGCGTCAATGGCATATTGCCACACATTAACGCCTGGTACGATGCGTTTAATATACAAGCAGATGACAAGATGTATCTGCTGGTCGGGGAACGCGTGAAGTTGTGGTAAAAAACACCCCCTTGCCATAAGGGGGATTTTTTTCGTTGTTACTAAGAAACATACGAAATAAAGTATTGAAAAACAAAAAAACACCCCATACAAACGCATGGGGCATTTTAATTGTTTTATTAATTTGTATTACCTGTTTTTTCATCTACGCCGTACATATTAGCAATCCATTCGTATTGCTTGATAGCGGTACTGGCTGCCTCTGGCGTAATGCCATTAACACTCATACACGTTGTAACAATTGAATTACATGCCTTGATTGCAATTTTATTTTGCGTGGTCAAGGAGTAACTGCCATCTGACTTTGCTGTTACGTCGTCTTCGTCAAAATTATTCTGTCCCAGGCAAGACATAACATCAGCCATACAGTTTTCCGCAAATTCAGACAAAACTTCGTCCTGCGCCGCCTTAATCTGGGTCATGGTACGTTGCATAAAGCCGTTTATAACGTCGTTATTCGCAACATAGACACCATCTTTGTACGTGTAATCCTGACACTTATTCAAGACAGACATACACATGCCGTAGTTTTTACCATCAGAATTATAGCCTATTTTATATGCCAGGTATTTCGCCATGTCGGTCGAAGTGGTTGCAGGCAGCGTGGCATCAATTTGCGCAGTGATATAATCAGTCAAGGTCGCATCTTTGCCCCATGCATTCAAATCCGTTGAAGAAGAATCAGTTCCTGTTTTCTTAAAACTCCATGTCGTATATACGCCATCTGTGACGGGTGAAGTTACGCTGCCCGTGGTGGTTTCGACAACATTTGCCATCCCAGGAGTTGACCCCATGACCAATTCACCATTTACAATATATTTACCACTTGGGTCCAGACAGTTTTCATAGTCGGAACCACAGGCAAAGTCGTCCTGCATACAGGAATCAAGTGCATTGATACATCCGCGCAGGTCGTATTGATTCTTTTGTTGCGCAACCATCAAGCGCGCACGCTGTAAAACACTTTTTGCATTACGAACCGTTTGTGACATTTCTTCGTTCGTATCGGTCAATTGGCGTTCGTATGCGATACACTGCTTGTCGATTTCAAGGTCATACGCATTTGTTATAATAGAAATATCTACGCCCTGGGTCTGACAATCCGTCAGAACCGCCTTTTTACAACGAGACGTTGCGGTTTTATACAACTGTTCGCCACGTTGATTGCTGATACTGTTGGTATTAGCGGTTGAACCACCAAACAACGACGACAAGTCAAAGCCAGTACTGCTGATATTGAAATCCAGCAGCCCAGACAGGTCAAAATTCATACCGCTGGTTTCGGTCGATGCAGCAGACCCTCCTTCGACGTCAACAATTAAACTTTTGATTCGGTCCAGGTCACGCTTTAGCGCGGTGTTGTCGGTTGTACCACTCATAACCTCTTCGGCTTCGGTTTCACTGAACAACGTTTCGATTTCGTCGCCAGTTAAACCAATGTATTGAATCTGTTGGGCGACATCCTGAAGCGCAGCCGTCGCCTGCTTTAATGCCGCTTCTGTTTCGGCATAGTTTTCCAAATTTTTGGAACAACTGCACCGTCCTTGGTTATCGTCCAGAACATTACAGAAGTTATCCATACACTGGATGTATTGCGCCTTGCAAAAATCGGTGATTTGCGCCATTTCATCCATTGACGTCGCGACCGCCGCCACATCCGTTACAGATTTTTCTGTTGCAACATCAGTTGTTGCAGTAATTGTTGGGATACGCGCGCGGACCGCACTGGACGAGCGGGTCGCAACACGACCACTGTAGATTGGTTGATTTACGGTGTCATTTGTTGTAACAGATGCACGCGCAACAATTGCCGGACCTGATTGCATTGCACGACGCGTTGTCGCAATTTGTGTCGCCGCACCCACACCACGTGATGGGCGCGCGCTGCGCGTTGCAACAGCCCGGGTTACCGGTGTGCGCGCCGCAGTCGTCGAACGTGCAACCGTGGCACGTGATGCCGGCCCCGTATTACGAGATGTAGTAGTACGCGCAGTAATCGTTTTTGCCCCAGAAACAGGAACAGCACGTGACGCCGCACGACCAGAAGTCGATGTGCCGCGCAAATTCGCACGCGATGCCGGAACAACAGGCGCAGCAACAACCTGGGGTGCAACCTCTTCTTCGACAACGGGCGCTTCTTCCCAGGCATCAAATTCTTCGCCAGAATATTCTATTGCTTCGTCATAATACAGGGGCGCAACCTCTGCAAATGCAGGTAAAATCAACAGACTGCTTAAAACGGCAACTAATCTCTTCATGATAAAATCTTCCCTTCTAATATTCTGATTTTATCACAAAAGTCACCGTATAACAACCAAAAAAAATCAATCAGACTAACGCTTTTTGTCACGCGAAGATATTTTCTGTTGCCAATTCCAGGCGGACGCCAATGTTTCACGCAATGGGGTTTTGGCACGCCAATCCAGCACACGCGCCGCCAATGTCGCATCAGCCCAAATTTCCGGCACATCACCGGGGCGACGTGCAACTATTTTGTACGGCACGTCAACACCTGTGGCAGCCTTAAATTCATTAATCAATTCCATAACGGAAACGCCACGCCCCGTCCCCAGATTAAATACAGACACACCATCCGCCCCCGCACACATACGACGCATCGCCGCAACATGCGCCGCCGCCAGGTCATTTACGTCAATATAGTCGCGCACACAATAACCATCCGCCGTCTTGTAATCATTGCCAAAAACACTTAGAACTTCGCGAATGCCCGCCGCAGTTTGCGTTATATAGGGCATTAAATTATTTGGAACACCACGCGGTAATTCGCCAATTAAGCCCGATGGGTGCGCACCAATCGGATTAAAATAACGCAACAGTGTTGCGCGCAACTGAGGAAACGCACAAACCGCATCGCGAATAATATTTTCGCCCACCACCTTGGTTTGACCATAAGGAGATGTGGCAGGCTGAAGCGGGGTCTGTTCAGTAACAGGCAATTTTTCCGGAACACCATAAACCGTTGCAGACGACGAAAACACCAGACAAGAAATACCATATTCCCGCATCGCAGACAAAACATTTATCAAACCGTTTAAATTATTGCGATAATACATCAAAGGATGCGAAACCGATTCACCAACCGCCTTGAGTGCAGCAAAATGAATCACACCAACCGCATCACTGTGTCGCGAAAAGACCTGCATCAGCGCGTCGTGGTCCGCACAGTCAACACGTTCAAAAATCGGACGAACCCCGGTAATTTGCGCAACACCGTCAAGCGAGCCAACATCAGAATTTATCAAGTTATCAACAACAACAACTTCGAAACCTGCATTCTGCAAAGCCACAGTCGTGTGGGTCCCCAGATAGCCGGCACCACCAGTTACAATCACTTTGTTAGACATGCATAAACCCCCTTGGCTGTTTTGGTATTCTGAATTGGATTATATATCGACAAAAGAATACATGCAAAGGCAATTTTTCCTAATTCATTAAAAAATATAATGATTTTTTCTTGCGAGCATGTTAAGATTTATCTATAATCGCCAAAAAAAATAGGAAGCACACAAAATGTCCGTAGTAAAAAAAGTAGCAGCATGGATATTGGCTTTGCCACTGATGGGATGCACAACCGTTCCAACCAGCATGAACGACCCACGATTGGACAACTATCACCCAAAAGTAACTTCGGCAGATTTTGACTATAACCCATACAGCACACCTATTGCGCAATGTTATGCAAACGAACTGTCATCGGGCGACGATGTGTCGGGTGCAACACTTATTGAAGACGGACTGTCCGCATTTGTTATTCGTTCCGCATTTGCGCGAATGGCAACAAAAACTATTGATTTGCAAACCTATATTTACAGCAACGACTTTTCATCCAAGGTTTTAATTGGCGAACTTAAAAACGCAGCGGACCGTGGGGTAAAAATCCGAATACTGTTGGACGATTATGGAACAAATTCTGATATCGTTGATGTTATGTTACTGAATCAACATCCTAATATCGAAGTCAAAGTTTTTAACACCGTCAGCAACCGTTCAAAAATTCTGTACTATCCACAATTCATAGCGGACTTTAATCGCCTTAATTCACGCATGCATAATAAGTTATTCATTGTAGATAACGTCGCGTACATAACAGGCGGACGAAATGTTGGCAGTAACTATTTCTATCCGGAAACCGCGTCTAACTTTTCCGACACAGACGTTCTGTTTATCGGGAATATGACACGCTATGCAACCGACAGTTTTAACGAATACTGGAATCACCACCTGTCAATTCCGGCATCAGTATTCCCAAAGGCAAAATCAAAAAAGGCATTAAAGAAACTTGAAAAAACTTTTGCCGATTTAGAATACCGCAGCGCAGAAGACGTCAGACGATATAACACCATAATTTCCATGGCACAACGTGAATATAAACATAAAAAATTTGACTTCAGTTGGGGACGCGGAAAGTTCTTGGCAGACCCACCCGAAAAGGTCGAAATGTCAATGGAAGAAAAAGAAAATTATCGGGGCGATATTGTCAAGGCACTGCAGCACCTGTGGAACAAAACAACAGATTCTGTTTATATGTCAGCAGCATACTTTGTGCCGGGACAAGGTGGATTAGAACATATTCTGCGTGAAGAAAATTCTGGGGTTCACATGACAATTGTAACCAATTCCCTGGCATCAACAAACGCACCAACAGTCTATGCAAAATGGGAAAAATATCGCAAGCAATTAATTGAATCTGGGGCGGACGTGTATGAATTTATGGTGTCTGCGGAAAACCTGCGCGGAAAAGAACACGACCGTGAACGCAAGCAGTCAAGTTTTTCCGTTCTGCACAGCAAAACCATGGTCTTTGACGACGATATTTCATGGATAGGCAGTTTTAACCTTGACCCACGAAGCGCGTACTATAACACGGAAAACGTCGCAATATTCGAAAGTCACGATTTTGCAACAAAATTGCGCGACATGATTATCAAAGACACACAAACGTCTTGGCGGGTGACATTGGACGAAAATGAAAATCCTGTTTGGACCGGACGACGTCCAGGCGATACCGCACCACGCGTATATAAGCACGCGCCAGACACCGGGATATTTAGACGAATCTGGAAAAACATCAGTAATCTGGTTCCAGAAAAATTTGTATAAAAAAAATCCCCAGCCAGGGGATTTTTTAATGACCATGCGCAAATAAATGCAAAATCAAACTGACCACAAAAACAACAGTTATCAAAGCCAAAATTATCTTTTGAACCCTGTGTGATTTTGTGCCGTCACAATGTTCGCACGAACATTCGCAATCACGCGAAACCAACCACCACGATAGCCCCAACATCGCCCCAGAAAACACAAACAACCATGGTTCCATCCAATGTGGCAACAGATGAAAATGCGCAGCATCCGGTGCAACCAGACCAATAAGCGCCAACACCATCGGCACACCACAACAAAACACGTGTGGTAATATTGTCGCCAAAATTCCAAATTTAACCGCTTTGTTTTTCATATCTTTTCCTGTGCGTTCGATTATACATTTGTTTTTACATATATCAATTACAAATTTATTGACAATATTCCTGGGTGTGATAGAACACAATTAATGACAAAGAAAACCGGCTTTTTTATCAGTCCAGACTATCCATTCCAAGACAAATCCAGCGTCTATGTTTTTTCAAATGAAAATGTGATTGGGTGTGCAGATGCGCTTTGTGGCAGTCCAGGCAAGGACTTGTCTGAGAAACAAGTGCTAAGTGTGTGCGCATCGGGAGACCATGCACTTGAAGCATACTATAGACATGCAGATAACGTGGACACTTTTGATATAAATTCGTACCAGTCGTGCATTTATGAATTAAAAAACCATTTCTTGCACCACCTTAGATACGAAGATTTTCTGGACTTTTTTCTAAGCCAGAAAAAATTTTTTGATTTAAAAATGTTACAGCCCATTGAACACGCGTTTTCGCCATATCTGATAGAATTCCTGAGGTGGCATAAACGTGAAGACAAAAGCAAAAACAGTCGAATGTTAAGGGGGTATAGACACGACACAATCCCTGACGTTTCTTTTCTGAAAAGCGCATACGATTTTCAAGCAACCGCGGACCGTACGCCAAAGGTCATAAACTTTGCACATTGCGATATTCGCGGTCTGACCGCACAATTTCAAAAGAAATATGACATTATTATTCTGTCGAATATTTTTGACTATTTGTATCCCGACACTGTGTCATACGAAGAAAAAATGAAACTGTTTTATAATCAGATTCTGGCACAACTGGCGGCAAATAATTTAAAAGACAATGGCACAATATGCGCACATTACACATGGGGCGAAAATCCAATTGCATGGACGGAATTTGCACACTATTTCCAAAACAAACACATAACCAATCCACACCACAAACTGCAAATACGATGCGCAATGGAACGCACAAAAAACCAGTGCGATTTGGTAACATTATTAAAACAGAATAAAATGCAAAAATAAAAAAGTGGCGTTCCCACCAGGGCTCGAACCTGGATTTAATTCTTAGGAGGAATTTGTTCTATCCTGTTGAACTATGGGAACGACAAAGACAATAATAAATCATAGAAGAAAAACTTGCAATAAAATATTCACCCACTGTTGACAAAACTATATTTTTGTGTACAATTGTCCTCGAAATTAAAATTAAGGATTTATTTTATGGCGAAAGACAATAAATGTTTGGCAAGTTGGATAGACAAGGAAACCGGTGAAAACACTATTGGTTTTATCGACATCTTTGACATCCCGTACGACATTATGGACACAGAATGTGGACTGGCGATTTGGGGTAACTTGGAACTGGGGCGATGCAAAAATCGCGAATGGCCAGATTTGTCAAACGTTTATGTTTCCGGCGCTTTTAATTGTTCGGACTTTACAATCGGACCTGATACCGTGCTGCCCCAGGAAATGCGATTGCTGGACTGTTCGCACGCAATCAGCGATTTGGAAGTACTGAACGACAAGCTGCCCGCAACAGTAAGCACCATAATCGTACGTACCGCCATATTGAATAATATCAAAAATGATAAAAATGGCGCGTTGGATATCGCACGACGTTTCGCCGATAAATACTCGTCCATTACGGTAACGGATGGAAAACGTACCTTGGAAGATATCTTTTATGAAATAGAACAAAAGAAAGCAAAAGAAAAAGAAGTACAAAGCAAGACGCCAGAAAAAAAAGCAAACCGTGGAATTTAAGAAAAAAACCGACGAATGGCTTACAACCGACGAAACGGTCGCCCTTTGCAAACAGCATTCGAAAATCATAGCCGAATATCCAGAAGACAAACTGGCACGCCTGGTGCAAATCGCGCGTTCACCAAAAACTCATCTGGGGGTTAAGTCGGAAATACTGCTGCGCGACGACAACGCACAAGTCTTGTGCGTAAATAAAAACGATATCGATTTAATCGCAAATTACATCTTGGAAAGCATCAAGAACGAACAAAGCAACCAAGGCAAAAAAGAAACTAAAAAGCAAAAGGCAGCCCAGACAGAAAAACCAACACCAAAGACGGAACCACAAAACACAACAAAACCCACCGTTTTTCATGTTGGAAACCGCGATGTGCAAGAAGTAGAAATAAAAAAATACATACCTAAAAAAGTATATGCCAGCATTCGTGCAAAATGCGGAACCAATACCGATACACTGCGTGAAGTACTGCAGGAAATAAACAAGATAAACATCAATCCCGCAGGAACAGACGGCAACAAGGTTGTATATATCGAAAATGGCGAAGTCAGGATTTCTTTGACAGTAAAATTTAAAAGCGCAAGATGCCTGTGCCAGGGATTTTCAGGAACAGATGACAGCGCGCGTATCGTTTGGGGCGTAAGTGGAAACACTTTTGTCGCGACAGACTTTTTCAAAGAACACGAACACTGTAAAAATAAATACCAATCTGTTATACGAAACATGAATATAGATTTGGCTTCGTTGAATCTGGACGATTTTCTGTTGGTCGAAAATCTGATAAAGGATTTATCAGACAACAGCACACCGCCAGAACCAAAACCAGAACCGAAGCCAGAGCCAAAACCAAAACAAAAGAAAACAACCAAGATGGTGACGTCCGAAAATCAGGCGGACACAGTTGATGCAACAACTGTTGCACCACAGGTCGAAAACACGGTAAAAAAGCAGACAAAACCCAAGACAACAAAAACAATCAATTGGGTCGAAATGTATTCTGTACATCACAATCTGACATCAACGCTGGCCAGACTGGCAACCGCACAGTCAATATTGCTGGAACAGATGCGAAACGAAAAAAACACCGCTAATTTAATAGCGCAGAACGACAGTTTGCAACAGATACTGCAGCACAAAAAGAAATACGAAGCCGCAAGCAAAAAAATTAAAGAATTTAATACATGGTTGGCAGAACTGCAAGAAGAACTGAAGCAAAATACAAAATAAAGCCGGGGTCACCCGGTTTTATCTTATGATAAAAATCCAAACAATTTAATATTGCAAGTTGGGTCCGCGGGCTGTATAATGCCTGGGCTAAAAAATCAACAGGAAGGACACACAGCATGGGCAGCAGGTTAATCGGTTATGGTTCTTATCTTCCAGAACGCATAATGACTAATCAGGATTTCGAAAAAATTATGGACACGTCCGACGAATGGATTGTTCAACGCACAGGAATCCGCGAACGTCACTTTGCCGAACCCGACGAAACCGTGGCAACAATGGCAACAACCGCGGCACAGCGCGCACTGGATAACGCCGGGATAACAATCGACGATATTGACCTTATCATTGTCGCAACAACAACACCAGAATTGGACTTTCCATCCGTTGGCGTTCAGGTTGCAGGAAGACTGGGTGCAAAAAATAACCTGCCCGCATTTGACGTGCGCGGCGCATGCACAGGATATATTTACGCGTTGCATTGCGCCAGGGCCTTTTTCACATCTGGGATGCACCACAGAATCATGATAATCGGTGCAGAAAAAATGACACGCTTTGTCGATATGACCGACCGTTCAACCGCGGTTTTATTTGGCGATGGCGCAGGCGCACTGATATTCGAACAATCTTCGTCAAGTTATTCTGGAATTATCGATACAGTCGTTATGGCAGATGGGAAAGAGTTCGAATGCCTGCATGGGTCAGACGACCATAAAATTATAATGAACGGACCGGAAACATATAAAAAAGCAGTACAATGTATGCCTGCGGCGGCGGAATACATTATGCAACACGCCGGAATTACCGCACAGAATGTCGATTGGATTATTCCACATCAGGCAAACCTGCGTATCATCAGCAGTTGCGCAGAAAAATTGGACTTTCCACTGGAAAAAATATTGGTTACCGTCGATAAGCACGCCAACACCAGTGGGGCATCAGGCGTTTTAGCACTGGCATATGCGTTTGATAATGATATAATCAAACACGGTCAGTTGATTTTATATCCTGCATTCGGCAGCGGTCTGACATGGGGCGCCGCATTGATAAGAGTTTAATAAACACAATAATGATTATGGGGGTAAGAAAAAAAATGGCAACAATAACAAGAAGCGATTTTGCAGAAAGATTACGCGAGAAATTTGGACTGACAACCGCGGATGCATATAAAATGGTAGATGTCGTATTTGACGAAATTCGTGATGCACTGATTCATGGCGAAGAAGTTAAGTTCGCAGGATTTGGTAGTTTTAAAATTTTGAAAAAAAATGCACGCATGGGGCGCAACCCAAAAACAGGACAGTCCGCAGTGATTACCGCGCGACGCGTCGCAACATTCCGCCCCAGCAATGAATTTAGAAAACGTGTCGCAGACGGCGAATAAAAAGACCCCCAAAATTTTGGGGGATTTTTTAAGTCCACGCACAAAAGCACCATTAAAAAACGCCGTCGCCAATTACTTGACGACGACGGCTCCCTTCCTTCCGGTTATCCGGAAACTGTGTGCGTTCATTTCCGCGCCATTGGCAACCAACTAGGCAGCCATTGCAACGCCAGAGTGAACAGAAACATCTGCGGCATCCATAATCTTTTTTGCTTCGGCAAAAACCATTTCTTTGACACGCAAAGCCAATACTTTTGTTTCCAATGTTTCCGCCGCAATATCAAAATTATCTGTGCGAATTTGCAAGGATACATACGCACCAACCAATGATGGACGTGACAAATCTTCGATAGAACGTGGGGCATTGTTTTGACCAATTTTTAATTCATCAGCCAATGAAATAATATTTCTGTCTTCATTAACCCAAACAGTTGTTGTCAGTACTTGATTTAAAGCAATCATAATTTCTTTGATATTTTTTGGCATGCGCGTTCCCCTCCTTTCTGGGCGTATTTTGTAAAACCACCTTGCGTTTGTTGTAAATACGACGGTATTTACAAAATGCAAAATAATTTTTTTGTTATCTCTTTTATTTTTCCCAAAAAACCAGTAGTTCCGCGGTTTTCTGGGCTTTTTATTTCCTTTTCCCTTGTCTATACAAACATCTTAGAACAAAAACGAATCGCAGGTCAAGCACAAAATACATTTATTTTAAATTTATTTTATTTTTTTCATTTTTACTTTACCAAACCATAAAATCCCATAAAAAAACTATAAAATGTCATTGACAACCATAAAATCCCGTGCTATCTTCGATTCGAAGCAGGAAAGGGAACCGGAAAAAGCCTCTAAAAGAAAATCATAATATGTCATTATTTCTCTCATCTTATGAAAATCGTTTGGATACCAAGGGGCGAATCTCTGTACCGGCCTCTTTCCGGGCTTCGGTCACAGACGAAAAATTCGCAGGCGTTGTGTTATATCGTTCATTCACAAACAACTGCATCGAAGGATTGTCTATGTCGCGCATGGAACAAATGGCAGCCGCAACAGATAAAATGGGCGTATTTGACAGCGAACTGGATGATTTAAGCGCAATGCTGTTCGCAGATGCGCGACCACTGAGTTTCGACGTAACAGGACGCGTCGTCATTCCAGAAGAATTATTAAAGCATGCCGGAATCACTGACACCGCCGTATTCGTTGGACGTGGCAACAGTTTTCAGATATGGAACCCAGAGGCATTTCGCGCCGCACAGGAAAAAGCCCTGGAAAATTTGCGCAAGGCAAGACCTAATCTTAAAATCGGCGAATAAAAAAAAACAGTTTCTTTCTTGGTCAAACGCCCCACAAGGGCGTTTTTTTATTCCCATATAGCAAGATGCTTTTTTTGTGATATAATAAAATGAATAAAAATATATCAAGGGAGAGAGTCTATGAAAATTTCTATTATTGGAATCGGGTCAGTCGGAGCAGCCGTCGCAACAGCCGTAAAGAATACAGGACTGGCGCGCGAAATCGTACTGTTCGACAGAAATGGCGTGCGCGCACGTGCCGCGGCAGAAGACCTGGGGCATGCAGCCGCCTTTTCATACGATGTAAAAATAAGCGCAGTTAATACTTATCGCGCCATTCGTGGCAGTGAAATCGTTATTATCGCAGCCGGCGCAAATCAAAAACCAGGCGAAACAAGGACTGATTTACTGAACGCCAATACCGCGGTAATAAACGATATTATTCCGCGAGTTATGGCAAACGTTGATGCAAAAAACGTTAAACTGATTATTGTTACAAACCCATTAGACGTGATGGTCATGGTGGCACAAAAACTGTCAAAACTGCCCGCGGGGCGCGTCATAGGCACCGGAACAATGTTGGATTCTGCCAGACTTAGAACAATACTTGCCAGACAATTGTCGGTTTCAACACAATCTATTAACGCCTATGTTCTGGGCGAACATGGCGACAGCAGTGTCGTCAACTGGTCCGCAGCGTGTGTGGGCGGGATTGATTTGAATACTTTTTGCAAGCAGGCAAAAACCACACTGCCGGCAACAACACGCAAGACAATTGAACACCGCGTCCACAATGCTGCGTACGAAATTATCCAGGGACGTGGCGCAACATGGGATGGCATCGCAGGCGCAGTGGCGGACCTGGTACGCTGTATCGCAAATGACGAACGCAGAATCTTGACCGTCAGTACCGTTGACGGGGTTGGCGACAAGGCGGTTGCAATGTCTTTGCCGCGCATTGTTGGCAATGGTGGGGTGGCAACTACGCTGATGCCCAAGATGGACAGCGCGGAAGCAGCAGCCCTGAAGAAAAGTGCAAAAATCATTCAAAAAAATTACAAGTCTATCTAAAAATTTAAATCCCGCAACCGCGGGATTTTTTCCCAAGAAAACAGTCGTATTTTATTTAACTGTGTCGTCTGATATATTGTGTGTATGACAGATAACATTCAATACTTTGCATCAGAAGCAGGAAACGGATTTGACGCCCTGTACAACGGACAAAAAATTGGTGAAATAACTTTTGTGCGCGTCGGAATAGACAGACTGATAATAGACTATACCGGTGTCGCCCCAGAATTTAGAAACCAACATGTCGGACTTAACCTGGTGCGAAACGTCGCAAATATGGCACGCATTCAACACAGACATGTTATAACACTGTGTCCTTTTGCGCGCGCAATGTTTAATAAATACCCAGAATTTGACGATATCAGACTGATGAATGCGCATTGAATAAATTTAATCATTGCACCAATACATTTATTTCATATAATATAACACGGTGTAAAAAGAGAGAAGTATTCATGCAAAAATTATCACGCGAAATTTTAATACTGCTTGTGTTCCTGAACGGATATGTAAGTTTGTCATTGGAATTAGCAGTACTGAGACAACTGTCTTTCTATGTCGGCAGCAGCGCCGTTATAACAAGTATAATAATGGCGATTTTTTTGGGATTTATGTCAATGGGGTATTTCCTGGGGGAATCCGGACATATACAAGATAAAAAAACCAGAAACATTTTAAATATAAGTTTTTTGATAATTGCGACCCTGTCCGTATGCGCAGCAAGTTTTCCCTTAATCACAAAATACTTTACAATGATGTATGAAGGCGGAATTAAATCTGGGGCAATTCAGACATTCTTGTATTCGTTGATATTCCTGTCGGCGGGTCCTTTTTTATTCGGATTGAATACAACACTGTTGTCACGTCAATTACATAAGTACAGCGATAAATGCACCGGGAATATTATGGCATGGGATACAATCGGTTCTGTGTTTGGGTCTATGGCGACAACGCTGTTGCTGATGCCATTTATGGGCGTTAATTACACGGTCGTATTAATTACATTCTTGGCCGTTGTGTGTGCGTTGATTGCGCATCACAGGTGGTGGACTTGGATTGTATGTGCAATTATCCTGGGGGCATCAATATTTATCAACAGCGATAATTACCAAAGACGCAAATTTGGTATTCTGGTAAATAATGCAAATTCTACTATTTCCGTTGAACAGTTTGAAAATGATAAAGTACTGTACATGAATGGATTGCCAATGTCTGTGTACAACAGTAAAAACAACACTACCGCAGATTATATTGATTATCTGAATAGAAACTTTATCTATACAATGCCAAAGGATAAACAATATAAAATATTGGTGTTGGGGGCTGGCGGGTTTACGCTGGGGCTGCGCGACAGCAGAAATGACTATGTGTTTGTAGATATAGAACACACATTAAAAGATATCTCAGAAAAGTACTTTTTAAATAAAAAATTAACACCAAATAAAAAGTTTGTTGTTGCAGATGCCAGCCAGTTCTTAAAGAACACTGATGAATTTTTCGACTTTATTTTGTTAGATGTTTATTCAAATTCATATCAGGTTCCCGAAGGACTGATTACCGTAGAATTTATGGAACGATTGAAGAGCAGAGTTGCACCAGGCGGTATCATAACTATGAACATGATTGTAATGCCAGAATTTAGCGATAAATATTCACAGGTCTTTGACAATACTTTTCATGCCGTTTTCCCACACAATACAACACGCCAGATTATTGGGAATTTTAACCCTTGGCAGAACAAATATGGCGAATCTAATATTATATACATTTACCATAATATCGAAAACGACGGACGGGTTTACACTATAAACAGAACACCGGTAATTTACGATAAATAGCAGTACACACTTGACAAAATAAAAAACTTGTCTATAATACTTTTATAACAAGGATTTTATGATGTCACAAGAATTATTGAACAATGCAAAGACTTTGATAAAAAACACGGTAATCTATACTGCCCTTGGGGCGGCTTTTGTCGTGGGTGGACATTTTATTGCAGAAGGCTTTGTACACAAAGGTATTGAACGAAAATTCAAAACCGAAAATTATTCAATGAAAGCCAGAATCCGAAACGCATACAGTTTTGACATGCCAAAACAAGAACGATTTTATATTGCCAATGGTCAACCACGCCAGTACGAAGGAACACCATGCCTGACGTATCCACTTATTGGAACCGGGGCAGGACTTGGATTTGCGTTCGGTGCCGCCAATGCGTTGGATGCGATTGCAAGACGTCGCAGACAGGTAAAGCAAAAATAAAAACGCCCAATTGGGCGTTTTTATTTTTCTTCGTGTTGAAGTTCGGCACGAACGTCGGTTAAAGCACGCGCACGCTCTTCGATTAATCCATTAAGGTTGGCCTTGGTCAATTCAGCGGCATAACGTATCGAATTAGCAAACGCCAGGGCATCACTGTTACCATGTGTTTTGACCGAAAATCCGCGCAACCCCAAGAACGTTGCACCGGCATACGAACGTGGGTCAATTTTATGCTTAAGCCGTTTGAAAACATGAACCAAGAAAAACGCACCTATCATCGCCAGGATGGACTTCTTGAAATTTTCAACAACAACGCGTTTGACCAACTTTGCGGTACCTTCGACGGTTTTAAGCACAATGTTTCCGGTAAAACCATCGGTCACAACGACCTGAACACGACCTGCGCTGATGTCTGTACCTTCGACAAAACCAATATAATCATATGGTAATTTGTCCTTGTTTTCTGTCAGGACTTTATTCAGATGAATTAATGTTTCATTACCCTTGGTTTCTTCGGAACCTATGTTCAAAACGCCCAACTTTGGCTTTGGCATTTTTCCCACAACTTCGGCATAAACACTGCCCAAAATAGCAAAGTCAAACAGTATGGTTTCGTCACACTGAACATTTGCGCCCAGGTCCAAAACAACCACACGGCTGTCCCCGGCACCCGATGGCAACATTGTTGTTATCGCAGGACGCGAAATACCGTCTATTGTCTTTAACGCAAGTTTCGACAAGGACATCAAAATTCCGGTGTTACCCGCACTGATAACCGCGGTGGATTTACCTTCGCGAACATCTTTGATTGCCATGTACATGGACGTATCCTGGGAATGGCGCAGAACATCCATAACCTTGTCCGTGGGTTTAATAACATTTGGCGCATGCACAACTTCGCAGTTGCGGGCAACACGCGGATATTTCCCCAGTAATTTACGCAGTTTCTTTTCATCGCCAAAAACACGAAAGAACACATGTCCTTCGCCATTTTGGTACAAATACTGATTCATGCCACCAAGAACCGCATTAGGCCCTTTGTCGCCACCCATTGCATCAATAGAGATTATTTTTTTTTCTTCTGACATAGTATATAAAAAAGCAGAAAAGGCACAAAGTTATGCGCCCTGCTTCTGCTGTTTATTTGTTTTATTTGTTTTTATTATTTTGCACCGCATGCAGGACAAACATGATGTGGGCGTTTCTTTTCGCCACATGTTTTGCATACACCGCAAGGCATCACAGACAGTGCGTCGTGTGAACGGCGTTGTGCGGAACGTGCTTTACTTGTTTTACTTTTTGGCGTTGCCATTTTACTATCCTTTTTATTATGACTGTCCTATTCTATTCATTTTCTGTGCATTTGCAAGAAAAAGTTTTCTTAGTGGTTGGTGGTTAGCCAGTTGAATTACCCGCACTAACCACCGACCCCAACCACTTTTATATATTCATCAGCTGCTGCTGACCATTGCCTTCGCGTGCCAATTTTTCAGCTTTTTCTTCTTCTTTGGCAATTTCACGAACGCGACGGACGTACGCACCAGTACCAATTGGAATCAGACGACCAACAATCAAGTTTTCGTTAATACCAACCAGTTTGTCTGTTGAACCACTGATTGCCGCATCAACTAAGACTTTGGTTGTCTGCTGGAACGATGCGTTCGAGATAAATGAGCGTGACGTCAACGATGCGCGTGTCAAGCCAACCAGAACCTGAGAAGCTTCGGCGGCCTTTCTGCCATCACGGGCAACACGGGCATTTTCTTCTTCGAAGTCAACACGGTCCACAACCTGCCCCATCAAGAATCCCGTATCACCAGGATTAGTGATTTCAACACGACGTGTCATTTCACGAATCAAGATTTCAATATGCTTGTCGTTAATTGTCACGCCCTGCAGGCGGTAAACCTGCTGAATCTTGTCAACCATAAATGTTGCCAATGCCTTTTGCCCCAATATACGTAAGATATCCTGAGGCACTTCGTCACCGTCAACCAATTTTTCAGCCTTGCGCACAGTATCGCCACTGCGTACCAACAGGTTTGTTCCCTTTGGCACAGTGTATTCAACACTGGCAGTACCGTCGTCCGGAACAATACGGATAAGAATCTTGGATTTTGCATCTTCTAATTCAACAGTACCATCAATTTCTGCTAACAGGGCAGGATTCGTTGGACGACGTACTTCCAGCAATTCATTAACGCGTGGCAAACCACCAGTAATGTCGCCTGTACGTTTTGTCTGAACAGGGATACGTGCCAACACATCACCAGCATGAACCGTGTCGCCATTGGCAACGGTCAAGATAGAATAGATTGGCAGCAAATATTCCGCAACCTTCTTGCCGGCAACGTTGATAACTTCGCCCTTGTCATCTACTAACTTGATAGATGGGTTCAGTGCTTTCTTTGAATTGGATTTCCAATCGATAACCTTGCGCGAAACGATACCTGTCATGGAATCTACTTCTTCCTGATATGACACATTTTCGACCAAGTCATTAAAGGAAACAATACCGTCTTTTTCCGCGATGATTGTATTGGAATATGGGTCCCATTCTGCAACCTTGGCGCCCTTTTCAACAGTGTCACCATCGTTGACAATCAGCATGGATGCATACGGCAGGTTGCTGCTGAACAATTCTTTGCCTTCGGCATCAACAATGTTCAATTTAGCATTGCGGCTTAATACAACAACACGTCCAACACTGTTCTTAATTGTGTTAACACCAGACAACTTTACAATACCGGCAACAGGAACTTCGATAAAGTGACTTTCTGCGCCACCGGCGGCAACACCACCAATGTGGAAAGTACGCAATGTCAACTGAGTACCTGGTTCACCAATAGACTGACCCGCGATAACACCAACCGCTTCGCCAACGTGCACCAGCGCATTACGTGACAAGTCCATACCATAACATTTTGCACACAGACCATCGCTGCAGCAAGTCAGCACACTGCGCACTTTCAATTCTGGCAAGCCAGATTCATTGATAGCCTTGGCAGCAGCCTTGGTAATTAATTCGCCCGCAGGAACAATAATTTCTTTGGTTGTTGGATGAATAACGTCTTCTGCCGCGGTGCGTCCTAATACAACATCACCCAGCGCAACAGACAATGTCGAACCAGTATAAACAGGTTTCGCAACAATATATTCCGTTGTGCCACAGTCGTGTTCGGTGATAACTGTGTTCTGTGCCAATTCAACCAAACGACGTGTCAAGTACCCCGCGTCAGCAGTCTTCAAAGCCGTGTCCGACATACCTTTACGCGCACCGTGGGTGGATGTAAAGTATTCAGACATGGTCAAGCCTTCTTTAAAGTTCGATACAATTGGAACTTCGATAATAGAACCGTCTGGCTTCTGCATCATGCCACGCATACCTGCTAGCTGCTGAATCTGACGTTTGGAACCACGGGCGCCAGATAACGCCATCATATATACAGAATTCCAATTGTCGCCTTCGCTTTTACCCAGGGCCGCATACGCCATGTCACCCAATTTGTCGGTGGTTTTCTGCCACATATCGACCAATTTGTTATAGCGTTCACCACCAGAAATCAAACCGTTCTGATATTGGTCTTCGATTTCTTCTGCGATTTTTTCAGATTCTGCAATCAGTGTTTTCTTTTCTTCTGGAATCACGATGTCGTCATAACCAATGGAAATACCACTGCGTGCAGCCTGTTCAAAACCAGTATCTTTCAACGCGTCTGCCAACAGAATCATAGCCTTGTCACCGCAACGTTCATAAGTTGTCGCCAACAACGCCTTGATTTCTTTTACAGGCATAACTTTGTTTACCAGGTCAAATGGCATCTTGTCAGATTTTGGTAACAATTCACCCAAAATCATACGACCTGCCGTTGTTTTATATGTTTTGCCGTTGATACGCGCAACAATTGGTGTATGCAATGTGATTGTCTTGTTTTCCAACGCCATTTTCACTTCGTCCATGTTCGCAAAACGAGGTGACTTTTCGGTGTGTTCGCCATTAATCAGCGAGATATAGTACACACCCAATACCATGTCTTGGGATGGAACAATCATTGGCGCACCGTTCGCAGGCGACAGAACGTTGTTCGAAGACAACATTAATGTGCGTGCTTCTAATTGCGCTTCTAATGAAATTGGAACGTGAACAGACATCTGGTCACCGTCAAAGTCAGCATTAAATCCAGAACAGACCAATGGGTGCAGACGGATTGCCTTGCCTTCAATCAAAACTGGTTCAAATGCCAGCAAGGACAGACGGTGCAACGTTGGCGCACGGTTCAACAAGACCGGATGTTCGTGAATTACACGCTCTAAAATTTCCCAAACGATATCTTCACCGTTTTCAACCATTTTGCGTGCGGTCTTTAACGTATTTGCATGATCGCCCGCCAATAACTGTGCAAAAACGAATGGTTTAAACAATTCCAATGCCATTGTCTTGGGCAAGCCAACCTGATGCAATTTCAATGTTGGACCAGATACGATAACCGAACGACCAGAATAGTCAACACGCTTACCCAACATGTTCATACGGAAACGACCAGATTTACCGCGCAAAGAATCAGACAATGATTTCAATGGGCGACGGTTCTGGGATACCATTGGACGTGCCTTGTGGCCATTGTCGAACAATGAATCAACCGCTTCTTGCAACATGCGCTTTTCATTACGGATAATGATATCTGGCGCGTGCATGTCCATAAACTTTTTCAAACGATTGTTACGAATGATTACACGACGATATAAATCGTTCAAGTCAGATGCCGCAACATGTCCCGCATCCAATGTAACCAATGGACGCATATCCGGTGGAATAACTGGAATGATATCAGGTAACATCCATGCAGGTTCTGTGTCAGAATCCAGGAACGCTTCGACCAATTTTAATTGTTTTACCAGTGCCTTGCGCTTGGTGTCAGAATTTGTTCTTGCCAGTTCTTCACGCAGACGTGTGCGTTCGTCGCCCATGTCCAGACTGGAGATAATTGAACGGACACCTTCGGCGCCGATACCTACGTGGAATGCGTCCGCACCAAATTCTTCAACGGCGGCCTGGTATTCATCTTCGCTGATGACATCATATTGTTTCAGATTGGTCAAACCTGGTTCAATAACAATATAAGCATCATAGGAGATAACCTGCTCTAATTTTTTCTGAGGCAGATTGTTCAACAAAGTTGCGATTTTACCTTCGCGCAGGAACCATGTGTGCGCCACAGGCATAGCCAACTTTATATGCCCCATACGTTCACGACGAACGTCAGAAGAACCAACTTCTACACCACACTTTTCGCAGACAATACCACGATTTTTGATTCTTTTATATTTACCACAGGCGCATTCAAAATCTTTGACAGGACCAAAAATCTGCTGACAAAACAGACCTTCGGCTTCTGGTTTCATGGAATGATAGTTAATGGTTTCTGGTTTTTTAACTTCGCCATGAGACCAAGACAAAATCTCTTCTGGGGATGCAATCGTAATGCGCAAGGCATCAAACTGCTCTTTTGTTTCGATTTGTCCAAATATCTTTTGCAACATTTTGCTCATTATATTTTGCTCCTTATAAAATAGTTTTTAGTTGTTAGTGGCTAGTGGTTAGGGTGTGGGCAGAAAATACCCACACCAAATCTAACAACTAATCTACTTTCTTTGGTGTCATCGCCAGACCCAATCCACGCAATTCGCGAACGAATACGTTAAAGGCTTCTGGGGTGCCAGTCTGAATATCATTGCTGCCGGAAATGATGGCTTCGTACATCTTGTTTCGACCGGTGATATCGTCAGACTTTACCGTCAACATTTCACGCAGCAAGTGGGCGGCACCATGGGCTTCTAATGCCCATACTTCCATTTCACCCAAACGCTGACCACCCATGTGGGCTTTACCTGATAACGGCTGTTGTGTTACCAAGGAATAGTTCCCAATCGAACGTGCGTGAATCTTTTCATCAACAAAGTGATGCAGTTTCAGCATGTACATAACACCAACAGTGACCGGACGGGCAAACTTTTCACCAGTCATACCGTCATACAAGTCAAACTGACCTGTTTCTGGTAATTTTGCCAATTTCAGCATCTTGCGAATGTCTTCTGGGGTGGCACCGTCAAATGTTGGCGTCGCCATTGGAACACCATCACGCAACAATGCCGCCTGGGCGCGAACATCTGTGTCCGTCATCTTTTCCAGTTTTTCGGCAGTTTCTTTGCCATAAACCTTGCCCATGATATTGCGCAAGTCCGCAGAAACAGCACGTTTGGCCTTAACTTCGTCCAAAACCGCACCAATCTGGGCGCCCAATGTACGCGCCGCCATACCAAGGTGGGTTTCCAAAATCTGACCAATGTTCATACGTGAAGGCACACCCAATGGATTCAGTACCAAATCAACCGGTGTTCCGTCCGCCAAGTGTGGCATATCTTCAACAGGAACAACCTTGGATACAATACCCTTGTTTCCGTGACGTCCCGCCATCTTGTCACCAGGCTGCAGTTTCATTTTGTGTGCAATGTAAACTTTGACCTCTTTCAAAACGCCGGCATTTAAAGAATTGCTTTCTGCGGCAATCTTAATAGCCTTGGCTGCCTTGATATGCATGGCGATTAACTTTTCCATGTATTCCTTGCATTTCTTGTCCAATGCTGCCTGAACAGTGGCGTCTTTGACAACCAACTTTTTGACATCAGACGGACGAATGCCTTCGAAGACTTCGGAATTCAGTTTTTTGCCAATAAATGGTGACAAACTGCCCGCACCGGATTCCAGACCAATCTTTCTTTGGATATTATCAATTATATCCTTGCGGTCTTTGGCATCCTTTAAGTCCTGGGCCAAAACGGCACGTTCAACCATGCTCTTGAATTCATTAACGCGTGATTTCGCGCCAGATTCATCAGAGATAACCTGCCCTTCGGCAATTTGGAACGCCTGGTCCGCAAACCCGCGTTCAATAATCGCAGATTCTTCCGCACAGTCCTTGTTGATTTTTTCTATCTTTTGCAATTCAATCATCTGGGTACGGTCGTCTTTTTTAACACCATGACGTGTCAAGATATTAACACCGATAACAGTACCTTCTTCGTTTGGTCCAACACGCAATGATGTATCTTTTACATTCAATGCCTTTTCACCAAAGATGTTGCGCAACAGTGCTTCTTCTGGGGTTAATAATGTTTCAGATTTTGGTGTTACACGACCAACCAAAATGTCACCCTGTTTCACGCGTGCGCCAACATAGATGATTCCGGATTCGTCCAGATTCTTTAATGCTTCTTCGCTGACATTTGGAATGTCACGTGTCAAAGCTTCTGGTCCTAATTGAGTGTCACGAACCTTGAATTCTTTTTCAACAATCTTGACTGATGTGAACACGTCATCGCGCGAGATACGTTCCGAAATAACAATAGAGTCTTCATAATTATAACCGCGCCATGGCATAAAGGCAACCAACACATTGCGACCCAATGCCAATTCACCATAATTCATTGCAGAACCGTCCGCAATGATGTCGCCTTCGGAAATACGATCGCCGACCTTGACCAATGGTTTCTGGTGAATCAGTGTCTCACTGTTAGAACGTTCGAATTTTTCCAGATTGTAAATATCTACGCCCTTAACCTCGTTGCGGCTGTTCATGCATTTTACCACGATACGGTTCGCATCAACAGATTCCACGACACCACTGTGTTTTGCAACCTTACCAGTGCGTGAATCACGTGCCACTTCGCGTTCAATGCCAGTACCAACCAGTGGTGCCTGAACACGCAATAATGGAACAGCCTGACGTTGCATGTTAGAACCCATCAATGCACGGTTCGCGTCGTCATTTTCAACGAATGGAATCAAACCTGTTGCAATGGACACCACCTGACGTGGTTCAACGTCGATTAAGTCAATTTCATCCTTTGGCACCATGGTAAATTCACCGTCAACACGCGCAGTTACCGTGTCGTCCGCCAAATTTCCTTTGGTGTCAACAGGGGTGTTACCCTGGGCAATTTTATGACCAAATTCTTCGTCCGCGGTCAGATATATCTTCTTGTCTGTTACTTTTCCATTTTCAACAATATAATATGGCGTTTCAATGAACCCGTATGGATTAACACGCGCATAAGTGGACAAGTGGTTAATCAGACCAATGTTCGCACCTTCTGGGGTGTGAATTGGACACAGACGACCATAATGCGTTGGGTGAACGTCGCGGACGTCAATACCCGCACGGTCACGGTTCAGACCGCCAGGACCCAATGCAGAAATCAGACGCTTATGTTCCAGTTCAGATAATGGATTGTATGCATCCATAAACTGAGACAACTGAGACGTACCCAAAAATTCAGAAACCAAAGACATTAATGGTTTTACATTAACAACATCTTGTGGCTGCATAGTGGCAATATTCTGAGATGACAGATTTTCACGAACCAGACGTTCAATGCGAACCATACCTGTACGGAAATTCTGTTCCAGCAATTCACCAACCGTGCGAACGCGACGATTAGACAGGTTGTCAATGTCATCAACTGTGTCTTTACGGTCAATGATGTTAGTCAGTGTTTTTAACACCGCCAAGAAATCAGCCTTGGTCAACAAACGTTCTTCTTCTGGCTTTTTATTAGACTTGATTTTCAAACGCTTGTTCATCTTGAAACGACCAACCGCAGACAAATCATAGTACGCCAAATCAAAGCCCTGACGTTGGAACAACGTGATTGCGGCTTCTAATGTTGGACGTTCGCCTGGACGAATGATGTTATAAATTTCAATCAACGCTTCTTCACGATTTGTGGTTTTGTCCGCCATCAATGTGTTACGCATGTGGGCGCTGATTGTGTTGTTATCAATAGAAATCAGGCTGATTTGTTTGATATTCTTTTCGTCTAAATCACGCAAGACTTCTTCGGTGATTTCTGTTCCCGCAGGATATACAACTTCGTCACCAGACATAATCGCATCAAACAAATATTCGCCAATCAAAGATTCTGGCAAAATACCAAATTCCTTGGTTTCCAACAGTTTTTTCATGCGTTTAGCATTCAAACGGTCGCCCTTGGATGCAATTGTTTTTTTGTCTTTGATACCGAACAAATCATAGTTCAAGCGATATTTGTCCAAACCTTCAAAACTGGCAGTTTCGCCGGTCCACATTTTACCGTTAAAGGTCAATGGGATACGGTTATAGAACACAGACAGGATTTCCGCATCTGACATGCCACGAATTGATGGTTTGCGTGGGTCCGCCAACCATTTCTTTTCGTCTTCTGCAGATGGCAGACAACGCAACAAAACCGTGGCCGGGATTTTACGACGACGGTCGATGCGTACATAAATCACACCCTTGGATTCTTCAAAATCAATCCAAGAACCGTGTTCTGGAATAATACGGGCAGTATATGTCGTAGGATTACCAGCAACTTTTGATTCTTTGGTCGTAGCAAACACAACGCCTTGGGCGCGGTGCATCTGAGACACAATAACACGCTCAACACCAGATGCGATAAAACTGCCGCGTTCTGTCATTAACGGCACTTCGCCCATAAATATTTCTTGTTCAATTTCGTGGATCGGAATTCTTGGTGCGCCTTTGACCTCTTCAGGAGAATCATATACTTTCAATCTCAGCTTCAGTTTTAACTTGCTGGAGTATGTCATGTTGCGCAACATGCATTCTTTTACATTGTAATCGGATTTATCCAATGTATATTCTACGAATTCCAATTCGGCAATGCCGGTATAGTCTTTGATTGGAAAGATAGATTTGAATACATTTTGCAACCCCACGTCTTCGCGTTCAGCGGGTGGGACATCTGCCTGCAAGAAATTGTTATAGGAATTATGTTGAATTTCAACTAAATCAGGAAGCGGAGTTTGCAAAAAACTTTTACCAAAAGATTTTCTAAGTTTCTGGATAACTGCCATCGGTTTTAATCCTTTTTTTTGTGCGTTTTGCAAACGATGTGACATAGATATGCCACGACTTTTTCTTATTTTTGACTTACGTCTTTTTTACGCCTGTGTGCCCGCATAGGGATTTTCCCCACGCGGGCGGCGTTTTGTCGTATGTTCTACGACAGATTCTTATCAGAACCATGCGGTTCCAAAGGTACGAATTATTTTACTTCGACCTTGGCACCAGCTGCTTCCAATGTTGCCTTCAGCTTATCAGCTTCGTCTTTTGCAACACCTTCTTTGACAGCCTTTGGCGCAGATTCAACCAAAGCTTTCGCTTCGCCCAAACCTAAGCCTGTGATGTCTTTAACAGCCTTGATAACAGCCAATTTGTTTGCGCCAACTTCAGCCAAGACAACATCAAATTCTGTCTTTTCTTCTGCCGCCGCAGCAACAGGACCAGCAGCAACTGCAACAGCAGCAGCAGCACTTACGCCCCATGTTTCTTCTAACGCTTTGGACAATTCAACTGCTTCCAAAACGGTCAATTTTGACAATTCTTCAACTAATTTCTGAATGTCTGCCATTTTATTACTCCTAATTTTTGTTTTAGGTCAGAATATCGATATTCTGATTTTATTGTTCTTTTTTTCCATACTCTGCAGAAACGCGCGCAAGACGTGAACCTGGTTCGACCAAGATACGTGCAATTGTGCCACGAATTTCCAACAGGGAAGGAAGCTTGGATAATTGCATAACGCCGTCACAATCCAGAACGTCTGCATCCATTTTACCACCAATGATTGTCAAATTTGGATGTTCATCAGCAAATTTAGCCAATACCTTGGTAACCGCCAAACCATCTGTTGCAACCGCAACAGCCGTTGGGCGTTTCAACATATCAGATACAGGTTCAAAATCGGTGTCTTTCAACGCCAATTTCATCAAACGGTTTTTGACAACTTTGAATACCGCAACCAATGGACGCAATTCATTACGCAAGGTTTCGAATTCTTTTACAGTCAAACCATTGTTTTCAATAACGAAAACACCGTTCGCTTCTTTCAGGGACGACTGCAACGCTGAAATCAAATCTGATTTTTCTTCGCGTTTCATCTATTTTTCCTTCAAGCTTCTGTTTTGTTAACTTTCCATCCGGATTTACCCGGGTGGGGCTTTGGTTCCTGCCCCAAAGAATCTTTTCTTTGTCTATGATGGGAATTAAGCAACAAAATTGTCACACCATCAGTCTTGGACAGAAATCTGTTCATGCGACGCATGTTTTCACACACGTCGCATTTAATTATTTTGCATCAACCTTTAAACCAGGTCCCTGGGTTGTCGCAACGGACACGCCCAAGATATACTGACCCTTGGATGAAGCAGGTTTAACTTTCTTTAACTGATCAATCAAAGCAACCGCATTTTCAACCAATTTGTCTGTTGCAAATGACATCTTGCCAATACCAGCGTGGATGATACCTTTCTTTTCTGCACGGTATTCAATCTGACCCGCCTTTGCAGTCGCAACCGCATCAGCAACATTGTTTGTAACAGTACCCAATTTTGGATTCGGCATCAAACCCTTTGGTCCCAAAACACGCGCAATCTTTGACATTTTTGGCATCATGTCTGGTGTTGCAATTACACGGTCAAAATTGATATTGCCCGCCGCAACCGCATCAATCAAATCTTCGGCACCAACAACATCAGCACCCGCTTTCTTTGCTTCGTCCTGTGCGTTTGCAGTAAATACCGCAACACGAACAGATTTGCCTGTGCCGTTTGGCAAAGACAACATACCACGAATATTCTGATCAGCCTTGGTCACATCGATACCCAAACGGATAGCAATTTCCAATGTTTCATCAAATTTCTTGGATGTATATTCACGCAACGCTTCGATTGCATCAGCCAAAGAATACACTTTGTCTGTGTCCAAATTCTTCCAAGTCTGCTGTTTCTTTGTTAATTTCATGATATTATTCCTCCACCTTTACGCCCATAGAACGGCATTGACCCGCAACAATGTTCATAGCAGATTCAATGGTAGAGCAATTCAAGTCCGGCATTTTTGCTTCGGCAATTTCTTTCAACTGCGCCTTAGACAATGTGCCAACAAAATCACGACCTGGTTTGTGTGAACCAATCTTCAATTTTAATGCTTTCTTGATATAGTACGACACAGGAGGCAATTTCATAATGAATTCGAAACTGCGGTCCGTATAAACAGTGATAATACATGGAATTGGCATTCCAGGTTCTTTATCAGATGTTTTGTCGTTAAACTGTTTGCAGAATTCTGCGATGTTTACACCAGCAGCACCCAACGCCGGACCAATTGGTGGCGCAGGATTTGCCTGCTTTGCAGGGACGACCAATTTGACCAATCCCTTAACTTCTTTCTTTGCCATTTTTCACTCCGTTTTTTTTCGTTTGTGTCGTGGTACGATATGGCGTATCTACCACGGTTTGCTGTGATTTTACATGATATTTTTCAGAAAACCACAAAAATTTTTACTTTTTTCGCGCCCTGGACATTTCCATCGCCGCACCCACAACTGCTTTGCGATTTTCATCAATCATTTTGCGCAATTCAGGACTCATTTTGTATTCATGATTGGCCTTACGAATATTTTGTATCGTAACCTCTACACGAATTTCACCAAAAGCATCCCTTGTTATCTTCATACACTAGACCCGTTCAACCTGACTGAATTCCAGTTCCATACTGGTTTCGCGACCAAACACAACAACCAAAACAACCATTTTTTGTCTAACGTTATCAACTTCGGTCACAATTCCATTAAATGTCATAAACGGACCGTCGATAATATGAACTTCTTGACCAACTTCATATTCGACATCTTCTGTTTCAACCGCACCCTCTTCTACCTGCTTTAACAGACGGCGCGCCTCTTCTTCGCTGACCGCGATTGGTTTATTTTTTGCCCCCAAGAACATTACAACCTGGGGAATTTGTTTCACACAGGTAAACGTTTCATTATTCATAACCATCTGAACAACGATATAACCAGGAAAGAATTTCTTTTCCACTTTAACACGCTTGCCACCTTTGACGTCCGTCACTTCGCGCGTCGGAACCAAAATTTCGCCAAAAAGAGCATTTAAATGACGTTTATCAATTTGTTCACGCAAACCGCGCGCAACCTTGTCTTCACACCCAGTATGAACATTTACGACAAACCATTGCATTTTTTCTTCCATGTTACGCTTCCTTTGTCCGTTATATTAAAAAACCCAACTTACTATCGCATTCAGCACGCTGTCTGTGACAAAAAAGAACAATGCCGCCAAGCCAGAAAACACCAGTATCATGATTGTAGCACGAACAACACTGTCACGCGATGGCCAAACAATTTTAAACCATTCGCTGCGAACCGACTTTAAAAAACCCAGTATCTTCTTCATAAATTTAGCCTAAATTACGTAATTTAACTTCTTGGCAGGGACAGAAGGAATGTTCGTTTCACTCACCACGCGTACCGGTTTCGTTGCGCTGACGCTGACAAAACCGAACTTGTATGCGAACCCAACATCTTTATTATTCGGGTTCAATTCCACCGCCCCTACTTTTTTCCAAAACACACACAAAGTTGTGTTTTGAAAAAATTGGCAGGGGCAGAAGGAATCGAACCCTCATCCGCGGTTTTGGAGACCGATATTCTACCGTTGAACTATGCCCCTGTACTGTTGACCACACCTGCAAAGATGCACCTTGTGCCATCACACAGTCCGCAAAAGGATAGCACACAGATACAAAAAATCAAGTGGAAATATTATAATACTTTTCATATTTTTGTGCAAGGGCATTTTTACACATCTTTTCCAGAAAAGCGCAATAACAACAACACATTTTATGTTTTTTTCTTGCATAGGTCGCCTGTTTTTTTCTACAATCGTTTTAATTAAGGGAGAGAAAGTCGTGCAAAACCGCATAGAACCGCCTGTTTTACTGTCAAGATTATTGATATTTGTGCTGGCTACGGCGGTGGTTGTTTTGGGCGGACTGGTGTACACTTTGGTAAACATGTTCCCTTTGAACAGACCGCAGATATTCTTTTTGACAACAACCGTTCAAAACGAACAGGAAGTCCGCTTGACCGAAATGCAACCCGCAAGCGAACATTTTGACATTTATAAAAAGGCCTTTGTACGCGAATATGTGCGGCACAGAAATGAAATTTTTGCAAATTCAAAAATCATGCACAACAAGTGGAATATGGAAAACGGCATTGTACACCTGATGTCAACCGATGATGTTTATGCAGACTTTGCCGATAAGAAAATTGTCGTTGCTTTGATGAGCGCGATTCCAGACTTTGAATTTAATTGCCCGGTCAGTTTTGATGGACCTGTGCTGTATTTGGCGACAGAAGATGTTTATCAGGTAAAAATTCGCTATTTTTGTGAAGATAGTACTGGACCTTTGCCACGAAAAGATTATACAATTAAGATAAAGTTAGCAACGGAAGGCGACCAAAATATAAAGTGGGCAGACCGCATGGACAATCCTTTGGGATTGCGTGTAAGTGAATATGCTATCGCAGAAGGTGACGGCGACCCACTGGATACAGGTTTTTTAAGCGAATAAAAAAAATGGAAGGTTTGGAATGATACTGGGAAAAATAATTAGTTTAGGTTTATCGGCATTTTGTATGGCAGGGATTTTAACACTGCCCGCATATTCAGCCACCTCTGATTATGGCATTCAGGCGGCGTGGGATAACCCAACCGCGAATATGGCTGCAGGCAGTATCAAACCAGGATACGCACAGTTGACTTGGTCACCAGGAAGCGTATTGCCGATTAAATTGCGCAACGGCATGATAACTATGCTGAATCTGCCAAACGGCGAACAAATTGCAGATGCGGTTGTCGGAAATCAAGGCATGTTCCAGGTTGATGGAAACAAGGGCGACAGAACGCTGTTTATATCACCCGCCGCAGGCACACAGGGTGGCGACACAAATATGATTATAACCGGCGCATCGGGGAATAAATACATTTTCTATCTGAGGGCTGAACCATCAAATTCCAGCGAAATCACCTATTCCCAGGTTGATATTTTATTAGATGGAAATGCCGGCATGCCGATGATGGGCGCGGGCGCAACAACCACATCTGGTGGCGCAGGGTCTATATTCAACAAGCAGGTTACAACAACTGCGGCGAATACTGTGGGTGTAGATGGCGAAGATTACGGATGGATTAAATCTATGAAAATTGACCCGTCTGAATTTAGATTTGATTTAGATATTTTTGTGCCAAATCCTGATGACTATGTTATTGCACCAGAACGTGTATGGCGCGACCGTATCTTTACCTATATCGACTTTGGCGATAAAGTAATTTCCATGACACAACGTCCAGTGGTGTCCTTGTTGGTCGAAGGCGGTGAATCGCCTGTCGGGTTCCGCACAGATGGTGAAGATGGACGATTGCTGATTGTAGAGGCAGTGGGCGATATGGTACTGCGCAGCGGGCAAAGAATTGTATGTATCAAAAAACGTGAAAAACCATTCTTAATCGCGGACACCGCATCGGTCATGGCGTTGGCAGAAGCAAATGTCGCACAAAGCATGTTATCTGGTCAATCACTGAATAATATTGCGTACACCGACAGTATGGCGGCGATGAGTATGGGAACAGGATATACAGGGACACCTGTATTCGTTGGAAATAACCAAACCGTAAATCAGACAACCGGCGCAGGATACTATATGCCGGCAGGATTTACAGCACCAATGACAATGCCTGCATCATCTGGCAGTGTTGTCAACATGTTGCCACAGCAGCGCAACACCGCAGGTGCATATTTGCCACAAACAAATATCCCATTGATTGCCAGCAACCAAGTTGGCGTCGCAGTTGAATTAAAATCTGATACGTCGGTCAAGGCATTGGATGATTATTGGGCAACACTGTTGGCAAAGTTCAGCGGCGATGAAGGTCAGGGTTTATTAACACCATACAAAGACAAAGTATTCTTCGCAGTCGATGAACAAGGTGTTGGCGAACTGGGCGCGGCATCTTCGGCCGCACGTCAGTACAGACTGAGAATCGGTCCATTGGCAGATATTGACACGGCGCAAACACTGTGTGACAAGTTGTTAAAGTTCAGCAGCACAAGTTGCAGCGTGGTCAGAATGCAATAAAAACAGTCCACGCAACGAAAACAACTTGGATAAAAATGGGGATGATGGGGAAGTATAATGAGTAAACTTAAAAAGCAATTTTCAGAATTACGCCAAAACACACCAAAGCGTGTGCAATGGCTGTTGTTGGGGGTTGCGTTTGTGTTGGTTATTATACTGTTGACGCTGTTGATTGGCGGAAAGAAAAACAAAAATTCCGCAGAGTTGATGGAACTGATGGATTCAGCCAGTACAGACCTGATTATAAGTCCAGATATGTTAAACTGGTCCGGGGTTATTGTGGGTGAAGAAAAATCAGGTGAAATAAAAATTTCTGCGACCGCACCGGTTAAAATATTGGCGGTAAGGCTGCACCATGAAGTGCCTGGATTTAATGTAACACGCACATGCGACAAACAGGCAATAGTTAATCAAACGGTGGCATGCAGGCTGTTTTTAACATATAAACCAACCGCGGCACAAGATGTAACACAATTTCCTATTGAAATTCAGTGGCACGATGTCAATGCCGGCGAAGAAATGTCACACGTCAGCAAGATTGCAATCTCGTTGGGGGCAAAAATGCCAGAAGTCAAAGAAAACCCAAAAGTAGAGCCGGCAAAGCCTGCAGTTATCAAGGCGATAGAAGAGCCAGAGATAGAAGAAATTGAAGAAGTTGAAGAAGAATACGAAGCACCAACGATAAAGCAGGAAATCAAAAAAGAAATCGAAGTGATTGCGCCCGCAATCGATGTCAAACCACAGCCTGTCGCAACATTGCCTGTGGAAAGTTATGAAATACCGGATGGATGCTCTGATTTCGCGTTTCCTGGGTATGGAACAAATGGTCGCCAGATTGGTTGGATTAAACCAAGTGGCGGGTCGTACTATTTTCATCCGTTCAGTGATACTGATTGCAGCGAAGCAACCGGAATTTATAACCCAGACAATGGGATTATTACCGACATTGATAAACCCGGTAAAAAAATCGGGACCGATGCAGACCATATTGGCTATGTCGCGGTAAGTGGTGGGGTGTTGCCACAACTTAGCAATGCGCCGGCGGTAAAACAGGAATACCGCGCACGTCAATTGAATGTCGAGGCAGAAGAACTGCCCAAGATGGGTGGCGCAGCGCGTATTGGTGCGGATTCTGATTCTAGTTTCGGCGGATTAAGAAATGCAATAAAGGAAGATGTTACTTTTGGAACAACCGGCGATGCTGTGATTTCAACACAACCGTATGACCGCAGTTTTGTTCTGCGCCAATTTAAGCCTATTCCGGCAACAATTGTGTCCGATGTGCGCGCAGATATTGAAATGCTGAAAAGTGAAGGGTCGTTACCTGTGCGCGCAACCGTTGACAGAAATGTTTATTCAGATAATGGGCGCACCGTTGTTATTCCGGCGGGAACATTGTTAATGGGCTATGTAACAGGCGAGATTCCGGGACCATATAAGACAATTGGGCGCATGGAAATAAAGTGGTATCAATTTATATTACCCAATGGTGTTGAATTTAATTTCGATAGTCAACAAGACCCATTCTCTGCTGATGCACAAGGACGCGTGGGTGTACCTGGGCGCGGAAGTTCAGACTATCTGGAACAGTTTGTTATGCCTATGCTGACCGCGTTTGTGCCGGCGACAATTAACCTGATTAACCCAATTGCAGATGCGTTCGTTAATCAAATTGATTTGGACAACAATACTGTTGTTCAAAGTGGAACTATGCGGTCGTCAGAGTTGGCAAAGAATGAAATCATTACTGCGTGGAACAGCGTGGCACAAAAACTGCTGGTTGATATGATGGATAACACAGTGCCACCGTTCACAATCCCCGCAGGTACACGTATTACTGTGTATTCACCAGTGGATTTACAGGTTGCATGTACGACTAATGAGGACTGCATAATATCAACAAATGACGAACACAAGCAAAACAATAAACGTCGTGATTGGGGCAAAGATGTTAATTCGGCAAATGTTGAAGCGGCAAAGGACGATTCATGGATTGGACAGGCACGTTCATGGATGGCAGCAGGTGCCAAACAGTATTGTTACCTCGACGATAACGGTTTGTATCGTGTAAAGGCAGAATGTTCTGGGGCAGAAGGTAATGTCTGTGGTGGATATTCGTACAGCACACTGAAAATGTGGTGCGATTCGTTGAACTATGAATCAAAAAAGGCCAAGCAATACGAAGCGTACACGGAAGACCAAAAGAAACAGTACCAGAACAAAGTTGAAGAAATGGGGGGCGTAGGGTCACAACAATATAACGAAGAAATCCTGGGGGTAAAATACGACGATAATGGCGCAGTTGTAAATCCATACGCCAGCGAGCCAAAAGAACAA
Organism: Candidatus Enterousia sp.; assembly: GCA_045133095.1. Classification (GTDB taxonomy): domain Bacteria; phylum Pseudomonadota; class Alphaproteobacteria; order Rs-D84; family Rs-D84; genus Enterousia. Next base: position 212,526 of record JBGUTP010000004.1, read on the forward strand.
GCCCCAGCGGAAAATGTTATGACATGCTTGGACGGCAGCCTGCCAGATGCAAATGGGTGCTGTGCAGGGGAAATTTACACCGATATGGGGGAACAAGGATTTAATTGTTGCCCAGAAGGTGGTGGCGACTGTTTCCCGCCAATCATATAAGTGCAATCCCACCAGACGGTGGGATTTGTTTTAGCAAAAAATATATAAAAAGGAGTCTTGATTTATAACAATGATTTATCTGTTTTTTTGTGCGCTTTGATGCGCACTTTTTTTTATTAGATAGACGATATAAAAAACCATTTTTTCAAAAAAAACCGATTCGAAAGCAAAACACAAAAACCGATAACCGAATCAGTTTTCTGATTCGTATTTCAACCGCTGGTTGTAGTGTTTTACAGGAATCTTTTCTTGGTTTATATATCATGGTCATACACAAACAAAGGAGAAAGAAAAATGACACAAACAGCAACTATCGCAATATCTGAAAAATTCCAAAATGCGGAACAATTATGGTTCTGGTTCCTGTATTCAAAATCAATCAGATACAATTTTTCCAAAACACGCGCCTGTGCCACACGCAGACCATGCGAAGTTCTGGATGTGGAAACATTGATTACAAAACTTTATTTGGCGGGAAAATTAACAGACAATCAATTAATGGTTATGAAAAAATATGGCGACCGCAGACGCGCGCCCCATCAACACATTTGGAATGAAAACAGAGATGCACAAAAATGGAACGAGGCAATGGATGTCTTGGCAGGTGCCGCAAAGCAACGCGGTTGGATTGAATAATGCGAAATCCCCCATTCGGGGGATTTGCAATCAAATAACGGTGAATAAAAATGATTATTGTTGGATTTTCAAATAAAACATCAAAATTATTGCCTAGATTGTTCTGTAAAAAATTCAAACATGTGGCGCCCATAGTCATAGGCAACAGTCAGATAACAATGTATCAATTCGTAAGACGGGGAGAAATTGCAAAAATAAACCTTGGGATGCGCGATATTAAAATCTTGGAAAAACATGGTTGGAAATTTATTTGCGTGCCGCGCACAGCACAGGTGGGTAAAAATGCCGACAGGGCTTTCACATGCGTCGATATGTCAAAACGAATAATTGGAATAAAAAATTTATGGGTACAGACACCATGGCAATTATATAAAAAAGTTAATGCTATTTAATCTGTTGAAAAATTCTTTTTTCTGGGTCATAATAACTGCGACCTGAAGCATTAGGTCTGGGTTTTCAAGACCCATAAATCCACGGCGCGCAATGCGTGTCGATATTGAACCTGACCCCCGTATGTGGTCGGGTATCTGTGGTTATAGAACAGGGCCAGCCCAAAAGCCACAGAGTCATTTGGATTTATGACCTTGAAAATGCCCGACCGTCAATTTCCTGACGGTTTTTTGTTGGCAATAAAAAGGGACATAAAGATGAAAAAAATTGATTTGGTATATATGTGGGTTGACGACAAAGATAAAAATTGGCGCGAAGAAAAAAATTTCTGGCTGCGGGAAATTCAAGGCAAAGCCCCTATGTACGATGAAGCCGCAGTAGATGCGCGATGGCGCGATAATGACGAGTTAAAGTTCGCCCTGCGCAGCGTTGAAAAATTTGCACCTTGGATTAATCACATTTTTATAGTGACCGCAAATGGTCAGGCGCCAAAATGGCTGAACACAAACCATCCAAAAATTACGATAGTTTCACATGAACAAATTATGCCGGCGGACAGTCTGCCTACGTTCAATTCGGTCGCAATTGAAATGTGCCTGATGAATATACCAAATCTGAGCGAATATTTCTTGTTGGCAAATGATGATATGTTCTTTTACAGGTATGTCGGTCCGGAATTTTTCTTTGACGACAAGGGACGTGCAATCGTTTGGTATAAAAAAAATAAAATATCAGATGATATCGGATTTGAAATGGAAATGGCAGAATCTGACTATAGACGAACAGTGCTGGTCGCAGGATATAAAATAAATAAAATATTTGGAAAAAAATTCTGGGATTTAGCCCCGGCACATAATATCGACCCATATATTCGGTCTTCGATGACACAGTGCAGAAATCACCCGTTATTAACGCGGGACTTTAATACACAAATCAGAAATAAATTCAGAACAAATTGGGAAATTCAACGGTGGATTTTTAACCTGTATGACCTGGCACATGGGCGCGCAATATTTAAACGTGTCAGATACAGAAAAAAATCTAAGCACTGGATTTACAACAGATTGTACAAGGATAACTATATGAACGCGCCGATGTATTGCGACAATACCAATAACATACCAACAAACGCAAACCCAAGTTTGTTTTGTATTAACGATACACCAAATACTACAGATGAAATCAGAAAACAAAACTATGAATTTTTATTAAAAAAATTCCCAAACAAATCACAATTTGAAAAATAAAATCCCCCGTTCGGGGGATTGTTTTTATTTGGATTGACGCTTGATTATTTGCATCTGGATAATACCAAATATGTTCGATACCGTCCAATACAGCACCAAACCCGCCGGCATCCATGCAAACATTACTGTAAATAACAGTGGCATCCAGCGCATCATACGTTGTGTCTGGGCAACCGCATCATTGACAGTGCCTTTGGTCTTGGGCGACTGAAGCCGCTGTTGCAACCACATGGTCGCACCCATCAATATCGGTAAAATAAAGTATGGGTCCATCGCAGACAAATCGTGTATCCATAAAAAGTTTGCGTTGCGCATCGCAACCGATACCAACAATGCTTTGTACAACGCAAAGAATATAGGAATCTGAATCAACATCGGCAGACAGCCCGACATGGGCGATGTCTTGTGCGTTTGATACAGTTTCATCATTTCCATCTGAAGACGCATTTTGTCGTTGGCATACAGTTTCTGGATGCGCTGCATCTCTGGCTGCATTTTTTGCATAGCCGCCATGGAAACATAAGATTTGCGAGTCAATGGCCACATTAACAGGCGCAACAAAATTGTCATTAAAATAATCGCAACACCATAATTCATCACCAAATGATGAATGCCATTTAATACCCACAACATTGGACGTGCCAAAAACCAAAACCACCCATAGTCAATAGTTTCTGCAATGCCGGGAATCTTTGATTCAACCGCATCCAGGACGCTTTGGTCGCGCGGACCGGTAAAGACGTTTGTGCGTATGGTCGCAGTGGTACCTGCCGCCACCGGAACCGCACCCGCCGCCGCATCCGCCGTGTATTTATCGCCAGACTTTTTAAAACGAATCGTCTGGTCCACAGAATCAATGGATGCGACCGTTTCCCAATACTGGTCCGCAAAACCAGCAAAACCAGTTGTTGTCGAATATGCATATGGCTTTTTATCCAATCTGGTCCAAGACAATTCTTCTATGTCCGAATTAACATTCGCAATTGCGCCACTGGATACGCCAGATGCAGATTTCATGTCGTTGCCACGAACTATGTGTACATAGGGTGCAAAGGCGACGTCTGATGACGATTTGTTGGTTATTGTGTCTGTCACCGTAATTAAATAACCATCCGCTGAAACCGTGCGGGAAAATTCAATGCCGTCTGGGTTGCGCCACCTATAGGCGCCGTCTGCGCCAGACCATACAGTTGTTGCAACAGGCGCAGATGTACCAGTGGCAAGCAAGCCCGCTTCGATATAATCACCAGGTGCGCCCAATAAAGAAACTTTATCAGCACTGTGTGACGATACCGTAAAATCAGATAGGCGAACATCAGAAATGCGCAGACCTTGGACAGAGGCACTTAACTTATCCGAAGACAGGTCTGTGACAGGTACCGCAGACAAATCAACCGGAGCGATTGTCGCCGCAGAGGTTGCATTTTCTGGACGTGGCGCCATAAATGTTCCCAACAACCACCATGCAGAAAAAAACAACAGGGTCCACCATAAAAAACCAGACAATGGCGATTTACGCTGTGCCGCATCTTTGTTCGCATTCCACATGTTAAACCCAGAATTTTTATCCATATACTGAACCATTTTATTTACCATCCTTTACTGATTTTAAACAACGACGACGGGCAATATACAAATTTAATAAATACAACCCTACACCGACAACTATGCAAATATCCGCGACATTAAATGCAGGCCAATGCCAACCACCAATGTGAAAATCAAGAAAATCAATGACCGCGCCAAAACGTATTCTGTCAATTAAATTCCCCAGCGCACCACCCGCAATCAACGATAACGGCACAATGTCACGACGTGGCGCACGTACAAACAGGTAATGCAAAATAAAGCCGATGACCGCACCAGTGAAAACAATGATTACCATAGGGGCAACTTCGCCAATGGCGCGAAATAGTGAAAAAGATGTTCCGAAATTCCATGTAAAGACGATATTGAAAAAATCAAAAACATGCGACATCAAATACGGAACCGGTACCACGTCCCACGCCGCACCAGACAAGGGAATGCCACCCGTTATTAAATATAACAGAGAACCTTTGGACAACTGGTCCAGCAATAACGCAATTAAAATAATAGATAATATCAAACCTGTTTTTTTCATGTTTAACCTTTCCATTACATTTGTTGAAATATAACAACACTGTATAATAAATGCAAATAAAATGTCCTGATGTATTTATATCAGGACATTTTGTAATACTTAGTCACGCTTGTCAGATATTACCGTCGATAGCGCAGCATAATTGTCCGCACGCATATCGCACAAAAGACGGTCTATGTTTTTATCAGATACGCCGATATGGGTCAGAACACTGTATCCCAAAAAGAACGAAGATTCGATGGTTTCAGGCATAGCAGTCATTACCCCTTCGCGCATCAGCATTTGCGAATCCGCCAAGTTGCGGGCGCGCGCGAATATCTTGACACGAGGCGCGATTTCTTTGACCGCAATAATGGTTTGGCGCGCCGTTGTCGCATTATCCAGCGCAACCACCACAGCAGATATCTTGCGCGGTTTTAAGCCAAACTCGGACAATACGTCGCGATTAGTGGTATTTCCATAAACAACGTTAAAGCCCATTTCACGCCCCATCATAACCGCATTTACGTCTAAATCAATCGCCACATAGGGTATTTGCTGCGCGTCCAGCATTTGACATATAATCTGACCAACGCGACCAAAGCCACAAACAATGACTTCGGGTACAATGGCTTTGTCCGTATCGTCCAGTGTGCGCGACAAACGCATAGGGTACAGTTTGCCTTTACGTTGAAGATAATCGTGCAGACACAGCAACAAAGGTGTCGCCATGATAGACAAGACTATGATAGCCGTCAAAATTTCGCCGTGCCCCGCCGGAATAACAGAAATGCCACTGGTTTTCATGGTCTGAAGCATTAACAAGGCAAATTCACCGCCCTGCGCCAATAACAGAGCAATCATAACCGCATCTGGGATGCAGACACCGCGAACACGCGCAACCATGAATATAGCAAAAAACTTTAACGCTATTAACCCGATGACGCCAAAGAAAATCATGTACCAGTGCCGCCCCAACAAGGATAGGTCAAGCCCCATCCCAAGCGAGATAAAGAAAAACGCCAAGAACAATGTTGCATAAGGTGAAATTTCCGCCGTAATCTGATGCCGATATACCGTTTCTGACATCAACATACCCGCCAAGAATGCCCCCAGACCCGCAGGCAACCCCATCAAATCAAGCAACACAGCCCAAATAACAATATTCAACATGACCGCCAGCAAAAATGCTTCTTTGGATTTCAATTTCCCAACCTGGCGCAACAATGGCGTCATAACAAAGCGGCCTATTACAATAACAGAAACAATTAACGCAATCGAAATTACAGCCACATCAATCGCCGCAGCACCAAGACTGAATACGCGTCCGGATATCGCAGGCAACATAGCCAACAGTGGAATTGAAAGTAAATCTTGGAACAGCAAAATTGAAAAGGTTTGACGACCCATGTTTGTGTTTAACTGATTGCGGTCCGTCAACAATTGCATATCTACGGATGTACTGGACATGGCCAGCATCATAGAAACCATCACCGCACCAATTACCGACCACTGGGTCACGCCAACCAATAACGGAAACAGCATTATTGCAACCATCAAAACCTGGGCAGCACCAAAACCAAAAATTGTCCGCTTCATACGCCACAGACGACGAATGTTTATTTCCAGACCAATATTAAACCACAAAAATAAAATCCCCAAGTCGCCCAAAAATGTCCATGTTTCAGACAACTTAAACAAATCAAAAACATACGGCCCCGACAAAACACCGGCCAGCAAAAATGCAACCAACGCGCCAATTCGCGCCATACGTAACATGTAAACAAGAACAAAAACAATCGCAAAAAATGCAAGTAACGATAATGACATTTATTCTCTCCGTTTCCCTGATAAAAAAATTATAGCAAATTGTTTGCCAGTAACGCAAATGTTTCAGGCGATAAATTTTCCGCACGTTCGGTCCCAGTCAATGAAAAACGCGACCAATCAACCCCCGGCATTATTGAGCGAATCATTTTACGACGCTGACCAAACAGTTTTGCAGTTATTTTTTCTATCTTGGACAGGTCCGATATTTTGGAAATTTTTTCAATATTTGGAATTATTTGCACGACCGCAGATTGCACCTTGGGACGCGGAACAAATGCAGTATTCGGAACATCAAATAAAATTCGAGAATCAGCAAGCAGCGACGTCAAAACCGCCAAACGACCATAGTGTTCATCGCCAACACGCGATGTAATACGAAGCGCAACTTCGCGTTGAAACATTAATGTTAAAGACTTTATTTTTTCGCCACGCGCAATTGCATGCAACCAACCTATCAATAATTCTGTGCCGACGTTATAGGGTAAATTCGCACACACCGCATATTCCGACACGCCCAGCGCGGAAAAATCAACACGCAAAGCATCTTCATAAACAACCGTCAAACGACCATCAGATGCAGTTTCAATTTGCGACAATATCGGCGCGGTCGTCTTGTCTTTTTCAATCGCAACAAGTCGTGGCGCGCCCGCTAATAAGATTGCACGCGTCAGCCCAGCCGGCCCGGGTCCTACTTCGACCACAGGGGTAGTGGTAATATCAGGAACACTGCGCGCGATGCGACCAGTTAAATTCAGGTCAAATAAGAAGTTTTGACCAAACTGCTTCTTAGGTTCCAGCCCGCATTCGCGCATCATTTCCGATACGGGTGGCAGTAACGAAATCTTGTCCGTCATAATGATTTACGCCCCCCAAACGCCAATGTTAATGTACCATCGTCCAGATAGTCTAAATCACCACCTAAGGGGACCCCAGATGCCAATTCCGTAAATACTATGCCTTCTTTGTCCGAAATCGATGACATTATGTAATGCTGGGTTGTTTTTCCTTCGACCGTGTTAGGCAAGGCAAATATAACCTCTGAAATATTTTCAGAAACCAGGCGGTCAGGTAAAATTTTAATATTTAAATCCTGGGGTAAAACGCCCGATGCGCCAGACAGCAACCCACCAATAATGTGATAACGACCATGAAAAACAGATGACTTTTCCAGTGTCCAAACATCCGATAAATCACGAACAATACACAACTGTCCCGTCGCACGCGATGTGTCGCGGCAAAATTCACACACCCCTGCCCCGCGGTCGGTCAACACACCACAGCGTGGACACGGTGCAATATTTTCAGTCGCGTCCAATATTGCCGATGCTAACGCCGATGCGCGCCCGGTTTTGTCTTGCAACAAAGAAAGTACTATGCGCTGACCACCACGCGAACCAACACGTGGCAATTTTGCAAATAATTTGATTAACTTTTCTATTTTTGGATTCATTGCGAATTATAAAATACTAATGAAAAACATAACTGTCAATACCATTCGCGGTCGCAGATGCCTTTAATTTCTGTGCATCCGATTCCGACAACCCATAAACACGTACACGATAAAGCCCCGTACCGGTCGGTTCTGTTACCGCCGATACCCCCAGTTTATTTTTTATGTTTGCAACATGCGCCGTGGCGGCAGACATGGATGAAAAGGCGCCAAATTGAACCCCCACACCAGATGCAGCCGATGATGTAGCAACAGGCGCACTGTATTGCGGTGCAGCCGCGGTTGTTGCCGCGTTATATGCCGCAGAAAACGTTGTTGCACCAGCCGATGACACAGGTTGTGCCGTGGCGGTTTTTGGCGTACTTTGTACCGGTGGCACATATGTATTTTTCACAACCGGGGTCGCACCATCATTCAACATTGCGAAACCACGAGTCAACATTTGTGCCGCAACATTCGCGCGAACATCCTTGTTTTCAGCCCCCAGAACAACAGACATCAAATGCGAATTTCCGCGATGCGCAGTTGCAACCAGCGAATATTTTGATTTCTTGGTATAACCCGTCTTCATACCGTCGCAGCCATTAAAGGACGTCAACAAACGATTGCCATTAGTATAGGTCTTGCCGTTATAGGTCCAAGACTTAATTCCAAAAAAGTGCCAATACTGTGGAAAATGTTTATAAACCGCCATTGACAACAGTGCAATATCACGCGCCGTTGACATGTGGTCATCATTCGGCAAACCAGATGAATTTTCAAAGTTGGTGTTGGTCAGACCAATTTCACGCGCAACACGGGTCATTAAATCCGCAAAAGATTCTTCCTGGCCGCCCTTTAGATTTTCAGCCAATACACGCGCGACGTCATTGGCACTGTACACCGCGACAGCCTTTATCGCATCTTCGACACGTATCTTTGAACCCGCCGCCAGCCCCAGTTTTACAGGCTCTGCATTCGCGGCAGATTGCGATACAATTAAATAATCGTTCAACGCCAGGCGACCATGTTCCAGCGCATCAAACGTCAAATACAACGTCATTATTTTCGTTAAACTGGCAGGATAATTTAATTGTGTGGCATTTTCCTGATATAAAACACGCCCTGTATCCATGTCGGCGACCAACGCCGCACGATATTGCGCCGCCTGCGCAGTGGCACAAAAAAACAACGCAAATAAAATTGGGAACATTCTTCTCATACAATCAATGTTAATAAAAAACAACAGGCGCGGTCAATAAATAAAAAATCGCCCATTTGGGCGATTTCTTAACCCAGTGTGCGCAGACTGATTTTATCCTCGTCCACAATAACAAGTTTACCAATGTTGATGTTAAATCGGCGGGCGGCATTAAACGCATCGCGCATGCCAAACAACTGATTATCAAAGATTGGAAACACACCACGCGCCAGACACAACTGATTTGCAATTACCGATTCGTTGCACACCGCGATAACCGGAATGTCTGGTTTACGACATGAAATCTGGGTCGCAGTGATTGTATCACGCGCAAAAACAACAATCGCGGACGCCTTGTTCAAATATGCCATGGACGCAACCGAACGCGACCAATCATTTTCAGGAATATTTTCAACACGTGACCAATCGTATGGATTGGCGATGGCGTCGCTGTCTGCGTGCGACAAAATGTTGTACATTGTTTCAATCACATTCACAGGATTCATACCAATTGTTGTTTCTTCGGATGTCATGGTTGAATCTGCACGCAGGTACGCCGCATTAGCAACGTCGGTAATTTCAGCACGCGTTGGGAATTCGCTTGCCACCATGGAACCCAACATCTGGGTCGCAACAATCACAGGCTTGTTCATCTTGCGGCATTCACGGATAATATGACGTGAAATCGCAGGAACTTCGGCATAAGGAACTTCGACCGCCAAATCGCCGCGTGCAATCATAATGCCATCTGCGGCGGCGGCAATGTCGGTGATACGCGAAACCGCGTTTGGACGTTCAATCTTGGCAATGATTTTTATCGGATGTGATGTACGCGCGGTAATAAAATCGCGAACTTCGGCAACATCTTCTGGGCGTTGCACAAAAGATATCGCGACATAATCAGGATTTTTTGTGATGGCGTATTCTAAATCAGCCCGGTCTTTTGGCGTCAAAACAGATGTGGCGATTTCTGTGTCAGGCAAGTTAAACCCACGACGTGACCAGATTTCCGTTCCACGTACAACCGTCGCAACAACGCGGTCAGCAGACGCCTGTTCAACACGCATTTCGATTTTTCCATCGTTTAATAAAATTCTGTCGCCAACATTTAAAGAAGACAAAACATCAGAATCTGGCAACTGAACACGGGTTGCATCGCCAGGCGTTGGGTCGGTATCAAATGTAAAACGCTGTCCCAATTCCAGGGGATATTTATCTTCGGTGGCAAAGTTACCGATACGATGTTTGGGTCCTTGAAGGTCAATCATAACCGCCACCGGCGTATTCAATTCGTTAGATATTTCACGAATCATGTCAATCTTGCGCCCTTGGACGTCACCGGTATCATGACTGAAATTCAAACGACACATGTTGACACCCGCAGAAATCATGCGTGTCAATGTTTCCCTGTCTTCACAGTTTGGACCAATTGACGCAGTAATTTTTGTATATTTATTCATATTGTACCTTCTGTTGATTAAAATTTGTTTTTCTTGATTTTTGTGTTTTATGATATATCATAAGTTTTACAAATAAACAAGGGGAAAACAGAAATGAAACAAGCAAATCATGGCGCAATTGATAATCAACAACTGTTAAGCATTATCGAAAGAATCGAAAAATTAAACGAAGATACTGCCGCAATTGCCGCAGATATCAAGGAAGTTTACAGCGAGGCAAAATCTGCTGGGTTTGACCCAAAGTATATTCGCCAGATGATACGCTTGCGCAAGTTGGACCCAGATGAACTGGACGAAGCAGACGAATTAACCCAGATGTACAGAAACGCGTTGGGGATATAATGAAGGGCTTTACAAAAACAGTCGAAGATTTTAACTGCGCCCATTGTGGCGCAGTTGTTCGTGGTAACGGATACACTAATCATTGCCCAGCGTGCCTGTGGTCAAAACATGTCGATAATAACCCAGGTGACCGTGCCGCAACCTGTGGCGGAATGATGCGACCAATTAGTGTCGAGGCAGATGGCGCACGTTTTGTCATAACACACCAATGCGAAACGTGCGGAAAAATCAAACGACAAAGAACCACAGATGACGATAACATAGATGAAATTATAAAACTAAGCCAGAACAACAGTTTTATTTTTGGCAAATAAAATCCCGGTGAATACCGGGATTTTTACAGTCTGGATTTTGCCGCCGCAATAAAGGCGTTGAACATGGGATGACCTGAATAAGGACTGGATTGAAATTCAGGGTGAAATTGACCCGCTATAAAAAACGGATGATTTTTTAATTCTATGATTTCAGGCAAGGTGCCATCAGGACTGCGCCCAGAAATAATCATGCCAGCAGATGAAAATTTATCTTCGTACGCAATATCCATTTCGTATCTGTGACGATGACGTTCACTGATATCGGTTGTGGCAAATACCCTGTGTGCCAATGTACCCGGGGTTATTACACATGGATACGCCCCCAGGCGCAATGTACCACCCATATTTTCAGAATCATGCGCCGCCATAATACCTATGACTGGGGTGCAATCAGAACTGAATTCCGACGAATTTGCGTTTTCCAACCCCAGAACATTGCGGGCAAATTCTATGACCGCCACCTGCATCCCAAGACAAATTCCCATGTACGGCACACTGTTTTCACGCGCGTATTTGGCGGCGGAAATCTTGCCTTCTACGCCACGCGCACCAAAGCCCCCAGGAACTAATATGCCATGGACATCACGACAATCTTCGTCCGAGAAGTTTTCTGCATCTATCTTTTTTAATTTTACATGAACATTGTTTTGAATGCCCGCATGAAATAACGCTTCGTTAAGAGATTTATATGCATCAGGAACGTTAAAATATTTTCCAACAACGCCTATGTTTACCGTCGGCAAATCCGCCGCCAGGTAATTTTCAATGCGTTCAAACCGGGTCATGTCACCGCGTGCATGCGGCAAATCAAAATGGTCTGCGATAATGTCAAAGACATGTTGCGCCTCGTAAGCAAGTGGAATTTTATAAATATTATCAACATCTATGCCGCTGATTACGTTCTTGGCGGGAATATTACAGAACATGCCGATTTTGTCGCGTTCTGACGAGGTCAGCATGCGCGGCGTACGCACGATTAGCATATCTGCCTGGATACCATTTTCTAACAGTTCACGCGCGGACATTTGTGTTGGCTTGGTTTTTAATTCACCAGACTTTTCCAAATAAGGGGCCAAGGTCAAATGCACAAACATTACATTGTTACGACCAACATCATTGGCAAATTGCCGTATCGATTCCAGAAATATTTTACCTTCGATATCACCAACAGTGCCACCAATTTCACACACAACAAAATCTGTATCTGTTGGGGCGGAAATATACTCTTTGATTTTGTTCGACACGTGGGGAATCATTTGTACTGTCGCCCCCAGATAATTGCCACGACGTTCCGCATTTAGAACATCCCAGTAGATACGTCCGCCCGACACCGAATCGGTACGCGAAAGCCGCGCGCCAAGAAATCGTTCATAATACCCCAGGTCCAGGTCTGTTTCATAACCATCATTTGTCACATAGACTTCACCATGCTGAAACGGTGACATTGTGCCAGGGTCTATATTCAAATAGGGGTCAAACTTTCGTGCATGAACCGAATAGCCCCGCGATTGAAGAAGGGCGCCACAACCTGCCGCTGCGACGCCCTTGCCTAAACTGGAAACAACACCACCTGTTATAAATATATATTTTGCCATAAGTGCCTCCTTATGGGTTTTTATCATACGAAATTTTTCGTTGCAGCGCAATCGAATAAATTCCTATACTTTTTGCATGCGTGATTGGATTGATAATCAGTACCAGAATTTATTCATGTACGTGCCATTTCTGATGGCAGGTGGCGGCGCATTATATTTCGCAATGGAAAATGAACCAAACCTGAAATTTGCACCGATGGTTTTGGCAATGATTGTGGGAACTTTGTTTATTAAGCGTATTCCCACACTGCTTAGGGCGGCGTTAATATTTCTGTTCGGGTTGTATTACGCGTGCGTGTTTACAGATGCAATTAACACACCACAAATAAAAAGCAATAAACATAACATAGATGTAACCGGCATTGTGGACAATATAGATTTCACAGATACTAAGACAAGAATTTATCTGCGCATAGCAGCAACAGATATAAACGCAGGTAATGGGGATGCCGTGGTGCGCGTTTCCGTTGATAATGATAAAATCACCATGCCACAAATTGGTGACAAGGTTCAGGCTAACATCGGACTGTTTAAACCAACACCGGCATACGCCCCAGAAGCATTTGACTATGCACGATGGGCGTATTTTAATAACCTGACCGCGACAGGATACATAAACACAATTGATGTAATTGAAACACATCGTGTCGGTAACACGGATAAATTACGCAATCGCATTCACAATCGTATGAATTCCTTTTTGGTGGACAGTTTGGTTCTGGGGTATAAAAATGCGGTTCCCAAAGACGACAGTCCGGTATGGACCGCAACCGGTATCGGACATGTGTGGTCTATTAGTGGATTTCATTTGACCTTGGTTGGCGGGTGGCTGTTCTTGATATTTTATTTCTTGTTTCGTTCTATTCCGTATATCACAAGGCGTATCCCAGCAAAAATTCCGGCAATGGGTTGCGCATGGGCGGGACTGATAGGATATCTGTTTTTATCTGGCACAGATGTTGCGACTATTCGTGCTTTTATCATGACCACAATGGTATTCTTGGCATTCGCATTTGGACGCAGAGCAATTTCCATGCGCAATATCGCAATTGCGTTTTGTGTTATATTCTTGCTGAATCCGCACTATGTTATGCAGGCGGGTTTTCAGTTATCGTTTGCGGCGGTGTTCGGACTGGTTTGGGTTTACAATGATATAAAACCAAAGATGCCACGAAACAAAATACTGAAAATAATTTATGCATGCGTTATAACATCAGTGGTGGCAACGATATTTACCGCACCATTTGTCGCAATGCACTTTGGCACAATTCCTGTATATGGATTAATTGGAAATCTGGTTTTGTTGCCAATATTTTCTTTTGCAATCATGCCGTTGATTATGACAGGAACCGTGTTTTGCATCCAGGCACCAATTGATTTGGCGCACAGACTGTATGAAAGCACACTGCAGATTGCGAACCTAATTGCCGACATGCCGGCGGCAAAGATAAACATTCCGTACATTACCAATGCAGCAATACTTTGTTTTATCGCAGGCTTTATTGCCCTGATATTAATTCGACCGATTAAGGTCAAAATTAATTATCTTTTATTTTGTGCATTTTGTGCAATTGGCATCGGCATTGTCGCCACAACACCAAAACCAAAATTCTTCGCAACGTATGATAATGAACTGGTGGCGTTTGTTGAAGAAGACGGCAAACTTAGTTTTAACAAATCAAAGGCATCAAATCATTATTTTGCGTTTAACACTTGGAAGGGTATTAATGGCGAGGTAGAAGACACACCAAACAGACGGCGCAAACACAACAATGGAATATACAGATTTGACGACATAGTTTATATACAAAAATTTATGCCACTGATGAACAATATTCAATCGCTGTGTAATGATGACACTGTACGGTATATTGTGTCTTATTTTGATGTGCGGTCAAATTCGTGTAATCATAAATTACTGCGTGGCGGATTTGTTATCTGGGATAATGGGCAGATTAAGTTCATAACCACAAAACGTCGTTGGCACTAATAATCAGCATGAACAAAATACAAACCCGATGCCGGGGCGGTCGGTCCCGCCGCACTGCGGTCTTTTGCCGCCAGAATTTTTTCAATATCATAGGGTTTGCCCAGACCTATCTCTATCAGCGTTCCGACTATATTTCGAACCATGTGATGCAAAAAAGAACGAGCCGAAAATTCAAAAATAATTTCATCACCTTGTTGAATAATTTCAATCTTATCCAATGTTTTAATTGGGGATTTCGCCTGACATTCAGATGCACGAAAACTGGTAAAATCATGATTGCCAAGTAATTTCTGGGCAGCGATACGCATTGCATCTGTATCTAATTTACGCGGCACCCAATAAACACGATTTTTTTGTAAAACGGGCGATGCCGCACGATTTAACACAACATATTTATAATGACGCGCACGACAATCAAAACGCGCATGAAATTCATCGGACACAACCTCGCATGACAGCACGGAAACAGGCTGATTTACCAGATAAAAATTCAATGCACGCATTACCGTTTGGGCGGCATGTTCGCCATCAATGTCAAAATGCGCAGGCATCGCAGTCGCATGCACACCCGCATCAGTGCGCCCAGCCGCAACAACATCCACGCGCGTGGCACAAAATTTTTCAATCGCATCTTTGACAATAGACTGCACAGATGGTCCTTGGCGATTTTCCTGCCAGCCGATAAGGTTGGTTCCGTCGTATTCTAAAAGTACTTTATATCTTGTCATGGTTTTTATCTTTGACGACTTAATTTACTGCGCCCCACAAAGTCTGCTGCGCGAAGAAAATGTTCACATCTGTCCGATGGCATAACCCTGGCAAGCCCCAAAAAGAACAGTTTGAAAAAATTACCGCGATAGCATGAATAATTGTCATAATAAATGCAATCTTGGCATTGTGGTAAATATTCTAAATCAATCCAACTGTCTGACATATATTATTCCCCTATTTTAATTTCTGTGCCACGTTGACCATTTACAAAACTTTTCCAATCCATTGGATTTTTTCCAGATGGCTGCAGCCGCAATATTTTCAATTCATCGCTGTTCAATTGTGTTTGTAAAATCTTGACATCAATGCCGTTGATTTTTGTGCGACCACACCCCAAGGCGCGTATTTGATTATGAATATCACACGCAGGCCGCGACCAATCTATGATTTCATCTGCGCCGGTCCATTTATAGGTAAATGTTGGTTCGCCCTTTTGTTGCACAGGGGCAAAAGCAGATGGGTCTGACAAATATTCAACCAACATGGCAGAACCTATCTTGGACACCGTGTCTTCGACAATTTCGTTAGTATCATTTTCACCAATATCAAATTCACGGCACATGTAAATGTCACCCGCATCCAGTTCAGGCGTTACCGCCATCAGACATACCGCAGATGTCTTGTCACCGTTATAGATGGCGGTCCTGATTGGTGATGGACCACGATAGCGTGGCAAAAGACTTGGGTGAATGTTAATACATGGCGCAGAATTTAAAACGTTATCACGCAATATCACACCATAAGAAATTACCACAACCATATCAGGCGAATAATTATATTCGTTTATGTTGGTATGGACCGTTAAACCGTTTTCCAACGCCCAAAGATGAACAGGCGATGGGGTCAGAACCTTTTTGCGACCCGCAGGTTTTGGCGCACGGGTAAAGACAGCCATAATTTCATGACCCGCGTTTTTTATCGCTTGGAACATCGGAACAACAAATGCATTTGTTCCCATCAATACAACTTTCATGCTTTGAACTTCTTTACTTTTCTGGTCAACATTTCGCGACGTATCGGCGAAAGGTAATCAATAAATAATTTACCATCAAGGTGGTCTGTTTCATGCTGAACAATACGTGCAGGCAACCCAGACATTTGCGCCATTTGGGATGCGCCACGCTCATCCGTCCATTCTACGACAACGCTGTCGGGGCGCGAAACATTCGCATAAACCGGCAAACCGTCATGCCCCAGAACAGATAAACAACCCTCTTCCATGGTGCATAGTTGCGAACTGCGTGATACTATCTTGGGATTAATCATACGATAAACCGTTTCAGTATCCGGGTCCATCATAACCAAAAAACGCGATAAAATCCCAACCTGGGGCGCGGCAAGACCAACGCCATTTTGCGCACGCATCATATCAACCATTTCATCCATGGTCGATAATAACGCAGAATCAATCGTTTCAACTGCGTCACATTTGGTCCGTAAAACAACATCACCACAAAGTTTCATTTGCAACATGTATAAAACCTCTTATAATTAATCATAGCAAAGGATTAGGAAATGACAACTTATATTTTTGTGTTATTGTTTATAATTATTGTTCTGCTGCTGATGGTGCTGATGCGCAGGCCAGTGGTGGATATTGGAACACTGCGTGAAGATAACGCAAGGTTGCGGGAACGCTTGGCGGAAAGATTGGCAATACTGTCGCAAAACGCAAATGAAATAAAAAATATCAGCACAGATATCGCAAATTTTAAAAACCTGTTGATGGGAAACAAACAGGCGCGTGGAATGTTTGGCGAAAAACAACTTGAAGCACTGGTTGCCGACATCATGCCACCGGAAACATACGAATTTCAGTGCGTTCTGGAAACAGGTGTGCGACCAGACTGTGTTATAAAACTGCCCTATCCACCGGGTGACATGGTAATAGACAGCAAATTCCCACTGGAAAGTTATAACCGCATGACTGAAAATCCAGCCGATGGCGGCGCAAAAAAACAGTTTGAATTGGACGTAAGAAAGCACATCGACGCAATCAGTCAAAAGTATATTGTGCCTGGGATTACCGCCGAATCCGCAATGATGTTTATCGCATCTGAATCTGTATTCGAAGCGTTACACAGAAACTTTCCGGAAACCGTGGAATACGGTGCGCAAAACAAAGTATTTATTGTTTCGCCGGCAACACTGTGGGCGACGTTGAATACCATTCGCGCAGTTTTGTCTGACATTAAAATAAAAAGAGTGGCAGCAAAAATAAAAAAGGAACTGGATGCGTTGCTGGGGGATTTGGACAGACTGGCAGAACGCGCAACCAACATCGAAAAACATTTTAGACTGGCACAATCGGACATCGACCAATTACAAATTTCTATTGGGAAAATCGAACCAAGGGCTGAAAAAATTCGCGAAATGGATTTCGGTGACGATTAATGCTTTTTACGGGCGGTACGTGATGTTGCGCCGGCACGTTTACCGCCCAAAATTTGCATTTCCATTTGTAATATAACATTTTCCTTCTCTTGAATTCGTTTTAATAACGCATCATTTTCTAACTTTAATTTTTCCAAGGATTGACGACTGATTATCAATTGATTAGAAATACGTTGATTGCGTTTGCGATTTAAGAAAAATGCAAACAATGCACCAAAAATTGCACCGGCAGATGCGCTTAATAAATCAAAAAGTGTTTCCAAGATTACCATGGAAACACTTTAATATATCAACACAGACATTGCACTAGGCTTCTTTTCGCATGCCTGTTTTTTTATCAATCCAGACCTGTTCAGACGCTAGTTCCATCATTGGCAAATCAGATTTGCTGTCGGAATAAGCACGAACGACATTTGGAATAATTTTGTTTTCCTTGGCCCATTCATCCATTGCCAAAACCTTGTTCGAACCCCAGCACAAGAATTCATATTTCCACGGACGTGTCTTGTCCATTTTGGAACAGAATACCGCATCAAATTTCATGTCGCGAACCAATGCAGGCAAAAGATAGTCTGGACTGGCAGAAATCATTAAAACCTTGCGACCGGCATCACGTTCGCTTTGCACGCGTTCACGCGCCCAACCAAAGCGTTCACGTTTGTGTTGCTTTATAAAACCGGGGGCAAACTTTTTTACCATGCGCGGCGTCATAAAACGACGAATGTTTTCACGCCACCACACACCGCCAGGATTTACCCAACGCGCAATACCGCAAATTCCCATCAATGGCAAAAATAACCATGGACGAATACTGCGACGAAAACAATAGCGCGCAAAAGCAACATTCGAATCAAGACCAGACAATGTGCCGTCAAAATCAAATAAAACTACGTCTGTTTTTTTTAACATATATTTTCCTTTTTAAAAGTAAGTTCGCGCAGATTATAACAGGGCAGTTCGCATTTCGCAAATGATATATAAATGCCCCACAATTGTGGGGCTTGGTGATTACTTGGTGAATTTTGGTCGCCAGTGACGCGCACGCTCTATCACAAAAAACAGGGCCGGGGTCAAGGCAAAGGTAAATATCAAACTGGCCAACATACCGCCAATCATAACCGCACCCATGGCGACCTTCATGCCGTCAACCGACCATAACTGGGGGACCATACCGGCAACAACCGCAATGGACGTCATCAGAACCATGTTCTTTTTATCCAGCAATTCCGCCCACAGTGCATCATACGGCTTTTCACCATTGTTTACACGGTTAATAGTCGGTTCCAAAACCAGAATGTTATTATTCACAACCAATCCAACCAACATAACAAATGCCAACATAGCACCTACGTTCATTGTCGCACCTGATAAGAACATCATGATAAACACGCCCGTAAAACTGGTCAAGATTGATGTAGCAATCGTGAACGGATGCGCCAAAGAATTTAAAATCGCAGCCAACAACATAAATGTCAAAATTGTTGCCAACAAGAAGGCACGACCAATTTCTGATGTTGTTTCACCTTGAATTTCGGACATGCCACCAAAATTAACACCATAGCCAGGCTGCCATTCCATTTTATCCAATTCTGCTTGGATTTTTGCCTGGACTGGCCCCATAGTTGATTTACCAATATTGATATCTATTTCCGTAATTCTGTTTTTATCAATACGAATAATATCAGGGGTCGCAGGCGCAATGTGTACCTGACCCAGGGATGCCAATGGCACCATGCCTTTTTGGGAATTGACATAAACATTATCAAACAATGCCGCATTCTTAAATGGCTTGGCAAATTCCAGGATAATCGGATATTCGTCACCCTTTTCTTTGTACTTATAATCGTCATTACCATATAAGGCGGCACGCAGCGTTGCCCCGGCATAAGCATTGCTTACACCCCAGAAGTTCATTTTTTCCTGGTCTGGGATAAATTGCGTTTCATTCGCAGGCTTTTGCTGTGCGCGAACCGCCGATTGAACTTCGGGCATTTTATTGACCATCTCTATGACCTGGGCGGCATAGGCTTCGCGTAAGGCATCGTCTTCGCCAATAACGTTCAGAACCAAATCCGCCGTTGAAGATGATGTGGCTTGCCCCGCGGATATTTGAACCTCTAGGTCAGGGATTTTCGCAAGTTCTGGCAACATTTGACGTGCCAATTCTTGGTCTGATTTTTTACGTTTGGAAACATCGACTAATTCAACCTTAACGTCGATATTTTGCAATCCTTGGTCGCCTATTTTGATGGTGGTGGATGCGACCTCGTCAAAAGTAGAGAGAGCCTGTTCTATCTGTGCCGCGATGGCATCTGACTTTTCATAGGTCGCCCCCATCGGCGCACGGGCAGTGATTGTAATTTCGTTCGCATCGGTTGTTGGTGAAAACTCATTTCCAACAAACTTCATCAGGTTTGTAGAAAGAATAAACACAACCACAACCAACCCAATAACACGCCAAGGATGCGCAAATTGAATGTCGTACCATTTGCGAAGTCCAGGCATCGCAACATCTTTGACCGCATTCTTTACTTTCTTGTCCTGTTCTGGTTTTTTGTTGCCTTTGGACAGGCGCAAGAATTTCGCAATCATCATCGGTGTCAAAGTAAATGAAAACAGCAGAGACAGTAAGGTCAAATACACAACAGTCATACCAAACTGAACCATGAATTTACCAACTATGCCGCCCATAAATGCCAGCGGCAAGAACACCACAACGTTTGTGCCGACGCCCGCCAAAACAGAAACAGCAACTTTCTTGGTTCCGTCAATTGCCGCATCTTCGGCATTTTTACCGGCACGCATTTCTTGCAGTGCCGCCTCTATCAAAACAATTGCATTCGATACTAATGTTCCCAATGCCGACGAATATGCCAACAATGTCATGGCGTTGACTGTAAAGTGACTGAAGTCCATAAAGAAGAATCCAGCCAGCAAAGACGCAGGAATTACAACACCTGCAATAACCGTGGAACGCCAGTTTTGTGTAAACGCCAACAAAACTAAAACAGTTAAAACAACACCCAAAATAATGCCATTAATCGTACCGTCTGTTTCGTCCGATACCGCCGTTGAAGAATCATAGACTATTTGCATCTGGGCGTTTTCAAAACGTGACGATAAATCAGATTGCAGTTGTGGTAATTTCTGATGC
Source organism: Candidatus Enterousia sp. (assembly GCA_045133095.1). GTDB lineage: Bacteria > Pseudomonadota > Alphaproteobacteria > Rs-D84 > Rs-D84 > Enterousia. Next base: position 233,530 of record JBGUTP010000004.1, read on the forward strand.
AACTGATTGGATATGTTAATCGCGTTTCCATCAGATGATTTTACAACAGATGCAATCACAACCGGTTCGCCATTAAAGCGCGCACCTGTTTCAACATCACGCGCCGCATCACGAATTGTGGCAACGTCTGATAATTTAAAATTATTACCTTCGACCGTAGTAATGCGCAAGTTTTCAATTTCTTGGACAGATGCAAATTCACCAACAAAACGAACATTGGTCGAATCTGTACCCATTTCAATCTTGCCACCCGGCACGTTTAAATTGTGTTCGCCCAACGCGGTTATGATATCCATAATAGTTACACCGCCAGCAGCCATTAAATCGGGGTTCATCTCGATACGGATGGCGCGTTCGCGACCACCAAAAACAGACACACTTGCCACACCATCAATCGCCGTGATTTTATTAGATAAAATATCATCAACATATTTTTCTAAATCGCGCGCGTCGGCACCGTTTAACGCAATATCAACCACAGATTGCTGTAACGGGTCTAATTTTTCAATAACTGGTTGGTCCATACCATCAGGGAATTCAGATGCCAATGCATCAATCTTGGTTTTTACTTCGGATGCTTTGTCGTTGACGTTTACACCCAAATTAAATTCCGCGATAACAAACGCACTGTTTTCATAGGCGTTTGATGTTATCTTTTTCAATCCCGCAACCTGAGAGATTGCATCTTCGGCTTTTTTAACAATTTGCGATTCCATTTCTTCAGGCGACGCCCCAGGATACACAAACGTAGCCGTAACCAATGGAAAGTCCATAGGTGGCGTGCGTTCAATGTTCATTTTTGGAAACGAAACAAGCCCCAAAACAACGAACACTAAAACAAACATTAATGTTGTAATCGGTCTGCGAACAAAGAATTTTAACATTTTAAACTTCCCCCAAATCTAATGTTATTTTGCAATTTGCACTTTTGTACCCTCTTCCACCTGGGACAAGATGATGATATCACCTTCATTTAATCCAGATGTAATAAAGGCATTATCTGAATCTTGGCGAGATACTTTGACAGAACGCAAAGTCGCAACACCATCAACCGCCACAAAAACAGAATCAGAATTAACCGCATAAGTCGGTACAAAATAACCATAGGCGGCAAATTCAACATACTGCAATCCATCATCAACACCGGATGTGCGCACAATGTACATCCCGGAATCAAAATCCACACCACCAGATACAGATACTATTTTCCCATTGCCAATCTTTTGCCCTGCGCGCAATTGGCGTGCATGTGCCGCCGACACATACGCACGATTATTACGAACCGCCACAGGGTCACGAATTATGCCATTACTGCGTTCGGCACGAACCGTCAAAACCGGCAAACCTGAATCTGCGGCAACACGCGACGCATTAAATACATAGCGGGCATTTTCCGATGCAACCGCCGCAAAACGCGCAACAACCCACCCCGCCAAAACCGCGGCACACACAATATAAATCCATTTTTTTACTTTCTTGTTGTTCACAGTATTTTTAATTTTATTCATTTTATTCACCTAACTTCTTTACCGATTCCGCCGACATCAACAGTTGATATTTCATCTTTAACAAAGACAGGTCAAGTTGATAAAGCCCGGTGGCAACTTCCGCCAATTCAACCGCAGATGTTTGACCTGATGCAAAACGATTTTGCGACAGACTGTACGTCTTGGCGGCAAGGTCGCGCGCCTGGGTCAAAGATGCCAGATTATCACGCAAAATATCATATTGCTTAATCGCCGTGTCATACTGTTGTGTTGTGACTTTCTTTGCCTGTGCCAGGTCTTGACGTGCCGCTTCGGCATTCATGGCTTCGACCGTTGCATTGGCACGATTTAAACCACCAGAAAAGATAGGAACCTGTAAGGCAACACCCCAAGATGCAGACTGGGAACCCTTGCTGTCAAACATGTGTCCAATGTCATTGCCAAAGGAATTAAAACTGTATGATGCGGTTGCCGCCAATGTAGGGTACGAGTCCGCACGCTTGGACCGCGCCAGGCGTTCATACATGTTCGCCTGTTCATCCAAGATTTCCCATTGCGGTGTTGTTTTTAATTCGCCCGCATTCAGCGCGCTGTATTGTGATGGGAAATCATCAGTCAGGGTTAATGGTTCCGACAAATCAATGCCCGCCATAATCTTTAGCATTCTGTGCGCAGTATCACGATTGAACTTGTTATATTTAACATCAATTTCTTTGGTAATGATGTCAGATTCTATCTTTAACAAGTTACTGCGATTAGCACGACCCGCGGAGGTCAACTTTTGTTTGGCGGTGCGGGCATTCGCCAGGTCTTGTTCAGACAATTTTACAATTTCTTCTGCCATCTTTGCAGTCCAGTACAAATCCGCAGCAGAATATTTTACCTCTCGCAGGGTCATTTCATGTGATGCCTGGGACATCTTGATTGCAGATTTAACAGATTTAACCGCGTTACCAATCTTGCCAAAGGTATAAATCGGCTGAGTCAAATCTAGGCCCGCCATGAAAATATTATCTGGGATTTCAATTGATACTGACTGGTCTTTCAGGCTTTCCGAAATCAATCCACCCATCGCCGGTGGCAATTCAATTTTTGACGATTCCGATGGATTTTCTACGTTGACCATGTTCATATAGGTCGCAGACGCAGATAAATTAAACCAACGATTAGCATTTACCGCATCAAGTGATGCTTCGGCCTTTTGAACGTTGGCTTCGGCTTTTTTCAAATCGTGCGATTCGCTGACAATTCTGGAAACCGCGTCCTGTAACGACAAATCCAAAGAATACGCCGGTGAGATACAAACACCAGCGCAAACAGCCGAAATCACAGATACTAATTTTGACTTATTCATTATTCAACTCCACATTCTTTAAAACCTCGCTTAATGTACGCATGGCAGACACTAAACGCTCTTCATCTGTGCGTGAAATCCCAGCGAACATTTTTTCCATACCAGTCCGAAACAAATCCATTGCCTGTTTCGCTAATTCTTCCCCGGCAGGCGATACATAATACCAAGTGTTACGACGGTCATTTTCGTCAACTGAACGCACGACAAGACCATCACGCTCTAACTTGCGAAAAGCCGCACACAGATTTGGCGCGGACACATGCTCTCGCCGGGCAATGTCCTTTAGGCGTGCACGTCCACCGTTGTGCAAGCGCACCAAAATCGACATCATTTGTCGCGGATAACCCGTTGCTTCTACCCTGTCAAGACGCAGTTTGTCCGCCAATTTATCAAGCGTCCAAATATTATCTTCCATCAAAGTAACAAATTCCTTGCGCGCCATTTCAATCTCCTATATAATAGGATTGTCCTCATAATCATTAAAAACTTTAATCATTATAATATTTAACATTTTTTTTTGCAAGCACAATTTTCAAAAAAGATATTTTATTATTGCAAATTTATTAAATCAGTATATAATCATAAACGCTTTTGGGGTGTCGTCTAATGGTAGGACAAGAGATTTTGGTTCTCTTTATCATGGTTCGAATCCGTGCGCCCCAACCAAAAATTCAACCGGCTTTTATGCCGGTTTAATTTTTGGTCGCGCACGGATACGCCAGAGCGAAGCGCATGGCGAATACGCAGATGAACAATTAGCAACCGCGCAAAAACGGATATTTTTGATAGAGTTTTTGCCCCGCGGTTGGTTATTGTTTATCAAGGTCTCGTGCGCATTCCAGAGAGTAAAAAAATAAATTTCCACCAAGTTCGAAAGTTAAAATAAAAAAAAGTGGTGAAAAACCACCACTTTCGTACTCGGTTTATAATGATGTTTATCTGCAACCGATAAATGCCCAATTGTCGCCACCTTCGATAGGTTCGGCAATCATGGTGCGGACTGTAAAGTTTTCTTTGCATGTTCCTGGGTCGTCAAATGATACTTCTGCATAAACATGTTCTTTGTCTGCGTATAATTCAGACAAATTCAAATGTCCACCAGCACGAAATTTGCCGTTTGGTTGCTGTTGTTTTACTTGTTGTGCCCATTCTTGATCCGCAGGACATTTATAAACCAGATGAAATTCGGTCGTTTCTATTCTTTCGCAACCTTCAAAAATGGAATCATATTTGCTGTAATCCTGGGCACATGCAGTTAATGCGATGATTGGCAAAATAAAAAATAATTTTTTCATACAATCTCCTTTGTTGTGTTCGTTGTTATAATATCATAAACTTGTTTCTAAAATCTATTATTTCTTGCCCAATATCTACCAATTCAGTTCGCGAATTGCATGACGAACACAACCAAAATAAAATAATGCCCACAAGGGGCATTTTTTATTTTGATACACGTCACGGATTGTACAATCAGTTCCAGTGATTGTACCGCAAAACATTATCAATGTTTTGTACGCGTTTCGGTAAATCTTGGATTTCCCAAAACGCTAGTGGGGTACATCCTCACCCCCCTGTGTGCGTGGTCAACCGACCACAAGCGTTGACTTTTTTATATTTTTGTCCCATATAAATAGTGTCGGGTTGTTATGTTCAAGATACCCAAAGGAGGACTGAGCATGAATAGCAAGGATATAAGAAAATGTTTTAAACGCGCAACATCTGCTGTAAAGCACGGGACGTTGGGCGCATTGGGCGGTGTATTAGTGACATCGGTTGCAATACCTGTTATGGGGTTGGCGGCTCATGGTGTCAAGTACATGAGTGATGAACAACTTAGCGGGTATTCTTTGAAAAATCGTTTTGAAACAGCGTACTGCTTTGACACACCACAGGAACACAAATATTATTATTCAACGCCAATAGTAAACGGATACTCGCAAGGCGAATATAAAACCAAGGAAAAATACCTGGCATCACCATACGCAACATACGGCACCATGGCATTGAGCGGTCTTGCAGGTGCAGTCTTGCTGGGGGGCGCGGGTATTGCTGCCGCCAAACGCCGCGAAAACGAACGATAACATCAAGTAAAAACCGCTTGTTTGGCGGTTTTTTATTTGTAGGCAAGCGATGACTTTGCTATAATACTTGTGTAAAGAAAGGCAAATTAATAAAGATTTAGATAGCCATCACGCATACATCAGACGGGGGGATGATTGAAATGATAAAAAACAATCCAGAAATCCAATTCACGACCGCACCATTGCCAAATTTGCAAAATACCAACCCTAGAGGGTTATAGGTAGTTTTGCATGAGACTATAAAAAACATAAATTCGTCTGTTTGCTTTTATGCGACAGACGATGTGTTTTTCTTTGTTCTGTCACAATAATACAATTTCGTGTATTCGGTCAAAACATCGGTCATCAACCCCTTATATCCATTTTTATTCCAAAACCGTTCTGCCATACGTAATGATTGACGCCAATCACAGAACGCTGCACCCTCCCAGTCTATGAACCCAACGATATTTAAATTATTATCCATTAAGAAATTTTGACCGATATCGTTATGAAACCAACCACGCAGATAACCTGGGGCCTCTTCTGGAACAGGCTTTAAATCACGTATTGATTGTGGGTTTGCACAACCAATTACATACATAAAATACGCCAATTGTTGCACTATCTTTTCACGATTCGCCAGAATAGTGGATACAGGAAAATCACATAATAGTTTACCGCAGATAAATTCATAACGACGTATATCTATTCCACGCCATTTGATTATTTCCATTTGCGGGATATGAATAGGCGTTATTTTGCACAGAGCATCGCAGTTTCGCAATTCACGCTGGGCAATAGCCCCCCCCCCCCCCCCCCGACAAAGGAAACTTGAACACATGGGCATTATTCAGCACCACAACCAGGTTTTGACACCCCACCCCAAAGTTAATTGTAATCTTGCGAACACCACCACAATTGTTTTTTGCCCACTTTCTGACAAATTTCAAATACGAATACACCGATGGATTATTTAAGACCACACGTATTTTGCGACGCAACTTTGCATTTGGCACAAATACACAAATAAGATTCACGCAAAACTGTTTTAACTTCATTGAGCACTCCTTAATCGTTTGCTGTAATTTAATTTGGTATGGCTTCTTTTTTCGGTTCGGCATTTCTGTCTGACGCATCGCCGAATACATCCGGTCATATGCGCGGCGGGTCGCATCCATTAATTCACGATGCGGACTGCGGTTGTCACGGGTAAATACCGATGAAAAATCACCAAACGCACAATCTTCCCAATCAATAAAAGCAACTATTTTCATGGTTTCCATATCAACCATAAAATTATCACAAATGTCACCCTGGGACCAACCATACATATAACCAGGCAAGGCATCCGGCGACGGTTTTAAATCACATATCTCTTTGGGATTACTGCGCCCTATTTCAAATATAAAACGCGCAATCTGGTCCGCCAAGACATCTATATTTGCAAGAACAACATCAAGCGGCATCTGACGTAATTGAACACCATGTATGAATTCATATCTGCGCACCAATACACCGCGATGCGTAAAAACCGCAACCGGTGGCACGTAAATCGGCGACAGTGGCGACAATGCAGAAACCAACCTTGCTTCGCGCCGGGTTAATTCATCAGAATTAGCACGCCGCAGGGGGAACTTAAAAATATATTGGTCATTGACACTGATAAGCAAACTGCGCGCCTGATAGCCGGTAAATGTTTTTATCTTACGCAGTCTAAGCCCGGTATTTTTGCGGATAAAACGAATATAATCCGCCATTGGTGAATTTAAAATAACCCGCGTACGCTTGCGCACATCTTTGTTATAAATACACCCACAGATGATGTTGGTAAAAAATCTATGTAAAGAACCAGCCATAACACCAATAATCATAGGCAATAAAAATTATGCTGGCAAGGAAAACTTTCATTTGAAATTCAAAGCAAATATGTATATTATTGGTGACAAGCCCCCATCGTCTAGCGGTTAGGACATCAGATTCTCATTCTGGCAACACGGGTTCGATTCCCGTTGGGGGTGCCAGGTTTGAGTAACGCTTCAAGTGAAACGGGTAATCTCTTGACGCGAACCAGACGTTCGTTGCTAATAACGCAACTCACGTGGTTCTTATTCATTCGGTTTCCCGTTGGGGGTGCCAGGTTTGAGCAATGGTTCAAGTGAACCAACAATAAACTTAGTTTTTAAATATGTCAGATAAAGATAAACAAGATTTTAACGTAGAATGTGAAGCCGACAGTTTCTTTGACAAGTTTCTGATGTGGATGTTTGTGATTGCTGTTGCTGCCTTTGTATTGTCTAAAACATCCGACCATTTAAATAAAAAAAATGATGTGGTAATGGCGGACCTGAACACACAAATCGCAACACTGTGGAATGAAGTTGACAGCCTTATAAATTCCAAGGTACGCTTAACAGAGGATTCAATACAAAACACACCCGAATTCAAATATGTCGCCGGAAGACAGCGCATCATCGACAGCATGCGCCAAGAAAACACAGAACTGATTAAATCCGCACGAAAAGATGCATTGAAAGCCAGTCAAATTACAATCGTTCCAAACGATGAAAAAGTGTTTTCAAAATTTAACAACACTCCACGCATCCAAAATAAGGGTAAAAAATATTTTCACAATAAAAAACAAATAGAAGAATACGATTCTGTGCAACAGGCACTTAATAAAAACAGGGTTGCGGCACGCGCATACTTTGACAGCACCATACACACCGCAATAAACGAACGCCAATTAAAAATCAATCAACTACTGAATAAAAAAGACAGTTTGATAAACCATAAGCACAAATAAAAAATCCCCAATTTGGGGATTCTTTATTGCAACAGTGCGCGGGCATTTTTTAATAAATCTATTACCGTGTCTATTTCTATATTTTTTGGTGCAGACGGCGCCGACATTGGCACAGCAGACGCCACAGGCGCGCCCACCAACGCATCAGCAGTGGTCGGTAAATTACCATCACGCAGTAATTTTTTTACCCCTGCAATCGTCATGCCGTGCATGTACAACAAATCACGAATAACAAATAATTTTTCAACTGTTTCCGCCCTGTAATACCGACGACCACCCGCGCCCGTTGTTGGACGGATTGCAGACGGAAACTGCTTTTCCCAATAGCGCAACGTGTGCGCAGGCACGTTCAAGCGTTTTGAAACATCGTTTATCGACGAAAAATATTCATTAACGTTTTCCATGCCCGCCCCCGATTATTCCGAAACAGTTTCTGCAACTTCAACTTCAGTGTCCGTTTCTTCTTCGCCAGAAGCACTTTCGATTGATATCGCAGATACAACCTTTTCATTTTCAGCCGTACGGAACAATGTTACACCCGCCGTTGAACGACCGGCAATACGGACATCAGATACCGGTGTGCGAATAATTTTTCCGCCATTCGTTACCATCATGATATCTTGACCGTCAGAGACAGGGAACGAACCCGCCACAGCCGTATTTTTACCACCCAGTTTAATATTTGTAAAGCCGCCACCACCACGATGTGTCAGACGATATTCATATGAACTGGTGCGCTTGCCAAAGCCATTTTCAGAGACAGTCAAAATAAATTCTTCTTTTGCCGCCATTTCCGCCATCTTGGCATCGTCCAAAACCAATGTTGTTGCTTCTTCATCTGCATCGGCTTCTTCTTCGATACCGGTTTCTGCACGACGGGCGGTGCGCGACTGTTTAATGTATGCGGCGCGAACAGCACTGTCGGTTTCGCCACGATTTAACATCGCCATGCCAATAATCCGGTCGTCTTTACCAAGTGTCAAACCACGAACACCGGTGGAATTACGTCCCGCAAACACACGAATTTCCGGCACAGGGAAACGAATTGCACGACCGCGATATGTCGCCAAGAATACGTCTTCGTCTTCGTTACACGGCAAAACAGAAATCAGACTGTCACCTTCGTCCAGTTTCATTGCAATTTTACCGTTCGCACGAATGGAATCAAAGTCGCTCATACGATTACGACGAACCGTTCCGGATGCCGTCGCAAACATCAAGAAATGTTCCTTGCCAGATTCTGCAACACGCGCAACATCTTCTTCGGGAACCGGTAAAATCGCGGTAATTGTTTCGCCCTGTGACAACGGTAACAGATTTACCAATGGACGCCCCTTGGCAGCAGCCGCTGCTTCGGGCAATTTGTATGTCTTTAATTTATAACACAAGCCCTTGGAACTGAAGAACAACAGCGGCGTATGGGTGTTTGCAACAAACACTTGAACCACATAGTCATCTTCCTTGGTCGCCATGGCATTACGCCCTTTGCCACCACGCTTTTGTGCGCGATATGTATCCAACGCAACACGTTTGATGTAGCCTGTGTTAGATACCGTTACAACCATATCTTCACGCGCAATTAAGTCTTCGATATCAATATCGATTTCCGCATCTGAAATTTCCGTACGACGAGGCGACGCCCAATTATCACGCACAGATGTTGTTTCTTCGCGAATAATTTGGACGATTCGTTCGCTGCTGCCTAAAATTTCCAACAGGTCGCGTATTGTCGCACCCAGACTTGTTAAATCATTATGAATTTTATCGCGTTCCAAGCCCGTCAGACGATGCAATTGCAATTCCAAGATAGCACGCGCCTGGTCTTCGGACATATAAAACATGCCGTCGGTATATTCCGTATTTGGGTCATCAATCAATTGAATATATGATTCAATATCAGATGCACGCCAACCACGCGACACAAGTGCTTCGCGGGCAACTTCGGGATTTGGACTGGATTTAATTAATTCAATAACCTCATCCAGATTACCAACCGCAACAGACAACCCCAGCAACGTATGCGCACGATTGCGCGCCTTGTTCAAATCAAAGATTGTACGGCGACGGATAACCTCTGCCCTGAATTCAATAAACGCATCCAGAACCCCACGAACGTTAAACAACATTGGACGCCCACGATTTAACGCCATCATATTCACAGGGAAATTAGTCTGCATTTCCGTGTACTGGAACAAATGATTCAATACAACATCGGCAATTGCGTCACGTTTTAATTCAATAACAACGCGCAAACCTTCTTTGGATGATTCGTCGCGAATTTCAGAAATACCTTCGATTCGTTTATCTTTAATCAGTTCAGCAATTTTAATAATCAACTGTGCCTTGTTTACCTGATACGGAATTTCATCAACAATAATCGCCTGATGATCACGAAAATCTTCGATATGTGTCTTGGAACGAATAATTATCGAACCGCGCCCTGTGGTATGCGCCTTGTACGCGCCAGCATGCCCCATTATCATTGCGCCTGTTGGAAAATCAGGTCCAGGGATAATCGTAAATAATTCATCGTCTGATAAATCTTTGTTATCCAGCACCGCCAAAATACCATTGCAAATTTCACCCAGATTATATGTTGGGACATTAGTCGCCATACCAACCGCAATACCAGAACCACCATTTACCAAGAAATTTGGAAACTTGGTTGGTAAAACAACTGGTTCTTGCAAACTGCCGTCGAAGTTCGGCATCCAATCAACAGTATCCTTGTCCATATCGTCCATCAAGGACGCACCCAATTTAGACAGGCGCGCTTCGGTATAACGCATGGCCGCCGCCTTGTCGCCATCACGAGAGCCAAAATTACCCTGTCCCTGGACCAGCATTTCACCCATAGAGAAATCTTGCCCCATACGAACCATGGCTTCGTAAATGGAACTGTCGCCGTGTGGGTGGTATTTACCCATAACATCACCGACAATACGCGCAGATTTGACAGTCGGCTTGGTCGCAGGCGCAACATCGTTCATAACATACAAAATACGACGATGCACCGGTTTGCAACCGTCACGAACGTCCGGCAATGCACGGTCCACAATTACAGACATTGCATAGTCCAAGAAACTGGTCCGCATTTCGTGTTCCAAAGAAGACTGTGGAACCTTTACTTCGTTTACTTCATTCATGTTTTCTGACATACTTACCTTTCCTATGTTTTTCACATACAAAACATAGCAGATTTTGGGGCTTTTGGTCAAGAAATAAAGGCAAAAAAACACATTGACAAAACAAACCTTTGTGATACCATAATTTGCACAAAAAATGGAATTAAAACAAATGGGAAATATTAAAGATTTAATCGAAGAAACACGCGAACTTGCCGATAAAAATAAGAAAAACACCGAAAATAACTGCATTGAAAGGGTGCAATACTCGTATCAAGAATGGGCATTAAGACAGATGATTAACGCTATTGATTTTGTCGAACGCGTGCGCAACACGATTAATCAAAAAAAGAGATAACACAAGGGATAATAAAATGTTCTTGCCTTTTTGGAAGTTATTTTACAGTTTATTCATATATTATTTGATACTTGAAGGTCTGAAAAAGACCGGATTGATAAAATCTAAATAAAAAGGTTGCGTTTTTATAAAACCTGTGGTTAAATAGGGTCACAAACGGATTTATTTCGGGATTGTTCATGATGCTGTTAGAACTGCCCGGAATACAAAAGCAAAATGAAAACAAGGATTTGAGTCATGGCAACAAAACGTACATATCAACCATCTAAGACACGTCGCGTTCGCACACACGGATTTCGCGCACGTATGGCAACTGCTGGTGGTCGCGATGTTCTGAACCGCCGTCGCGCGGCAGGTCGCAAAAGATTGGCTGCAACTGCGGCAAACTAAGAAAGAACCGCCAATTGGCGGTTTTTTTATTAAAAACCCGCCACACGGCGGGATTTTTTCAAATCTGTTCCCAATGGCAAATCACAACCGCATGCTCGGTGTCTTGGGTCTTGATTTTATGATACGAAACCAAACCATCAATCAAAACATCTATTTGAATTTCAGGTGTATCAGGACTGACTTCTTTTTTAAAGTTAATATCGATTTTCCTTAATTTATGCTCACTGCGATATTTAAAGCCAACGCTTTCCGTTGCCCACACCGCATAGACCGCGTTGTTAATATGCTGATTCACATCAATATCATCAAATCGACACTTCATTATGTGCGTTTTATTGGTTTCAAAATCTGGGAATTTTTCAAACGCACAACCATACGCACGTGTTGGCACAACAACATCTGGTGACAGGTGATTTGCCAATGGCAACGGACGACGACGCGCCATATCAATTAAAATCCACTGAGACGTTGCACGAACCATCAAACGACCGTCCGACCCGTGGATTTCAAAATCGCGTGTCGCACGCAAGGCATCTTGGCATGATGGCCATGTTGTAAACGTCAATTCTTCACCTTCGCGTGGCAATTCAACAATGTCAACCAGATAGTACATAACAACCCAGCCAACATTGTTTTCCAGACAATATGTGCGACCACAACCTAAAACCTCGGCATGACGGTCGGCAATTGATTGCAATTCATTCATCAAAATCAACGGACGCACATTACCAAACCGGTCACACTGATACGCCTGAAGAACACGATGTTCAATCAATTTATCAGCCATGATTACACCGCTTGTTTCGATTCCGCAACAACAAAATCCAACGCATCACCCAGGATAATTTCATTTGCACGTGCCGCAGACTTAATCAGACCATGCAACACATCCGGTGTTGCAGACGGAATGGTCAGCGTTTCCAGTTTTGCACCATTGCCAACCTTGCGGTCTGTGCGCAAGCCGCGAACATTTTTCAAGATTTCCAGCGCAATATTCATTTGCGACACATCCGTTTCATATTCCGATTTTGTTTCCGGATATGCGGTCAGATGCAATGTTTCGCCACCTTCGAAATCCCGATAAATCTTTTGCCACAATTCTTCGGTCAGGAATGGAATAAACGGTGCATACAATCCAATAATCGTACGCAATACCGTGTACAATGTCCACTGCGCCGACAGTTTAGATTCCGCACTGTATTTTTCAGGCGCCCAGAAACGGTCTTTGATAAATTCCAGATACTGGTCACAGAAAATATCCCAGAAGAAGCTATCGATTGCAGCACGTGAATTATAGTTATCATATTTATCCAAATGCTTGCGTGTTTCGGCGATTGTTTTGTTCAATTCAGACAAAACCCATCTGTCTTCGATAAAACGTTCAGACACCGGAATTTGCGGTGCGGTTGCCGGTTCAAAATCAGACAAATTCATCAGAACGTATTTTGACGCGTTCCATAATTTAGTCAGCAGTTTTGAACCACGTTTAACTTCGTCGTCACTGTAACGAATATCAGTACCAATTGGGGCAGTCGCAATCCAGTACCGCAGCGCATCAACACCAAATTTTTCAATCGTTGTTAATGGGTCTGTACCATTGCCCTTGGTCTTGGACATTTTCTGTCCCTTGGAATCACGTACCAAGCCGTGAAAATTCACCGTCTTGAACGGAACGTCGCCCATAACATAAATTCCCATCATAATCATACGCGCAACCCAGAAGAAAATAATATCTGCGCCGGTGTACAGCAGGCTCGTCGGATAATATTTTTTCAATTCCAACGTATCTGTCGGCCAGCCTAATGTCGAAAATGGCCACAAACCAGACGAGAACCAAGTATCCAACACATCAGGGTCACGGGTTAATTCTTTGCCGCCAGATTGTTTAATCGCTTCTTCTTCGGTTTCTGCAACATAAACTTTGCCATCCGCGTCATACCATGCCGGAATATGATGTCCCCACCACAATTGACGTGAAATAGTCCATGGACGAATATTCTTCATCCATGCCATAAACAGGTTATATCTGTGTTCCGGCATAAATTTAATTTCACCCTGTTCCACCGCTTTGATTGCAGGGATTGCCAATTTTTCCGCATCAACAAACCACTGGTCCGTTAAATATGGTTCAACCGGCACGCCGCCACGTTCAGAATAAGGCGTTGGAATCACACGGTCTTCGATTTTAATAATCAAACCTGCCGCGGTCAAATCTTCAACAACCGCCTTGCGGGCAACATATCTGTCCAGACCACGATACTTTTCAGGCACAACCGGATTATCATTTAATTTGGCATCTGGGGTCAAAATACAAACCGGGGTTAAATTATGACGCAAGCCAACTTCCCAGTCATCAAAGTCATGTGCCGGTGTAATCTTTACCGCACCGGTTCCCTTTTCTGGGTCTGCGTGAACGTCTGCAACAATCGGAATTTCAATATCAGTTAATGGGATAATCGCGCGACGACCAATCAAGTGTTTTAATTTTTCGTTTTCAGGGTGAATGGCAATTGCCTGGTCACCAAATAACGTTTCAGGACGTGTTGTCGCAATTTCAACAACCCCGCCACCAACCAATGGATAATTAAAGTAATAGAACTTGCCATGTTCTTCACGGGTTTCAACTTCCAGGTCCGATACGGATGTTTGCTGTTTCGGACACCAATTAACCAGGCGTTTTTCACGATAAATCAAGCCTTCGTTATACATCTTGACGAACAGTTTCGTAACCGCAGCCGACAAGCCTTCGTCCATCGTAAAACGTTCACGTTGCCATACAGGCGTCACACCCAAGATATGCAACTGATTCATAATTTGACCGCCCTTGTCCGCCTTCCAGGACCAGGCAGCATTTAACTTTTCATCCAATGTCAAGGCATGCGGATTTATTCCACGCTTAGACAGGTCGCGTTCCACCAATAATTGGGTCGCAATCGATGCGTGGTCGGTCCCAGGCTGCCACAATACATCAAAGCCCGCCATACGTTTATAGCGACACATAATATCTGTCAGAACATTGTCCAGCGCGTGTCCCATGTGCAAATTACCCGTTACGTTCGGTGGTGGCATCATAACGCAAAACGATGGTTTGTCCGAATTAACATCATTATTCCAAAATGTATTTTTATCCCAGAATTCCTGGATTCTGGTTTCAATGTCACGTGCAGATATATTTTTTCCCAATTCTATATTCATTTTTCAGTACCTTGGTATTGTGTAAAAACTATGGCAGAAATCGTATCAGATTAAAATAAAAATTCAAGAAAAACCGCCGTTTGGCGGTTTATTATTTTGTTACTTCGTCTGCAATCAAATCTACGGCATTATTTGGCACCAGTGCTTTTTGCGCCATCTTGTCCAGGCGTAACGGATTTTCAAACAATTCCGTCAATGTCGCAGTCAACCATTTCGTCGTGAACTTAGATTGTTCTATGGCAAAGCCACCACCTGTTTTGGCAAAGCATGCCGCATTTGCCGCCTGGTCTGGGTTAATATTCAAAGGCACCAAAATAGCAGGACGACCAATCGTTTGTAATTCTACGACGGTGCTGGCACCACTGCGGCCGATAATTAAATCCGCGCCAGATATAGCACCCGCCATGTCATGAATAAACGACAACACGTTCGCGCGAATTTTATTGTCGGCATAAAACTGCTGTAAACGTTCCACATTTTCAGGTCGCGTTTGATGCGTGACAAATATCTTTTTGTTCTTCATAGCCGCAATTGCCGCAGGCACAATATCGTCCAGAATCTGCGCACCCAAGGAACCACCTGTGACCAATAACTTTGACGCACCCGGCAAAGACGCACCAGAAAGCGCAAGAAATTCCCTGCGAACAGGCAGCCCCGTATAAATCACGCGCGCAACCCCGCCGGGAATGCCAGAGACAGTGGGAAAACTGGTCATTAAAGTCTTGACCCAACGCATTGTAAACTTGTTCGCACGACCAATCGCCGCATTTTGTTCATGCAAGAACGTCGGAACATGCCACACGTGTGCCGCAAAAACCGCCGGAACAGAAGCATAACCACCAAACGCAACAACACGGTCCGGACGCGAAAACGCAAATCGGAACACCAACGCCACAGCAGAAACACCTATCTTAGTCAATGCCCAACATTGCTTTAAACGGCTTTTAGCGCCAACACCTGATGCCCAAACATGACATATCCGCGCGCCAATGGGCGCGCCACGACGCACCATATCACGCACACGCCCATCACAAGATATCGTTACCCTGTGTCCACGCGACACCAGACAATCCGCAACACTTAGTGCAGGAAAAACGTGTCCACCGGTACCACCTGTTGCAACCCATATTTTCATAACTTCTTCCTTTGGTTTATTTCCACTTATCTTCGCGCACAATTGCCAATATCATGCCGAACAACAAACAATATGCAAGCAACGAACTGCCACCATAAGAGATAAACGGCAATGTCATTCCCTTTGGCGCAAACAAGTTTAGCGTCGTCAGCATGTTAAAACAAATCTGAGTGCCAAACAGCGCAGCAGTCCCACCCGCCGCATACAACACAAATAAATCACGCGCATTTGTCGCATTGGTTATCAACCGACGAAAAACATAAAACAATAAAACCAACAGTCCACATGCCAGTATCGCCCCCAGGTCTTCGGCAATTGCCGCAAAAATAAAGTCTGTGTGTACGTCGGGCAGGTACTGTTTTACAAACGCATCGTCCCCAGACCCCAACAGTCCGCCATGACGAATAGAATCAACAGAATTGTCCACCTGATATGTGTCGCCTGTGCCGGTAAAGAACGCAATTATACGACGATGAACGTGGCCCAGTGTAAAAAACGCAGTAACCAACATAGTCAACCCAACAACCCCAAACAAAGGAATCAACACCAACGGTAACCCCGCAATAAAAACCATCGATGCAAACACCGCTAAATATAAAACAGCCGTACCAAAATCTGGGTGATTAAAAATAATAAATACCATTACCGCAAACAGCATAAGGTAATACACCCAACTAAGCCAAGTGTTAAAACGCCATGCTTCTTTGTTAAAAAATATTTCCTTGCCATAACGTTCTTTCATCAAAGACAAAAAGTATGCGGTCATTAAGATAAAGCCCGGCTTCATAATGTCCGCAGGCATAATATTAAAACCACCAAACGATATAAAGCGCGCAGAATTATTAATAATGTGCGGCGCAACAACCGTTATAGGCAGCAAAAACAAACCAAACGCCAGGTTTGCCGCCGCCAAAAGTAAAACTAATTTTTTATTTAAAAAACTGGCACCAAAAAGAAATATCAACCCAAAGAAATAAAACGGAATTGCCTTGCACAGGTAATAATGCCAAGGCTGACCAATGCGTTCGGCGGCAACAGACCCAGCAGACACAACAAACACCACAGACAACAATATCATTAACAAGACACACCCCAACAGGCGGCGGTCTATTTCAAAATACCAACTGGTCAGTTTACTTTCTTCGGTACGACTGATAAATTTAATCATGATATTTCATACACCATTTTATGCAAATTTTAACAATACTAATGCCAGGCCAGAAAACAACACAGACAAGATAAAGAAACGTTCTACGATTTTTGTTTCCGTCCAACCTAACTCTTCAAAATGATGATGTAATGGCGCACGTAAAAAGATACGACGACCCGTGCCTGTTATTTTGCGAGTAAATTTAAAATACATAGTTTGCACAAACGATGACAACAAAATCAAAACCATCATCCCCGCGGCTACACCCATAATAATCTCGGTCTTTAACAGCATGGCAATCGTACCCATAAAGCCACCAAGTGCCAACGAACCAACGTCGCCCATAAAGATTGATGCAGGCTTGGAATTATACCATAAAAAGCCCAGAATTGCACCAAACGCCGCCCCAAGAACAGCGTACAGACCACTTGCCATCGGCAAGAATACAACAGTATCCATATAGCCTATGCGGGTTGCAGACCACAACGCAACAACCAACACAACCAACACCGGCAAAAATAATTTAGACAACATGCCGTCCAGACCATCTGTTATGTTTGTTGCGTTCGCACTGCCACAAATTACAAAGTACGCAAAGACATAGTAAAAATACCCCAAAGGCAATATGATACCCGCCCCCAACGCCAAAGAATATTCGGGGATGTACGGTGGCATGGTCGTATTGATTAAGTATGCCAAAATAACGACAAAGACACCTTCGACCACCAGACGCGTCAAAGGCGACAAGCCATTTGATGCCTTTTTAGATTGAGATGTTACTTTTTTATAATCATCAATAAAGCCCAATACACCAAACATTACCAATGCCGCCAATGCAATCCAGCCCGTAGGATTCGCAATGGGCATAAACAACAAACTGCCTGTTAATATTGCAACTATGATTAACAAACCACCCATTGTCGGGGTTCCCGCCTTTACACGATGGGATTCGGGTACGTTTTCACTGATAGGCTGTCCTTTCTTTTGAAACGTACGCATGGCATTAATAAACGGACGCCCGAACATCAGCATTACCATAAACGCAATAAAAAATCCGCCCGCAAATTGAGTCCAACCACTGGCAAACAAAGAAAAACCATGTTCCATAAAATAATCAGTCAGCATAAAAAATCCTTTCCTTATGCTGACATTCTATCACAAAAGATTTGATAAACAAATGTTATTATAAGAATTAAAAGACACCACCGACAACAGGGGTATAAGTGTCCGCCGAACGCGACGGCGCAGGATTTGGTCCCTGCCCCGGTTTAAAGGCTTCTTGAATAATAGTGCCATCAGGGTCAGATGCCGCAGATGCGCCACTGCGACGATTGACACGCATAAAGGTCATGCCATCCGGAACCGCAAAAGGCTGATTTTTTTCGTCTTTAAGCGCAACACGCATAAAATCCGCAAATACGCGCGCCGCCATGTGAGAACCCGCACCCTTGCCCAATGGACGTGGCGTATCAAATCCAAGATACACACCCGCAATCAAATTCTTGGAAAAACCAACAAACCAGACGTCTTTGACATCATTAGTCGTGCCGGTTTTGCCCGCAATCGTATGCCCAGGAACACGCGCCTGTTTTCCGGTTCCGCGTTCCACGACACCCTGCAATATAGAAACCATTTGATACAAACTTTGCGCATCAGACAGCGGTTCAGAATCAAACAACATTTCAGGAGGCAATAAATCCGCCGACCATTCTGTTATCTGTGTCGGTGCACCACCAATCACACGACCATACCTGTCTTCGATATAGTCAACCAAACGCGGTTGAATCACGCGACCACCATTGATAAACGCAGAATACCCCAGAACCAATTTTTCCAGCGTTGTTTCACCCGCCCCCAACGCCATAGATAAATTGATACTGTCCAGATTAGATGGATATACACCGAAACGCTGGGCAACTTCGATAGCATTGTTGACACCAATCTGTTCAACTAAACGAACAGTCGGCACATTGCGTGACGTTTCCAAAGACAGGCGCAGTGGAACATCACCCAAGAATTTCTTGTCATAATTTTCAGGCTTCCACAACATGTTATTTTCACGAAGTCCAACAAACGGCGCATCAAGCAACATGGTCTGGGGACTGTAACCACGTTCCAATGCCGACAGATATGCAAACGGCTTAATTGTAGAACCAACCTGACGATAGGCCTGGGTGGCACGGTTAAATGAACTCTCGTTAAAAGAGCGACCACCTGCCATCGCAACAATGCGCCCGGTATGAGGATTCATCGCAATAATTGCGCCTTGCAACTTTTCTGTGCGACCCGCATTATATGCATCAAGTTCCTTGTTCAATGCCGCAGATGCCGCCATTTGCAATTCGGGAACGATGGTCGTTTTGATGTACAGACCCTGATTATACAATGTTTCGCGCCCTAATGTATTCAACAACTGACGACGGACATCTTCGGCAAAATATTGAAATTCTTCCTGCATCTGGGCGGTAAAGCCACTGTTTATGTTTAATTCTTCGGCGGCGGCAGCATCGGCCTGGGCCTGAGTAATAAAACCTTCTTCGACCATGCGACGCAAAACGTAATTTCTGCGTTCAACCGCGCGGGTACGATTGTTTGGCGCCTTGGGCAAAGATGCCAAAAACGCACATTCCGCCAAGGTTAATTCCGAAACCGGCTTGTTAAAATACATCAACGCCGCAGAACCAACACCGTATGCGCGCGCACCAAGGAATATCTGATTCATGTATAATGTTAAAATATGCTGCTTTGAAAAACTGCGTTCCAGGCGCATCGCAAGAATAGCCTCTTTAATCTTGCGCGAGAGAGTACGTTCCGATGTTAAAAAGAAATTCTTGGCAACCTGTTGCGTAATGGTTGACGCGCCAGATAACGTCGCATTGCGACCCATGGCACGCATTGCGTTATTGGCAACCGCGCGGATTATCCCCTGAACATCAATACCAGGATGCGTCCAGAAATTTTGGTCTTCGGCAGCAATAAAAGCATTAACCAATTGCGCCGGCATATCCGCATAATCAATGAAAACACGTCTTTCTTCGGCATATTCAATCAACAGCGAACCGTCCGACGCATACAGACGTGTCGCAACAGGTGGCGCATAGGTCGCCAACTTTTTATAATCAGGCAAATCATTTCCATATATTAAAACCAAAGCCGCCAGGGATGCAATGCCCGCAACGAACGCCCAAAAGAATATATTTAGCAAAATACGAAAGAATTTCTTGAATTTCATAACATCTGGTATTTTACGATAAATTTGGCGATTTTGCAAATATTTAGTCATAAAAAAAATCCCACATTGTGGGATTGTTTTATTCAATTTTCAATTTGCCATTGGTGACAACCAAATCAGCCCCAAGCGATATGTGTCCGCCCGCTTCGCGAACAATCAAATCACCCGCCGCAATTTCGGCATAATTTAATGGGTCAGAAATAAATGCGTCAAGTTTCCCAGCCGCAACCCACGCCAAATCAAGCGCAGGACACCCACTGCGACGAACATCACCAACCATTGGACGACAATCGCTGGTATTGTATGCAACCGTGGCTTCGCCCATTTCTGAAACATTCGAAACCTTAAGACGCGCGGAATGGAATGTCGAAAAGACATAGGCACCGGTGCCAGCCTCGGCAAAATAGAGGCGGTCATCAATCGGCGAATAAACCAAGGCTATTCTTGCTTCGTCATTAGAACACAGTGCCAGGGAAATTGCAAAATGAGGATTGCCACGCACAAAATTCTGCGCCCCAGATAACGCCAGGACAAATTCGTCGCGACCATCGCCATCTTGGACCAAATTTGGCGTTAATAAACCCGCCGATGGACGAACCAACAGCAAGTCATTTAAGATACTTTCTTCGATACGACTGGCGGCCTTTTGAACAAAATCATGCGCGCTGCGCAATGACTGCTGCAGGCTTTCAACTTCGCCAAAATCACGACGCAACCCAGACGCTGTACGTTGCAACGCCATAAACATCTTGTTTAACTCGGTCGAACCTTTTATTAACAAATCCATGTCGTTGCCCCCCGTAAGACAATTGCAATCTGAGTTTTTCTTTAGAATTTAAAGCCAGCAAATTTGCTTTTGAACTGAGATGCACGCTGACCCTTTTCGCCGGCGTTAGAACGCTGACCCGTCCAGGCAGAGTGATTCAAGTTATCAGTAGATAAAACCAAATCTTTTTTTACAGATGAATACATTTTTACCGTCTTGCCATCAGTTCTGGTGACGTTAATTTCGTGGTATTCAGGATGAATTCCTTGTTTCATGTTTTTTACCTTTGTTTAGAATTTTAGCCTGTGAATTATACATGCTTTTTTACAGAAATCAAGCAATAATACCAGATTAATATCGACCAAGACACCCCAAATACGAATTTCCAGTCGATTCCAGAATATTTATAAACTGAGTCTGATTTTTGCCACAAAACAATGCCAATATCGTCCCAGTATCCGTCGCCAGCATGTCTGCAACCGTTGCAATCCCAGAATTCATCTTCTTGAAAAAGCCGCTGGTCGGGTAAATTTCCGCCGCCAGTAACTGAGTCTGACCACGCAATTTAGATGTATGACGCAATTCTATGACCATTAATTGACATTCCGGCGATATGATAATCTTGTCGCTGACCACCGCGTCACCGCCAAGCAATTCGCCCCACCAGCCAGTAGAACCACAAAAAACAGGATAATAAATAACCGCATTGGGATTTTCAGCCAACGTCGATGCAATGTCTATGTCATCAATTCGAACATCAGGCATTATGCCAACAGATTTATTTATTACCTTGCGTGCCAACTGATATTCATTGTCACCAGTTGTCTTGCGTGGCCAGTAAAGAATCGGAAACTTTGTCATTGCTAAGAATTATATCAGATTCGGACTTAACAAAAAAGGGGGGCATGTTAAATAAAGGACTTGATTTTTTATTTTTTTATTGCCGAGTACCATTTTTTCAGATTCGTCCATACAATATCCGCGTTCTTTTTAGTCGTTTCATAAAATTTCTTAGATATTTCAACGCTAAACATCGTTTTGACCAATGCAGGTATCATTATCATAAACATAGTAATAAAGATACCCATTAATATGATGGTTATCAGGCTGTCATTGCGCATCATCAAGGCATCCATCAAAAATTTCGAATCGTTTTGCATTAACGCAGTCGATAACGCAGACATGCCAGCCCAATCACCAAAAACAGCATCTAAAAACATCACTGCAAATGAAATAAAGATGCACGTTATCGCAATGCCAAGCGCAGATGACACCGTGTAATCGACAATACTGCGAATCGTTTTGCCCGCACCATCAAGTGATATTTTCCAGCCCTTGAACAACCACGCCAGCAGCATCAATGGCAGCATTATCAAATCCATAGAAATCGTTATAAACATTTCCAGAAAAAATACAGGAATTGGTAACAGCGCCATAAAAAACAAAACCAATATTAACGCCCCTGCTATAAAGATAGGAACGTTCGGGAAAATCGGAATATCCCACATGATTTTGTGCATGTAGTCCGAATCAAACGCCATGTTTAACATAGTCCAACCAACAGTCATCCCAAGACCGGTCAACTGATGAATGCCCGATAATTCACAGGCAAGATTATGTCGAAACCGGGGCGAGAAAGCACCACTGTTGGCGGCATCCGCACTGACCGAAGTCGGGTCCGCTATGGCGGTGGCGACAACACAGGCATCAAAATTATCATCGTTATGAACAACCGCCCTGTTCAGTGACAGACCAACGTTAAATATTGGCTGAATCGCTATTTCTGATACCAAACGAGGGATGGGTGCAGCCAACAAAATACAAACGCACCCCAGTTTTAATAAGTGAATGCTGAAACCACTGGCAATAGACCAAGGTTCATCTATCTTGGCGTTAAAAAAGCCGCTTAATAATTTCCACGCCACCCAAACCGCGGTTAGTATCAACGCAAAAGGTATTATCGTATGCCCCAGCGCACTGTAAACACGCGGCAAAAGATTCGACATGGTCGCCATAATGTCTGAAAACATTTGACAGGACCAACAACTGGAAAAAAACTGATACGCGCCGGACATATCAACCGGAACCGATGTGCGATATATCGAAAAACCCGCAACAACACCAACGCCCGCAACCCCCGCAATAACCCAAGGGACCACCGCCCCTGCCCCAATCGGCAAGAACGATAAAAATACTATCCAAAATTTTTTTAACCAATTCATTGCTTTAAGTATATCACATTTTGTCGCAAATGTGATATAATTGATAAAAATAAAGATAAATATAGAGAATGTACGTCTTTAAAAAACTGTTGTGCGGGTTGGTCTTGTGTGCGGCATTTATTATGCCGGGTGCCGCGCATGCAGAAAATATTATTGATGCGCTAAACCTGGCACCGTTTGTGCCAATGGTACTGGATTCATTAATGATGGTCGCCACAGGCACATACGAATTCTTTGTTGGCGACGATGGGGTGACCGGATTTATCCATCTGATGGTGTGGGGATTTTTAGCATACACCATTGTAATCAATATCGTAAAAATGTATATTCCAAAAAACTGGGCAGGCTTTATCGGAATGTCCGGTGGCGGCGAAATTCAAAGCGCAAGCAAAATTGTCGAAAACGTTATGCGACCAGGGATTCGCGCCGTTGTGGCGGTGGCGTTGCTGTTGCAATTAAAACCTGTGTATTTAACACAATGGTTGGTCAATCCTTTCTTGCAACTGGGGGCAATTTACACACACCACATCACAGATTCAATTAACGAGGCAGGAACACGCGCACCTGATGTATCTTGCCCACCGGAAATTGTTGAAAAAGCATGGATTTCCGAAGATTCTTGTAAATTTTTGGTTCAACCTGTCGCAGATTTATCACATGCCAACAACACTATTATCAAGCGCGGATTTGACTTTGTTACGCGGGGACTTAAAGGGCTGATGTCAATGGTGCCACATGGGGGCGAAGATTTCTTGAATCTGGTGACAGGAATTATTTTAATCTTTACCTTTGTTGCCAGTAATTTATTTATGGCACTGCTGATTATTCAGGGAATATTTAATTTTGGTATGCAATTAATTTTATATCCGTTTTATGTTTTGACTTATGTCGTAAAACCAAGTGACAAATGGTTTGATGTTTGGCCTGCTTTTGGTGGGATTACCAAGGCACTGCAACAATTAATCGTAACAATGATTGCATGCGCGTTTATATTGTGCATCAACCTTGCCGTCATCAAGGCACTGTTTCAATGGAACAGTTCGGTGTTTGTTGTTGCCGCAGGCGGTAACGCCGCCAGCAACATTCCAACCGTCGGACAAGGCGCAACAGGATTTGGCGCACATTCCGTCATGTGGATGAGCGCGATTTTAACCTTCTATTTAATGTTCAAAATATTTGACCTGACACAACAACAGTTAAAGAAATATGTCGGGTCTGGAATGGATGGATTATACAAAGACGTTAAAAACGACGCTTCGACAATCGTAAGCGGCTTTAAGAAACTTGGAAAAACTGTCGGCACCGCCGCGGGATGGATAAAGAAATAAAATGAGCGGAATAGTCACATCTTTGGTAGATAAAAGTGTGCAATGCTGGGGTTGCCCGGTGTTTGACAGACTGTTTCAAATTGTGTCTTTTGCCGCCGCTGCAACATACGATTATTTCAGCAAGATTTGTGTTATATTATTTTTCGCAATCTTTACAGTCTTTATTATCAACGCCGTGTGGCAAAACTTTAAGGGCGGTTTTTCCGACCCTTGGTACCAGAAATCAATTCAAAAGGTTTTTGTAAATGGAATTGTCGCGGTAAGTCTGATGGGCGCAGGTGTTATGGTGCCACGATTTATTTCAACAGTAACGTTTGAACCCGTCGCACAAGTTACCCTGATGTACACGCAAAGTATGATAAAGTTAGACACCCAGGCGGTCGAAGAAAAAGTATCTTATCAGCCCGAAGAAATAAAAGAAGAAGGGTTCTATAGACCACAACTGCGCGATAAAATCTTGTTGTTGATGAAAACAACTGTTACACAATTCCAAGCCTATATGAAATTGGGGCTGGCAATGATGGACAATGCGTTTTCATGGAAGGCACTGTTGGGGGTTGGCAGTCTGGTAAAACACGCGATATTGTTTTTGATTGGATTTTATTTGGCATGGGGATTTTTAAAGTTATTCTTTCGGTACTGTTGCTATTTTGCGGACGCAATTATTGCGATGGCGTTTTTTGCATTCTTTTTTCCGTTGTCACTGGCAACAATCGCATTCAAAGGCGCAGACAGCGTTCCAGGTTGGGTTGGAAAATTGGGCAATGGCGTGGGAATAAATCAGATAAAAAATTTAATAAACTCTATTGTTACGCTGGGGTCGGTAATTATTACATACACCGTGATAATGGTTATTATTGCTAAGTTCTTTTCCGCACCAGATGCATCGGTCAACGACCTTATGACAGCAATTACAACAGGAACAATTTACGAAGAAGATTTAAACACAGATAATCTGCAGGCAATGACGTTGATGAGTTGTGTCGTCTTGGTTTATGTGTTAAACTTTATATACAAGCAAATTCCACAAATTACAAAGATGATTCTGGATGCGTTCGGCGTACAAGAAAAGAAGGATGCAGGCGAACAATTTGCAAACGATATGATGCAATTAACTAAAAACGTTGTCGATACAACCGTAAAAATTGGAAAGACTATCATAAGCGGTGGCGAAGGTAAGGAAGAGAAAAAGTAATGCTGAAAGCACAACTGATTTTAATCGCCGTCAGAGTTGTTATGTGCCTGGTTGCGTTGGGGCTGGGGGTTTGGTACATATCTTCTTCTATTGGCGGGGGTGCGCTGACCTATACCAGTATGGACAATTTCCTGACCGCAATAGGGGTCGAAAATGGCGATATTGCAAGTGCCAATGGGTGCTTTATGTGCGGCTATATCGCCGATTTGTTTAGCGTTATCGGTAGTGCCGCAGAAAAATTCTGGGGACTGATGGTTGATAAAATCTGGATTATTATGGTCTTGGGTTTTGGAATTTATATCTTGATTCATACCGCAACTTATATTTTTGAACATGCAAAAAAGACATCTGGTCTGGATGCAAAAGAACACAAAATCGAATTTAAACCCTGGTTCGACAAAATCTGGCAACAAGGCGTCAGAATGATGTTCGTGGGCGCAATGATGGGAATGCTGGGGTTGGGCGGCGTAACTGCAATGAAAACTGTATCACAAATTACCATAACACCCGTGTTGTATATTGGGGCAGAACTGTCTATGGCTGCGACCGGTGTGTCGGATGCGGCACAGTGCGGCGCATTAACCCCAACAACAAAAGACGACACAAAAAACGATGTTCTTAACCCAATAATGCAACCGTTTATGTGCGCAATTGGAAATATAAACAGTGTAATGCTGGCGGGGGCAGCAGGTGGATTTGCGTTGATGAACTATGCATGGCTTGATATGGGCGGCGGTGCATTCACATGGATTGCAGGATTAACATTGGTATTGATGTTCTTAATCATAGGGTTTGATTTATTCTTTCAAATATTGTCTGTCGTATTTAAGTTAGTGTTTGTTATTATCTTTTTGCCTTTGCTGTTGGCGGCGTCCGCGTTTGAAAAAATTTGGTCCAAGGCAAGCAGTTTGGTCAGCAAGGCAATTGGCATGCTGATTTCGTCCGCAGTCAGAATCGTCGCAATCACCTTAAAAGTTTTGGTTATTTACGCAACCGTATCCTATACCGCAGATACTTTCTTTCCGGGCCCCGCAGATGGATATACCGCAATATTACCACCCATGATGGGACAAAAAGCACAAAACGCCGATGCACAAACACTGTCCGTGATGAACGTATTTTCCACATGCGAAAAGGTCGCATTGGCATCCGGCGAAATGGACAAGGAAGCATTCAAAAACTGCTTTACCGCACGCAAGGCAGAAGTTGAACGTCAATATCCGGGCGCATTTGATTTCTTGGATGATGGGTGGGATTTCTTGTTGATGATGATATGCCTGTTCTTTTTGTATTATTACGCAATCAGTCCAAAGATTGATAAACTGTTGCCAAACAGTGAGATTAAATTACCAATCCCAGGAGAAAGCGCAAACGTCAGTACCAAAGAACAATTTGACTATGGCACGTGGGTACATGACCTGGGACAAAAAATATGGAATGTTCCTGTTCAGATAACAAAAAAAGTAACCGCCGCAATGGGTAAAAAGGACTGATACAAGGATGAGGTTTTTTACTAAAATTTTATCAAAGATTATACCGGTTGCCGTGGCGATATTTTTAACCGCACCGTGCGTTGCCGCCAGTGCGAACCTGCCAATGGCAGATATTGGCGACCACGGTTCATGGGCGACCGAGGCAAACCACAAACTGTTCACCAGTAAACTGAGCCACGATGTCGAAGCCTTTGTCGGACCAAAGGCACCGGTGGCGTTAGATAGTTATGTGCCCATCGAAGCCAAGGTCGGATTGATGTTCATGAATGCATTTTCATTCATTGGACATGTTCTGGATACATCTTTGGTAAGATTTGTTATCATATTTATTATCCTGGCGTATTGTATGTGGATAATGCTGGAAGCATACACAATTATCACAGGTAAAAGTGATGCAAAAAGCAAAGTCATAGAAATCTTGAAAAAAGGCGGTATCGTTTTCATTTGGATTGCAATACTGCAAATTGGACCCGCAAAAACTTTTATGATGGTTATGTCGCCTATACTGCAGGTAGGAACTTTTATTTCTGATGTAATTTTGAACGCCGTAACAGAGGCAGCAGGAATAACAATACCAGACACGTGCAGTGCAATTCGTGACTATGCCGCGGCAAATATTTCAAAGACAAATCTGTTGGACCCACAAGCCGCAGCAGACATTATGTGCATACCAACAAGGTTGTCTGGATTTTGCTATTCCGCAATGGTAATAGGAAAAAATTGGATGTTGTTGGGAATTGGACGCAGTATGTTTTCATTCCTGTGTGGTGGGGCATTTGTCGCGGGATTTTTATACCTGGCATGGCGGTTCGCATTCATAGCATTTGGGGTGATTGCGGACTTGTTCTTGGGCATTATAATGTTGCCGTTCACAGCAATCGCAGAAACAATTGGTAAAACATCCTATAAAGGCATTGTTGGCGACATATTTAATGGTTTTATGGGACTGTTCAAAGCCGAATCGATTCAGGCACAAATCGCACGCTTTTTAAATGCGGCACTGCATTTTGTGGCGTTATCTATTGTGATTTCCGTGTGTGCGGCATTACTGTCTAATATTGTTACCATCAATTCCGCAGATGCAATTCCACAAATAGACACGCCTGGGTTATGGGTGACCATTTTAATATTGGCACTGACAATATGGTTGGCGAAAAACGGTTCAAAAATCGCAACCGAACTGGGTGGGTCAATTGATGCATCGTTTGGTGGCAAATTACAAAGCGATGCAACTTTGCTGTGGAACGACACCAAAAACACCGCGAAAAAATGGTGGAAAATCATCAAGGAAAGCTCAAAAAAATAACCCCAAAAATTTGGGGTTTTATTTTTTTGGATTTAAAATTTTATCCATGAATTCTTGATGATGCGCCAATTCTTCGGGGCGCGGGGCAAATTTGCGATAGGGGAAATTGCCACCAACCTTTGGATGCGCCAACATTGCCGCGTGCTGCTGCGCGATAATTTCGCTGACATCTGGGGCGGGGGCTTCGTTTTCAAGTTCCAAATAAACCTTGGCCAGCAATTCCGAGTCAATTAACGCACCGTGTGCATCTGCACGCGCCGCCAAAGATATGCCATACCATTTCGCCAAGGCATCCAACGAATAACTTTTTGGACCAAAAACACGATTGCGCGCAATAACAATCGAATCCATCTGCTGACTGCGCGGAATCTGGGGCAAGTTTAACTTTGCAAGTTCGTAATTCACAAAAGGAAAGTCAAAGTCCAAACCGTTATGGGCAACAATGGGACTGTCACCAACATACGCCAGGAACTTTGGAGCAATTTCAGACATTTTTGGTTTGTCTTCCAAAAATGCGTTTGAAATTTTATGAACTTCATACGTGTCCGGCGGAATAATTTTGCCTTCGGGATTGACATATTCGTGAAATGAATTGTCCGTTATTTTGCCGTCAATAATTTCAACCGCACCAATTTCAATCACACGGTCACCACGCATATATTCAAAACCTGTCGTTTCAATGTCAAAGCAAATTATACGATTCATTTCTTTTTCCAGTCCTTGATAATAATTGTTTGTGGTATTATAATGAAACGATGAAAATAATGCTAGAAAATCTTAATAAAGAACAAAAAGCCGCGGTTGAAACCACAGAAGGTCCTGTGTTGGTACTGTCTGGGGCGGGAACTGGGAAAACACGCGTACTGACCACACGAATTGCACATATTTTAAACAGTGGACTGTGTATGCCATGGCAGGTGATGTCGTTGACATTTACAAATAAAGCCGCCAATGAAATGAAAAACAGGCTGGCGGGATTTTCAGACGGCGCATGGTATGCAGGTGACGTATGGTGCGGAACATTTCATTCGATTTGTCTTAGAATACTGCGCGCCAATGCAGAACGTGTAGGATTGAAGAAAAATTTTATTATTTTTGGCGAAGATGACCAAAAGGCAGTTATTAAATCTTTGATTACATCATCAACAAAAACACCCGCAGATTATGTCGAAGAGTTTTCATCCGTCAAAGATAAGGGATTGTCGGCATTAGGGTATAAGGATAAATTATTTGTGGCGTATAATGCAGAACTGCAAAGATTGAACGCGGTGGATTTTGGAGATATTATTTTAAAAGTGCTGGAATTGCTGGATAAAAATCCGGATGTGCTGGGGCGATATCAAAATCAATTTAAATATATCTTGGTTGATGAATTTCAGGACACTAATAATGCCCAGATGGAATTGCTTAAAATACTGACGCGCGGAATCGAAAATCCAAACATCTGTTGTGTGGGCGATGATGACCAATCTATTTATTCATGGCGAGGCGCTGAAATTAAACATATCTTAAATTTTGAAAAATCCTTCCCGGGCGCAAAGATTATCAGATTGGAAACCAATTACCGCAGTACAGCAAATATTCTTAACGCCGCCAATTCATTAATACGACACAATCGCGGACGTTTGGGCAAGGACTTGCGCGCGATGAATACGGCAAACAATGGCGAACCAGTGTATGTATTAACACTGCCGTCGGACCGTGATGAAGCAAGAATTATCGCGGATGCTGTCTTGCGGGATAATACGTCTGATTATACAAAGTACGCCGTACTGATACGCGCGGGAAGTTTGTCGCGAATATTCGAAGAAGAATTTGCAACACGCGGTGTGCCATACAGGTTGATTGGCGCAACTAAGTTCTATGACAGAAT
Organism: Candidatus Enterousia sp.; assembly: GCA_045133095.1. Taxonomy (GTDB): domain Bacteria; phylum Pseudomonadota; class Alphaproteobacteria; order Rs-D84; family Rs-D84; genus Enterousia. The sequence goes on from JBGUTP010000004.1 coordinate 264,005, forward strand.
GGAAATTCGTGATGCGATTGCTTATTTACGATTGCTGGTATATCCGTTTGACGATATATCTTTTGTTCGCGTGATTGCAAAGCCAAGACGCGGATTTGGGGACAAGGCAATTGCAAATCTGCGTGCAGCCGCCCCAAATATGATGGCAGGGTTAAAGGTCGCAACACTGGCACCAAAACTGCGTATGGCGGCAGATGAATTTTTGGCGGCGTTTGCATTTGATTGGGCAGCAATGCCCCCACGCGACGCGGCACAAACACTGTTGGACAATGTGGGATATATGAAAATGTGGGCGAATTCCAAAGACGCTGATGCCGCAGACAGAATCGCAAATGTTCGCGAACTGATTACATCAGTAATCGCCAAGTATGACAGTCTGCCAGAATTTCTGGAACAGGCAGCACTGATGACAACAGAAGACGATGAGAACACGGATGATGGCGCAAAAAATAAAAACAGCGTCAGTATTATGACTATCCATGCGGCAAAGGGGTTAGAGTTTGACACGGTGTTTCTGCCCGCGTGGGAAGAAGGTATATTCCCTAATGACAAGGCAATTAACGAAGGCGCAATCGAAGAAGAACGCAGATTGGCATACGTCGCAATCACACGCGCCAGAAAACGATGTGTTATTTCAAACGCTATGTCACGCGTGATTTTTGGTACGCGCGCATACAACGCCCCCAGCCGCTTTATAACAGAAATGGACAACAAATTTCTGGACTTTCAGGGGGGCAGCCCACGACCAACATATCAACAGTACCAGCCATCATACCGCAACGTACCAAAACCCAATGTGATAAAGGTAAAAAAAACAAATGAAAGCATGATGGGCAAATTAGTTCAACACGCTGAAATGGGCGCGGGCGTTGTTATTGAAGACAATGGTGCAATTGTAACCGTGGCATTTAAAACACGCGGAATAAAAAAAGTTGCGCGCGATTTTCTAAAAATTATTGGTTAGCCATAAATAAAAAAACACCCCGCGGATGCGGGGCTTTGTTTTACTGATTTGTCGTGCCTGTCTTGATATTATTGTCAAGCCATTCGCGAACACCTTCAACACCGGCATCAATCAAGCACTTTTCACGAATTGATGCAGAATCTGTGGACGTCAATGCATCAAAATTATCCGCAATCGTTGCGCCGGTACCATTCAAGATTTCATTCAAAGTCACGATGTTACGACATGTGTTTGTTGTGTAATCTTGGGTGTTTTTACAGCTTTGGCTATCCGCTTCGTCAATTACAGCACGGAACTGCGCCGTTGATGGATTACAAATCATTTCTTCATAGCAATGCGGAACGTTTGCAATCTGGGCGCAATAGGTTTTTATACGCGCCGCAGGCCATGACTTATTAGATGAAGCCTGGGTTTCATAACAATCATAGATTTCACTGATACATTCATTAAAGTTGGTACCAGCATCAATCGCAGCACTTAAGACTGTTTCACGTTCTTCATTGGCGAATTCCATACGCTTTTGTTGAAGTGCCTGTTGCGCGGCAACCTTTTGATAGCCAATATTTTGGGCGGCGGCACGCAATTCTTCGCCATAAGCATCACAATCGGCGTTCGCATCCAAGGCATATTTTTGCATAATGCTGCGACGCGCGTCCGCAACCGGACCACGCAGATTAGCATACGGGTCGCCCGATGTAGATGTATAACCAAAACATGTTGCGGTATTCGATGTAGTATAACCACTGTTGGCATTGACAAAGTTTAATTCGTATGTGCCGGTGTTGTTCACACTGATGTGGCTGTTATAATTATATGGGCATTGCGATGCACCATTGCTGCACTTTGCCCCAGACGGCGGTGTGCCGCACGCTTCGAATATACCATTAAAGCAAGAATCAAGAACGCGCGCGCAAACATTGTTGTGTGCATATTCAAACAATTCATAACCCCATGTTTCCGCCAATGAATCAGTCAGTTTATCAGATGACGACAACGCACCATCGATACCAGCCAGACCACTGACCACAGATGACAGGTTATCAAATGCAGATAACAGTTTATCATTGTCTTCGGTTACAATAGTTAATGTTTGTTCCTTGGCGTCTGCCCATGCCTGAAGCGATGCCAAGATGTCCGAACCGTTACCATCCAGATTTTTGATGTTGAACCCAAAATTATTTCCGTCTTCTTCGCAGTATGATGGGGACGATTTTTCAGAACAGGTATTGTCAAAGATACCATGTTCTTCGCACCATGTGCCAAATTCTTCTTCGCTGGCGGTGCCATTTTTACTGGCGTCGCGCCAAGACACACAGTTCATGACCTTTTCTGCATCAGTTAATTGAAATGCCTCGGAAACGTCTTTGCCCTTGTTCGCAATCAGCAATGCCAATTCACCAGAAACCTTAATCAATTCTTCGTTTGCCGTTTCAAGCGCGGTTTCAGCCTCTGCAAATGCTTTGACACGACCAGCGCATGCACAACGACGTTGGGCGGCATTACGCGCCGTACAGATTTCGTCCATGCAGGTGTAATATGATTCCATACAATTATTAAAGGCATCATTCGATATTAAACCAGTTGTCGAATCTATGATATTTGAATAGTTGCCTGTGTATAACTTGTTGGACAAATAAGAATAAGACGAGGTCGGTGTAGTTTTAGAACCACGAATGGCACTGCCCTGAAGGGAAACACGAGATGCAGCATCAGCGGTCGCAACACGCGAACGAACATTGCGCGTTACCGCACCCGCACGATTTCCAGCCACACTGGCACGTGAAACAACACCACGACCAGACGCAGTTACACGACGCGCATCAGATGTCGCACGTGGCGACACATTGCGGGCAGATACCGCACGAGATGAATTTTGAGACGATGCCTTTGCGCGCGCATTAGAAACATTGCCCGCCGGCGCAGTCGCAACAGTTGTGGCAGTGCGCGCAACCGTCGCACGAGATGTTGTTGCGCGACCACGTGGACTGGCCCGGCCAGAGGATGTGCGCGCGTTTGCACGTGCAGACTGAACCGATGCACCGGTCGAGAAATCAGTCGGCGCGATAGGGTCAGCAAACACCGAACGCATTGACAATAATGTAGAACATACAAAGAATGCACCCGCAAGTAAAAACACCGTGCCAACGGCATTCTTGAAAGATTCTGCGATTTTTTGACTTTTCATAAAACTCTCCCTGTGTTCTGGTTTTGCCCAGAAACCCAATACTTTGGTGGCAGTGCAACCACACTGATTCCATCATAGTTTGTTTAATTATATCAATTTTTTTAGGGTCTGTAAACAACAAAGACAGATACAATCTGTGCAGAATTAAGAATTGTTTCAAATAGATAAAACAACTTATCTGAAATATAATTTACAACATGAAACGCGCGGTATTTTTCTTTGGATGTATTTTTTGTATGCTGAACAATTCATTCGCAAATCCAATGTTCGCAAAAAACACAAAAAACAGCCTGTCCGTCCACCTGGGGCAAGGTACAGGGCAAGGCGACCTGGGGCATTTGATTGCGCCTTGGGAATGGCGTTTTAAACCCATGACAATGGCAATGCTGCAATACAGCCAACCTGTCAAGATTCTTAGACTGCCAGCCAGGGTTAATGTCAGCGCATTACAAAACATAGGTTACAGCAGCGAAGATGGAACTTCTTTTGGCGCAGTCGGAATTTCGTGGGATATAGTCTTTGGACAATGGTGCGGTTTTTATGTTGGCGCAGGCATAGGTCCATATATGCGCGACAGTGGCGACAAATATGTCGAAAGCAGGCTTGTTTTTGGCGAAAAAGTCTTTGTCGGTAAGAATATCACAGACAAAATTCGCACAGAAATTTTTACACTGCACTTTTCCAATGGCGACTTTACAGAACTTAATCGCGGCTTTAACTTTGTTGGCATGTCGATAAACTATAGTTTTTGAATTAAAAAAACAGATTTTTTTCTTGCATTTAGGCAATCCATGCCCCACAATCCGTTAGCATTTTAATTCTAAAAGGAGAACTAATGAGCAACAAATGGGTATATACCTTTGGTAATGGCGCCGCCGAAGGTCAGGCAGATATGCGTAATCTGCTGGGTGGTAAAGGTGCAAACTTGGCCGAAATGAACTTGGTTGGCCTGCCGGTGCCGGCGGGATTTACGGTAACAACCGAAGTTTGTACATATTATTATCAGAATAACCAAACTTATCCAGCAGACTTGATGGACCAGGTTCGCGGCGGTATCGAACACGTAGAAAAAATTATGGGCAAAAAATTCGCCGATTTGGAAAATCCACTGTTGGTTTCTGTACGCAGTGGGGCGCGCGTTTCTATGCCTGGGATGATGGACACCGTTTTGAATTTGGGCTTGAACGACGATACAGTTAAAGCGTTGGCAAAAATTTCCGGAAACGAACGCTTTGCATACGATTCTTATCGCCGCTTTATCATGATGTTCAGTGAAGTTGTTATGGGCGCAGATATCGACCTGTTCGAACATACACTGGAACGCATGAAAGAAGACAAGGGATATAAACTGGATACAGAATTAACAGCAGACGATTTGAAAGACTTGGTCGAAAAGTTCAAAGAAATCGGCGTTAAAATCGGTAAAGTGTTCCCACAAGACCCTTGGAAACAATTGGAAATGGGTATTGGCGCAGTGTTCGGTTCTTGGATGAGCAAAAAGGCAATCACATATCGTAAACTGAACAATATTTCTGCAGACTGGGGTACCGCCGTTAACGTTCAAGCAATGGTTTTCGGTAATTCTGGTGACGATTCCGCCACTGGCGTTTGCTTTAGCCGCGACCCAGCAACCGGGGAAAATAAATACTATGGTGAATACCTGATTAACGCACAGGGTGAAGACGTTGTGGCAGGTATCCGCACACCACAGCCTATGAGTAAAGATGATTCTGGTCGCTTGTCACTAGAAGAAGTTATGCCAGAAGTTTATAAAGAACTGTGCGATGTTCGTGAAAAGTTGGAAAAGCACTATAAAGATATGCAGGATATGGAATTCACAATTGAACATGGAAAATTGTGGATGCTGCAATGCCGTAACGGTAAACGTACCGCAGCCGCAGCCGTACGCATGGCAGTCGAAATGGTCGAAGAAGGATTGCTGACCAAGGAAGAAGCCATCTTGCGCGTTGGTGCAGAACAATTAAATCACTTGTTGCACCCAATGCTGGACCCAAAGGCTGAAAAGAAAATTATCGCAACAGGGTTGCCTGCATCCCCAGGGGCGGCAGTTGGTCAAGCCGTGTTTAACGCAGAAGATGCTGAAAAATGGGCATCCGAAGGCAAAAAAGTTATGCTGATTCGCGTCGAAACATCCCCAGAAGATATCGCAGGTATGCACGCCGCACAGGGTGTTATTACGGCACGCGGGGGAATGACTTCTCATGCGGCTGTGGTTGCACGCGGTATGGGAACACCATGCGTTTCTGGGTCACCAGACATCAAAATCGACTATGAATCAAAGACACTGAAAACAACATCTGGCGCGGTTATCAACGAAGGCGATTGGGTTTCTATTGACGGTGCCAAAGGACAAATTATCGAAGGCAAAATCCCAACAGTATCCGTTGAACTGACAGGGAACTTTGGAACATTGATGAAGTGGGTTGATGAAATCAAAGCACTGACCATCAAGGCAAACGCAGAAACACCAAAAGACGCAAAACAAGCGCGCGATTTCGGCGCCGAAGGTATCGGTCTGGTTCGTACAGAACACATGTTCTTTGACCCTGTTCGTATCCGCGATTTGCGCGAAATGATTTTGGCAGACGACGAAGCAGGTCGCCGTACAGCACTGGCAAAGTTGTTGCCTTATCAGAAAGCAGACATGGTTGAATTGTTCAAAATTATGGACGGTCTGCCGGTTACAGTGCGCTTAATTGACCCACCACTGCACGAATTCTTGCCTCATACCGATGCAGAAATCGCAGAATTGGCGGCACATTTGGGCAAGTCAATTGAAGACATCAAGGCACGCGCAGAAGCACTGCACGAACAGAACCCTATGTTGGGTCACCGTGGTTGCCGCTTGGCAATTACATATCCTGAAATCTGCGAAATGCAGACACGCGCTATACTGTCTGCGGCGTTGGATTGCAAAAAGAACGGTATCCGCGTATTGCCAGAAATCGAAGTGCCATTGGTTGGTTCTAAGAAAGAAGTCGATATCGTTAAAGCTGTTATCGATGCAACCGCGCAATCGCTGTTCGCAGAAACAGGCGAAACCGTTGAATACAGCGTCGGTTCTATGATTGAATTGCCACGCGCAGCGTTGTTGGCTAATGAAATCGCGGAAAGTTGCGAATTCTTTGAATTTGGAACAAACGATTTGACACAGACAACATTGGGAATGAGCCGTGACGACACAGCCAAGATTTTGGACGAATATCGCGCACGCGGCGTTTATGTTGCAGACCCATTTGCATCTGTTGACCAGGCAGGTGTTGGTCTGTTGATTAAAGATGCGGTTACAAAAGCACGTGCAACCAAGGGCGAAAATATTCACCTGGGCGTATGTGGCGAACATGGTGGCGACCCAGAATCAATTGAATTCTTCCACAAGGTTGGATTTAATTCTGTGTCTTGTTCACCATTCCGCGTGCCAATCGCACGTTTGGCGGCAGCACAAGCAGCAGTCAAGTTCCCAAGAAAGAACTAAAAAAATCCCCCGTTTGGGGGATTTTTAATACCAAGACCTGCGTAAGTTTTTTTGTTGATAGCAGAAAAACAGACTTAATTTTTTGTTTGTCCTATTTAAGTGATTTATGACAGTAACAGGAATTTGTACTTAAATAAGCACAATTATATTTTATTTTGTTTGCACCTTCTTTGCAGATTGGATCTCTAACATCCTCAGACATTGTGGCATCGGTTATTATTGTATAATAAGCACCATCCGTCAATACCGTTACCCCACCACTTCCTGATGAAATATCTTTAAGAACATCAAAAACACCGAGGTTATAAGTATCCGCACTTGCGCATATTTGTGCATTGCGAACAGTATCATAAACTTTTATTGTAGATGGGTCACACGAAATGCCGGTGTTGGATGATGCGCTGCCGCCACTGCCTGCGGTACCATTTGCAACGCATGCCGAACCTTGGGCTTTATATCCACTTGCACACATGCAATGTGCGTTTACATAACTTGTACCATTGCCAAAGGTCGACGACGCCCTTGTCTGATATACCGAATTATCCGGACACAACAAAGACTGATAGAACATTTCAGAAATTTTTTGTATGCATGTCGTTTGACCACTAGTTCCAGTTGGACAATTGGTTGTATCGCCATCAAATACCGCATACGCACATGTCAACGCAACATTGCGACACGCGCCACTCATGACCCGCTGAATATTCGCAACACTGGCGTTTGACGACCATGTATTAACCTGACTTACCTGTTGATTATAACATGATGCAAT
>JBGUTP010000005.1:0-8241 GCA_045133095.1 Candidatus Enterousia sp.
ATTGAATCTGAAAGCATTCTGGACAGTGCCACATCCGGTCTTTACGACGACATTGCCATTGGCAAAACATCTGGTGCGTTTACATCGTTGGCGCGTGCATTATCCGACCCGAACAGTGCGGATGCCGCCGCCTGGGCGCAACAAAAGGCAGACACTGCATCCAAACTGAAAACCGGTGCCATTACCGCCGGCATTGGCGCAGTTGGGTCACTGGTTGGAAATCTGGTTATTAATCACGAAAACAGCGAAGAAGATAAAAAAGAAAGCCAGGACAAACAATCAAAACCCGAAAGCACAACAGATACATCAACAAAAAAATCAAACACCACGGACACCGTATCTAACAAGTCGCCGGACGACACAAAAGTAGTCAGAAACAAGATTTCCACAGGAAAAAAACAAAAACACATCTAACAAGGACGTTTTTTAGACAACCAAAAACCCGGTAAAACCGGGTTTTCTTTTACTTACTTTACCACAAAGTTTACCAACTTCTTTGGCACCACAATCGTTTTAACTATTGTTTTACCATCCAGTTTTGCACCTGCGGCTGTTTTTGCGGCTGCAACAATGAATTCTTCATCCGCATCTGCCGAAACAACAAAATCGTTTGCACGCTTGCCATTAATCGAAACAACCATCGTTATTTCTGTCTGAACTAACTTAGTCGCATCAAACGTCGGCCACGGCTGAAACACCAGCATATCTGCATGACCCAAACTTTCCCACAATTCTTCGGTCATGTGTGGTGCAAACGGATTCAACATCTGCAACAACGTTTCATACGCAGGGCGGGGCATTGTCCCACCTGGGAACGCATTGATAAATTCCATCATCGCAGAAATCGCCGTATTAAATTTCATACCGTCCAAACGTTCTGTCATATCGGCGATCAATCGATGAACCAAACGTTCTTGTTCCACCGTCATCGCATCTTCGGTCAGATTATTCGCCATATTTTCCACACGCTTCAAGAAACGCTGAACGCCCGCCAATGCACCTTCGGACCAATTTACATTTGAATCCCACGGCCCCAGTGACAACACTGTTGTTCGCGCAGCATCTGCACCAACTTCGGCGATTTTTTCATCAACCTGGAAACCATTCCCGGCGGACTTAGACATTTTTTTACCGTCCGACCCCATCAGCAGACCATTTGTTGTGCGCTTTTTATATGGTTCCGGTGTGTTTACATGTCCCAAGTCATACAATGCACGATGCCAGAATCGCGAATAAATCAAGTGACGTGTATTATGTTCATTACCGCCATTATAATGTCCAACTGGCATCCATTTTTCCATCTGTTCGCGCGAACAGAACGTGTCATTATTCTTGGGATCCAAATACCGCAGGAAATACCACGACGAACCCGCCCATTGGGGCATAGTATCCGTTTCACGCTTTGCCGGCGCGCCACAGCACGGGCAGGGTACATTAACCCAATCTGCGGCACGCGCCAAAGGCGATTCGCCATCTTCGGTCGGTCTAAAATCATCCATATACGGCTGCATCAGTGGCAATTCAGATTCTGGCACTGGCACCCAACCACATTTTTCACAATACACTAACGGAATTGGTTCCCCCCAGTACATCTGACGCGAGAATCCCCAATCCCCCATACGATAGCGAACCTTTGGTCGTGCAAAGCCACCTTCGCTGCCGACTTTGATTGCGGCGGCAATTGCCTCTGCCTTGCCCATACCATCCATGAATCCAGAATTAATATGTTCACCATCTTCTTCCCACGCGGCTTGTGTTACATCACCACCCGCCAAGACCTGAATAATTGGCAAATCAAATTTCTTGGCAAATGCCCAGTCACGACCATCATGCGCCGGCACCGCCATAATTGTACCATGCGCATAGTTAACCAACACATAGTCCGCCACAAACACCGGAATCTGAACACCTGTAAATGGATTAGTCGCCATAATCCCGCCCAGTCTTACCCCTGTCTTATCTTTGGTTGCATCTGTTCGGTCAAACTCAGACTTTGCTGCCGACACCTTGATATAAGCACGTACTTCATCTGCGTTTGTGATTTTTCCTTCGTCCAACCATTTGGCTAATAACTTATGTTCTGGGGCAATTGCACAGAACGTCACACCGAAAATCGTATCAACACGTGTGGTATAGACCGTCATCACATCATCACCGACACGAAAATCCACGTCTGCGCCTGTGGAACGTCCAATCCAGTTAATCTGGTCACGCTTTACCTTTTCTGGATAATCCACATCCTTTAACCCATCCAACAACTTATCCGCATATTTAGTGATTGCCAAATTCCACTGCATTTTTTCACGAACTTCCACCTCCCCATGACAGCGGTTACATTTACCGTCTTCCAATTCTTCATTAGTCAATGTCGTACGGCAATTTGGGCACCAATTCATTGGCAGCATTGATTTATACGCCAGCCCCGCCTTAAAGAACTGAATGAACATCCACTGGGTCCATTTAATAAATTCTGGGTCAGACGTTGCTATTTGCGATTGCAGGTCAATAGACCACCCCATATCCAGCATATTTTTTGTAAACTTTTCCACCAATTCACGCACAACAACCGACGGATGACGTCCAATTTTTGTTGCATAATTTTCAGCCGAAATCCCCAAAGAATCGAACCCCAACGGATACAAGACATCAAAACCTTGCATACGACGGAAACGCGCCATAACATCACACCCTGTATAGTTTAACATATGTCCGCCATGCAATCCTGTTCCACTTGGGAATGGGAATTCTGCCAACATATAGAACGGCTGTTTGCTGCCATCATTTTTTGGTGTAAAGACACCTGTATCCTTCCAACGTTTCTGCCACTTTGCCTCGCGGTCATGGATTTTTTTGATATCGTCTGCCATTTTTTAACCCTATATTTATTTAGATAATCCACACAATTTTAACGACACCCCCCACTAAATTCAAGATTTTTATATCAAAAGAGATAAAAATTTTGCTATAATTACCGCAACCAAAGGAAAAAATAACATGCGAACAAAAATCCTTTATACCATTGGCATACTTTTGTTATCTGGATGCAACACCAAAACACCAGACATCACGGCATACACCTTGCCCGAACAAAAACCTGTCACAAGCCACCCCCTTAACCCACTTGAAAACGGCACATCAAGTAAAACAGATGGTCAAACCTGGTCCGTAAACTTTTCACAATACACATTATCAGGACGCGCCACATGTTCATCAATCGAGGGCCCCAAATACGGTGCGGCAGGCGGCACAGACGAACGAATAATTATGGCACCCGCCGGGCTGCATTGTTGGTGCCAGATGATAATTCCACAAAAAACTACCTATTGGACATACTCTTTTGATTTAAATGAATTTGGCGACGACCTGGAACATTGTAATGAAAACTGCACCCGCATGTGTACATACCTTGTACGCGAACAGCAAACATTTCGCGAATATTTATTTGATGAAGACAACACTTTTGTCCCATAAAAAATATCCGTATAAACATACGGATATTTTTATAAGTTAAACTATGTTCTCATCCGAAAACAGCCCAGATATTCCACATTTCCACTACCACCCAGAACCGGCGATTCAACCAAACCACCATATACGAACCCAGCACTTTCAAACGCCTTAACCGCTCGTTCAATCGCATACTGCCGCCATTCATCTGAACGTATAACACCATTAAATTTCGCCGCCACTTCACGTGGAACCTCAAACTGTGGTTTAATTAACGCAATTACATTTTCCGCACCCCATTTTGTCAAAGCCCCCACAATATCCGCCAAAGACACAAAAGACACATCAATCACAATCAAATCAACCTGTGATTGCACGGGCAGGGCGCGAATATCCGTCTGTTCCAACGATACGACACGCGGATTCTCACGCAACGATTGCACCAATTGGTTCGTCCCCACATCAACCGCATAAACACGCGCTGCGCCACGCTTTAACAAAACCTCTGTAAAACCACCCGTACTTGCACCAACATCCAAACACGACATGCCATCTGGGTTAATCTTAAAAAAATCCAAAGCATGCGCCAACTTCAAACTTCCACGCCCCGCAGAATAGGGCAAATCGCCACCACTCAACACATCTGATTCCAAAACATCCTGACTGGGCTTTTTTGCCGGCTGACCATTAACGGTCACCAACCCCGCTTTTACAGCCGCCACCGCGCGCGCTCGCGTGGAATATAAATCACGTTCAACCAATGCTACATCTAATCTCATACCCCTTATGGTACCACGTAAAAACAGACTTTCCAACACTAAATCAACTTTATAAAACAAAAACAACCCCACAACACAAAACAACAAACTATCAGAACAAAGAATTTTCAAAAACATAACCCCCTACTTTTATAAAAAGGATTAACCAAGATAAAAAACACCAAAAAAACGCCGCAAACCCGCAGAAATCCGCCACTTTTCGTTTTTTTTCACACCAGAGCAGGGCAAAAAACACTTTTTTTGCCATTTTTAAGCATCTTTTTTCAGTCAACACACACAAATCACAACAAACAAATAAAATAAATTATAAATCTGATTACAAATTGTTAGATTATCTTTTAACAGTAAAACTTCAAGATAAACAAACAAAAAAAACTTCACAAAAAAGTTTTTTTATTCAAACTGCAGCAAAAGAACAAAATTCTTTTCATATCGAAACATCACCTTTAACACATTTTAACCAAATCGATTTTCATCGACCCGAACATCCAAATACACAACCAACAAAACTCATCAAGACCACAGACACACCAAATCCAACACAGACATAACAAGAACCGAACACACAGCCACAAACCAACCGACCAATCAAGCCACAATATAATGAAAGAAACAAACAACAACACACGACACATCACCAGCAACCCACGCCATAACAAAAAATCAAAAGACACAACACAAACCACAAATTAAACATCAAACACAACTACACAATAAACAAAACAACAAACAAATTCTAAATACAAAACACACAAACTTTCGTCACATCACCCCCACCAAACTATACATAATATACATTATACGCCTTTGATATATCACCTCCAACACCACAAAAAAGCCCTACTTCTTTCACATAAAACCAACAAAAAATCGGGCGTGCCAATCAGCATCGCCCAACCTAAAACAATACGCTAACTTTACACTTTAACGCTTTGTTATCTTTTTAATTTTCTTAATCTTACCTAACGTGCCGTCCGCAACATCGGTTGCAAATTTCGTCACTTCTTTAATACCCTTTTTCAGGTCACTTTCAACCACTGCCCCGGTCTCTACCACCTCTACATCAGAACAACAGAACGGACACTTCACCGCAGCGTTATTGATAGTAGATTTACAATACGGACATGCATGGGTATTCGCCGGCTTTTTATCACGCATTTTGTTCATTGTACGAACAAACAAGAATATTGCGAACATCGTAATAAAGAAACTGACCACAGAATTCAAGAACACACCCATATTTAACGTCGTTGCACCCGCCGCCTGGGCAGCCGCAATCGTTTCATAATGACCGCCTGCCGGGTTATTTAACACAAAGAACCATTGTGAAAAATCAACCCCACCAATCAGCAACCCAATCGGCGGCATAATAACATCTTTCACCAACGAATTCACAACCCCGGTCATAACACTACCAACAATGATACCGACCGCCATATCGATTGCATTTCCGCGCTGAACAAAAGTACTAAATTCTTTTAATAAATTATTCTTTTTTGCCATTTTTTCTCCTTTTTTGTTTTACTTGTTAGAATACTCTTCAATTGCCTTTAAAACCTTGGACAAAGTTTTACGCAAACTCTCATCTTTAGTTTCTACAGTAATATCTGCCTGGGCATAAATTTTATATCTTTCGTCTATCAATTGCCCCAAAATTTTACGACTGTCCGTATTCAGCAGTTGCGGTCGCGTATCACGCGCCCCCGTACGACGAACCAGCAAATCCAAATCAGCACGCAACCACACTGACAACGCACGCGCCAAAACCATTTCACGAACTGCCGGGGTAATAAAAGCCCCCTCGCCCGTTGATATAACCTTCAGCGCCGGCGGCGTATCAAGCAACCTTTCAATCACACGTTGTTCTACACGTCGGAACTCTTCTTCGCCATACATAGCAAAGATATCAACAACACTACACCCTGCCGCGGCTTCTATTTCTTTATCAGAATCCACAAACGGAATCCCCAGCCGTCGTGCCAACGCACGCCCAACACTGGTTTTCCCTGCCCCCATCAGTCCCACCATAACAACAGGACGATCAATAAAATCTTCACATTCATTACTCATAACACGAAACATGATACCAGATTTCCAGAAACTCTCAATAAAAAACTAGAAATTGTACCTATACCCCATCAAACATAACGGCATTTTATTATTTAAAACCCTAGGATTTTATGCTATAATACAAGACATAAAAACATTTGGGACTAACAAAAGAGAGAAACAAAATGAAAACTACAAGTCTGTTTATTTCACCATTATTATTTCTAACATTTGCTTCTGGTGCGCACGCATATTCATCACACATATATGCGAATACTATATCGGCGCACAACATTTCTGTATTGCAACACACGATTACCCAAACCGCATTTAATTCATTCGAAGGTTCAATGGCGACACATCTGGGGCAACAGCAAACATCTAACCTGCCCGCCCCAAATTCACCAGACCTTTACGGTCGCGCTCCAATGTACGGTGCCGCACCTGTCTATGGCGAATACAACGACGACGGGCTTGCCGGACGCAGTGGCGGCGACGGACTAAACACAAACGCCGCCTTGAACAGCATTTGGTTCAATTGGCAACACCTGGGCGACAATGCAAAGTTCGATGATTTCTCTCGTCTTAACACAAAGTACGACATGGTTATGATGGGACTGGCGGGCGGACGTGCAAAAATGGGCAACGGCATATCCGAATGGGGGCTGTACACCGGATACGTCGGTGGCACACTGGAAAACAGCGACATCTCAATTGACGGTCAAGGCGGCTACTTTGGCGTTTACAACGGCTTCAGCATCGGCACGTTCAATTTATCCACAACCATTAACGGCGGTGTAATCGACAACGCATCAGACACCCAAAATGGCACTGACGACTTTACAAACTTCTGGGTTGGTGGCGCAATCAACGCGACCTATGACATTGCCTTGGACAACACATTTACATTACAACCAGGTATCCACGCAGGCTATACATGGATTAAGTCCGAAAACTATACATCAGTATCTGGTGACCTTATCGAAAACGACGCATTCAGCATGCTAGAATTATCTCCGGAAATCCGTGCAATCAAGCATATTGGCAACGGCTGGTTTGGTTCCTTAAATGCAAAATATGCGATGATATTTGCCAACGGCGGCGACATTGTTGTCAACGACAATTCCATCAGCGAACTTGAAATTGGCAATTTTGTTGAATACTGCATTTCACTTGAAAAATCCATATCAAACGTCAACATGTCGGCGAACTTTGGACGCCGCGACGGCGCCCGCAACGGCTGGATTGGCGGCTTAAACATCAAGGTAATATTTTAATTTAATTAATTAACCATATAAATATTGCGCAGCATCGCATCTCTAAATTCTGCATCATCTGCAAAATTTTCGAAACAGCGTGCCGCGCAATATTTATTACAATTTACCACGCTGGCAAACTCCATACTAAACACCCATTCTGACACAACCGGCATAATAGTACGGCAATAACGATATATATTAGAATCCGCATCTGACGAAACTGTCAAATCTGTATAATTAGTATTATTCTCTCCTGCTGAACTTGCACAGTGCGAAACACCTCTAACCGTTGTTCCACCCAACACGATTTGCCAGCGCCTGAACCAAGGTCGCCGTTTCACTTGCCCCCCCCAACCCCGGGAACGACACCGTATCCGCCGCCGATACAGCATCACATAAAAACACACACAAAACAAACAGGCATAATCTGTGCATAATTATTCCGCGTTATCAACCGCCCCCATCATAACACCACGATGTTTTTTTATCTGTTTCCATATCAAAAAGCCACGCATTCGCGCACCCGCGCGCACAATACATCATACAAGTCTTCCCCGAAGAATAAACCGCCCTTAACACCCATTTTGTTGTCAATGGCAATATCATTTTACACCAACAATTCATATTATTTGCAAACGTATCATCTATCTGCAAATCATCTACCACATCTTCATCGGCGGCACCCGAACTGGACGCACACTGTGCGA
>JBGUTP010000006.1:0-5975 GCA_045133095.1 Candidatus Enterousia sp.
CAAAATATACAACATCAATATTAGACGATGTTAGATTTTTGTAACATCGAATTTACCAAATAATACATTATGCCTATTTGGCCAATAAAGGCCGTTTTTACCGCTTGTAGTGCCAGGATGGATATTAACCCGTCCGCGATCCTGGGCGAGATTTGGGCAAAAATCATGGTAAGAAAACCGGCCATTTTTGACATTATAAAAATATGACCGGGTCTTATTAACCCGGCCATATTATCGATCATTAAATTACTGATGTTCGTAAACGATGGTATCAATCACCGGAAAACCGTTTTCGTTTACACACATAACCGCGTGTACAGGAACTTCTGATTTTACCGCATATTTTGCGGTTTCGTAGAATTTCTCCAGGGCATCCGCTTTATCCGCGAATGCGGTAACAATAGAAGCACCTTCATTTCCGGTCTGCAATTCGATCACATAAAACATAGTTTAAACCCCCTTTAAAGTAATGTTATTGTATGCCCGGACAGGGCAAAGTCAAGCACCTGTAAAGAACCGCCAGTTCTTGTAATGGTTAGTTTATTTGCCTGGGAAGCATTAAAAGACAAATCACTACCGGCATAAATAGGATAATAAGTTACATCATGCTGTGAACTGCAACTTACAAAGATTAAAGCAGTTCTTGTCTGCATATTTGTGCCAACAAGCGCAATCATGTGTTTTGAATAATCTTCAAAAACTAATGTAGGTGACAGAGTAGAAGAATCAATATTAATCTCTGTGCTAATGGGAATGGCTTCAATCCTATCATGCAGAACGTTAAGGCCACCATTGGAAACCGGGTCAAGATTAGATAATGACAAGGTATCACCAATGGAAATATTACTTAACGCGGTATAAAGGGTGTAATTCCAGTTAACAAAATGGCCTTTAGCGATATTGTGGGTTGCGGTTGCACCGTTTTCAACATACGCAATATCATTATCAAGCCGGTTAATTTCATCCTGCACCGTTACAACCGAACCGGATGTTACCGGCATTGTATCACCGTACAAAGTAACAACCCCGGTTAAACCGTTGAGCGAAACAACACCGGCACTTGACGGAATATCGTCCAGGGTCAACAGACGTTTTGTAAAGGTGTACTGTTCGTCACCGGATACAAAATGAATATATGCCTGTGCATCCTGTCCGGACGATGTGTCCAGGTATAATTCAACCGTACCGTCAACGGTTTCCCTTCCGATACCGGCCACATGATCCGCGCTTGCTTCCGATGCCATCCAAATGGAGTCGGTTAACGGTTCTTCAAACGGGATTGCAAGCATAACAACACCCGTTTTACCGTTAACAGATTCAACCGGATAGGGTGGCGGATTCTGCGAATCATACATATCATAACGGTTTGTTCCGTTAATACGTTGCGCTTTATTTTTATCCACCTGGACACCCACAATGGCCGGTGTTCCCTGGCTGTCAATCTGTCGGCGGATGTTCATATAACCATCGTCAACATCCGGGAATTTAATACCCGCGGTTTTGTATAATTCAACCGCGCCGGTTTCACCATTTACGGATGTTACCGGATAGGTGGGCGGATGATCCACGGTATAAACCCGTTCAGCGGTATTATCATACATAACATACATAAGGCCGTTTTGGAACATAACACCTGCGGTATGTCCGTCCGCAATACGAACCATCCGCCAGGTGGCGGATTCCACATCCGGGAAAACAATATTTTCAGATTTATAAAGTACAACATCTCCGGTCTGTCCATTAACAGACAGAACCGCATTATCTTCCAGGTTTTTAATGGCCTTTATTAACCAATCCAAATTCAACTGATGGAAATTGGTATAGGGAAACTGTGAGAATAAACCCATATTATACACCCCCTGTTTTTATTATATAAAAAGTATATCAATAGACAAGAATGCAAAATCTATTTTTAAAAGATTCGATCATTGCATTTATCACGTTAAGTTTAGGAGCAATTTCCAATTCCTGGGTCAACATCTGTTGAGAACTCGTAACGCCGATGTTCCCGTGAATATTACCGGATCGTGTAGGCACATGACCATGTGTATTGGATAGGGTGGAATTATAATTATGGGTTTCTGTTGAACCCTTTCCCACTTGCATTTGCTCTGTAACAGCCAAAGTACCATTATCAAAAGATGTTTTAGAATGCGTATCTGTATCCGCACCGGAACCAACCACAGAATCATATCCGGTGTGCGATGCTGAATCTGTTCCGGAATTGGTATCTGATGTTAATTCAATCCGGTTATAATTTTCGATAGGATTATATTCTGCAAGCATTGCACCCATTAGACGGTTCCAGGTGATACATTCTTTTGCACTCCAGGTATCAATGGCACCCTTCAAAAAATCCCAATCCGGGTAAAGAATTTCCAGTTCCGCACATTCCATCAAAAGATTTTGAATGAACGTTGTTTTTTCGTCATTTGTCCACCCGTCCGGGAATGTCATGCCATCAAAAAGAGTATCATTCCATGTGTACATTCCCAAAAGGGATAAACAAGCACCCCTGGCCATTATTCTGCACCCCCTTTATTATCAGACCAGTTATCCGAAATATCCGTCCGCGGATTAACTCTCCAATCAACGGCCAAATTCAGCCCATACATGGAATTGGCCTTTTTAATACCCTTCCGGATGGATTCCAACCACAATTCACAACGGGTTGCCGTTTCAACGTTATTAGCATTAATTTCATCCGTTACAAGTCTTTCCTTTTTGTCTGTGTTGGCATTCGGAATGCCAATATCAGTATCAAACATTGCTTCAATTTTTCGCATATCCGCCAGGATATCCCCGGTAATATACTGTTCTTTTAATTTTTGAGTAAACGGAAACCATGCCGGTTTACCATCCTGGTCAAAAAGATTTTTACCAGTTACCGCAATGGGGTTACCGTCCATAACAACATCAAATGCCTTTTTAAAGGTTTCGGCCTGTTGTTTTGTTTCGGCTCCAAAAATGGTGGCCGTTTTCACGTTGGCGAGATTCATTCCCACACCTTCCGCGCATAAGGCCATCATATCCGCATAATAAGAAACAATATCCATAATGGATGTGTAATCCGGTTGCAACTTAATAAGCGCGCAATCCTGGTTAATATTAGCGGTAATAGTACCTTTTAACAAAGGGTTAGTAATAACAATATAAGACGGTCTGTAATAGAGATTATATCCGCCCAACGCGCCACCCTGGCAAATTACACCAAAGGTTTTTGTTTCCAGGACAGCAATATAACCAATACCATACAGAACATATTTAAAATAATCTTCATCCCATTCATCCGGTAATGTCCATTTAAAAACAGATATCGCTTTTTGTAAAAGGTATTTCCGGAAATACCGCGTTAACGCGGTGTTCCTGGTGTGAATTGTTGACGGTGATTGATCCGCATTATACAGATTGATATCACCATACCCGGCCGGTATTTCAACCCCATTTACGAACATTCTTAACAACCTTCTTTCTGTTAAAATTAAAGTACATCCAGGCCGGCAGGCCGGTTCCGGGTGTGGGTGGCGGTGTTGGGTGATCGTTGAAATATTGGTACCAGTAATTACCGTTATCCCGTCTGTATTGTCTGCCGGTTGGGTCTAACGATGATAATTCCCAACAACTTGTCCATACAATGGCACATTCTCCTGCATCATAATTTGAAAATTGACTATTTTCTATATCCTTGTAAACACTCCAGGTCAATTGTGCACCATAATTAGTGCGCCAGTAATGGTATTGTCCATCATTATTATACTCAAATAATAACCTTCCGTCTATCTGTCCTGCTCCATCATACCAATTATACCCGTTGGCATTCATCCAACCCAACAGGTCATTGGTTTGGTATGTACTGGAATACCTATCCCATTGCAACAACCCCAAACCATACCCCTGGCCACCGGCGGTGGGGTTGTAATATAAAAGCATATTTGCGTTTGATACATCCGCCAGGGATGCGCCATCATTCGGAAGGACAGACCATTTTTGTATCGCGCCGGGTGAGATTCCGCTTTCAACTTGCGCGCAACCGATAATACCGGCAATTGCTTTTTCACAATACCCCTGGTTTTGTAAACAGGTACGCATTCTATAAGCGTTATTAATCTGATATGATGAAGGGTTTAAATGCGATGACCCGTAGGTACCGCCCACCATATCACGGGTGTAAATCCACCATCCATTTACCAAAACTGGCGGATCGGCTTGCACCGGCATATTTAACCCCCCTTATTCATAAAAGAATCCGCCCACTAAAAACGCGTTTATGGTATCTCTTTCATCATTATAACAGGAACCGTTAAAATGGCCTTCCGCACATTTAATATAACCGGAAAGGGTATTTAAAGTTTTAACAGCCATTAACGGCCTACCCAAATCGGTATTATCTTCATCCGCCAATAGGGTATGTTCAATTACCAATGTGGGATTTAGCATAAAATTCAAAAACGAACCATTTGCACCACTTGTGGCCACCTTTGGTGATTGTGTAGCAAGTGCGGTTGAAACTGTGGTACCAATTAACCCTGTTATTAAACCGGCAATTGATCCGCTTGTTAAACTATTAGTAACCCCGGTTACGGTACTGGAATAATCGGTTAATACCTGTGCTAATTGAATAGGCACACCGAACATTGCTGTTCTTTCAGTAAAAGGTTGTAAATAATATTGTCCGGATGATTGCGCGGAAATAATACCCCGGAAGGTTGCCTGTCCAGTAATTACATCAATAATCACTTCACAATTTAAATACTTTCCCCACCTGGTAAATGTGGGGTCTACGGGAATTACTCCAAAAGGCGGACAGAATAAAGTTAATCTTGTATAAGGGGCAAAATTAAGGAAAGCACCGCGCGTACTGGCCTGCGGATGATTAGGAATTGTAGCATAAACCCCTGTTATGTGAGCATTTGCTGTGGCCTTATATGCTGTTACCCCGGTATCCCAATATCCAACTTTAATAGTTCCGGTGGAAGAACCAAATTCGGAAGGGGAACCCGGCAACCAAATACAACTAACAATATACTGAAAAGGATTGAAAAGGGATTTAAACATCCCTTCCCCCACTTCGGTAATTGAACTGGATGTAAAAATATCATTACCGAAAAGAAATTCCATTAAACTGTTTAATTGTGTTGTATTAAGCGCATAATAACTAACCGCGCCAATATGGGAAGAAGATTGATTATTAATAACACCAATAATATACGATCCCCCGGACGGTGCAACACCATTCCAACTTGTGGAAACTGATGCATAACTTAATTGCACATCAGTTTTAGCAGGATAAAGGGTATCAATAATATTGCCGTTATAAGTAGAAGCAGACCGTTCAACATAACAGGAAAGGTTTCCGATGGCCGTTTTAAAACTTGCCAGGACATCAACAGATAAATAACATTCCCATAATCCGCAGACATATTTCCAATCATTTATAAAATAATATCTTTCAAATTTAGGGATATAAACATAAGTATAATAAGAAGGTGTGAATGGCACCGGCATTCCCTGTGTATTAGGATTAAACAACAGGACGGGCGCGGTAACACTTGTATTATCTTTTAAATTACATGATAAATCAGTACCGGTATTTAACACGGGTTGTGCGGTGCTGTTTTTCTTTTTCTGAAAACCAAATAAGTAAACATTCATAGCATAACCCCCATTGTATCAATAAAAGGGGCGGACGGTATATCCATCCGCCCCCGTCATAAGGGATGGTTCCCGGTTAACGGGTGACAGCATCCCGGAACCGGGCATTAATCCAGGAGAAGAACAACAGCCTTTTCAGTATTATCAAAGGCAATGCGCTGTTTAGCGTGAACATGGATGTTACGGTAAAGACCCTTTGTATTAAGCGGGGTGGACAGCACGCGCCGATCCAGGATACCCATACCCATCGTATCACGGTCAAACATGATACCGAAGATATCCGACTGGGTAACCGCGGTTCCAGGCACTTTCAGCACACCGGC
>JBGUTP010000007.1:0-161120 GCA_045133095.1 Candidatus Enterousia sp.
AATTGTGGCCAAAAAGTTTTAACCCCCCCCCCCCCCCCCCCCCCCGCACAATCCACACCACAATCTGAAACATTATAGCATTCATCCGTAATAGTACATATAACATTGGGGTTAATATCCACGCACTGTTGAACCCCGCCCAACACTGTCCTATCATAAAACAAGATACAATAAAAACAAAAAAAACGTCTAAACATTTATTTGCCTCATATAAAAAACACCAGACAAAATCGGGTGGTCAGGAGTTACTTCAACCCCAAACAAACAACTAATTTGCCCAAGCTGCTTAGAGAAAGGATTTCGACACCCCATTATGGCAACTCACCATAACAACATCATTGTTATCACAACTTATCGCGTAACACAAAGCAAATGAACCGCTCTTTTTTTCAAGCGCATTGCAAAAAAAAACCGCCCTCGGCGGTCTTTTAATCTCAGAATCTATACGACCCAGATAATCTAATGTTGTGCAGTTGAATATCGGAATTATACTGATATCTGTAATCAGCGCCGAACTGCAAACCGTTTGCGGATATAAATTCTATACCACCACCGATATTAGCCCACAAAGGGTTAATCTCGACATCGTATTCGGTATATCTATCCGCGGGTGCAAATTTATATTCTGCATGTTCTGGCGCGCCAAACACATCATATTCAACACCAATCGACATATACGGGCGCATCTGGAACCAAGAAGACGGATAAATACGTTTTTGCGCCGTCAAAGAATACCCTGGTGTCAAAATAAAGTATCCATCGGACTTCAATCTCATATAATCGTCACCCTCTACCTTTTCTTTGACATCAAATCCAAAGTTATATCCTGCACGCGCATACACATTACCCACAACATATTGGTTCAAGATATCATGCATCAATCCCCATTCACTGATTAAACTGAATGCCAAACCATCACCTTCTATTGCACTGACAAAGTTCTGATTTCTTTCCACATCGAACACATGAATATCCATAAATGCATTTCCATACAAACGCATTTTTTCACCCAAAGTCTTGAACATGTACCCGCCCAAGCCAATATCCGTATCGGCAACATCAATATTAACCTGACCATCAATTGTTTCACCTGGCTTATATCCCAGATTCATCGCATCGTGTGCCGCGGACGTTGTACGTGAAACACGCCCTGTTACCCCAAACATCAAGGTATTCGAATGTTGCCAGTCAAATCCCGTGGAAACCGCGAATCTGTGACCGTCTGTATGCTTGCCATCATCAATATTCTGATACAGCATACCATAATCGACATCCATCCAGAATTTATTCAAATTACGGTTACGATGCCAGATAAATTCATCATAAATACGATCTTCAAAGGTTCTGAACGCCGTATGTTCATTCAACGCCAACGTACCTGCAATCTGTTCCAATTCGCGCACCTGGAACAAACGGCTGAAACGCGCAAGTCCTTCACCCTGGGACGTTTCAACATAATATTCCATACGGTCATACAATTCATTTGCCATCTCGGACATATTTGTTCCTTGGAATATCAACGGAATCACTTCTATTGGTGTACCATTAAAGAACTGCTTATTATATGCCTGCCCTGCCAACAAATCATCCAACGCACCTGCGGCAACATATTCGCCATCTGTTGCATCTGGTTCACGACCGACAATTGGCTGAATCTTCATATTTTCCAACAAGACTGGTCCACCAAAGCGTGGGTCAAACACGACATACAAACTATCTGAAATGCCATCCGCATCAGAATCACGAACCGACACATAAACAGGTAAATCTTCCCCTGCCCCGTTATTCGAATCCAAGGATTCTAAATAGTTATAGCACAGTGACCCATCAGCATTACAGAATCTGACGTCCAAATTACGCAATTGTTCTAATTGGCTAAAGTTTTCAACCCCACCATCTGCATGCAACAGCCATATTGCTGTTCCCTGGTCAACGACATCAAACAGCGATATCCCTATCTGTGAATTCCCCAAAACAGCCCCCGCATTATTTGGCGCATCGCTGCCTGCATCGTACGCCACACCGGATGTAAAGACACCGCCAACCTGAATCATGGCTTGACCATCTGTGGCATTTGTAATCTGTCCCAGGGTATCATCTGGATTCAAACTTATCTGTGACCAATAATTCACATCTGTTGTGTCTAGTGACGTTCCCGTTGCATACGGCAACACGGCGGCATACAAACTGCTTTGTTTACCAAACGTATAATCACCACCTATGGTCATTTTTTCCAAGCCAATAAAGTCAACACCATTGGAAACATCACCTGCAACATTCACATTTTGCCATACAGTTTTACCTTCGCTGTTTTCTGGTGCAACAAAGCGCAAATCTGTCGCAACAACATCCCCATTTACAACAATGTCACTGGTGTTAATAACCAACTTACCTTTCTGATTGATGCTATTAACATTTAATCCTTCGACCGTCATTTCATAATTATCAGCCAAAACATTGACATCACCTGACGACATAGCACCAGTATAATTCTGATATAACACGGCATCAATATCGAACGCGCTGTCCACGAACAAGCCCGCGCCATCAACCTGCAGATTTCCACCATTCATGGTCAACGAAGACATTTCTATCACACCATTGCCAGAATCAAGATTCAACATTCCCGCATCATTAACGACCGCGCCCAAATCCATTCCACGCGCCGCATCAATTGTTAACCTGCCGGCATTAGTCAACCCTGCAATTGTCGCACTGTTTCCGACATTCAACACCGCGGTTACACCACTTGCCGCATCAACACCGCTTGCAACATTCAAATTTGTACCGATATTATAGGTTGTATCGCCACTGTTCAACAGCATACGCCCACCAATCGTCAAATTCCCAGATGCAAACACATCGGCATTTAAATTCAACATACCATCATCGCCACCCTGAACAAAGTCCCCTGCGACATTAGTATTGCCAACCACATCCACAGAACTTGCATTCAAATTAGCCTGTGTTCCCGCCGCACCATTAACAACCAAACTTTGTGCAGACAACGAATCAGCATCTACATCCAACACACCACCGGTTTGACTTACAGCGCCCACAACAACATCATCTGCTGCGACCAAAGTCATGTTTCCACTGGTGCTTACCCCCGCCATATTAATATCGCCTGTCAGGGCATTTATCTCTATATCGCCAGTATTTGTAACATCTGCCGTCAAAACATCTGCACCACTGACATTCAGACTTCCCACAACAACGGCTGAGCCATTGATTTTTGCATTTGTTTGCGCATCCATCACCATATCACCATTAGCATTTAATGCGCCATCTACAATAACTTCATCTGCAGCCTTTAACGTCAACAGATTGTCACTTCCAACGGAAACCGCACCTACATCCACATCTGCCCCATCCGCACTGGCGGTAACAGTCAACGAATCGGTATCGCGCACAATCAACCCCGCCACAGGTGCCACAGGGTCATTTGCCTCGTCAAAATAAACATTACCATCAATAAAGACACTGCCTGTATCTGCGGTCAAATGCGCACCATGCATAATAAATTTACCATCGGCAAAAATCTCTCCGGCGACAACGTCATTCGCCCAAGATTCAAACACACCACCATTGCTGGCACTTAATGTTCCCCCGACATTAACGTATGACGTACCCTGGGTTCCTAAAGTCAACTGCCCCAAATTTGCAACAGTTGCATTTCCGTTAACATTAACCACAGGCGCATCAAACTTCACATTACGCGCCACCGCATTATCTTCAACGCTTAAATTACCATCAATCAACAACGCATTCGCAGTCATCACAAATGGCTGAGTTCCCGCGGCGGCAATATTCATATCTCCCGCACCACTGGCGGCAACACTGCTTGCGGCAACATCACCTGCAATTTGCGCGCTGCCTCCTACGCTCAGATTATACAAACTGCTGCCCAGATTCAATGCACCACCAGCCACAGTCAGTGTATTTTGCACATCCAAACTGCCCGCCAATGCATTCAAATTAACAACACCACCCGCGGCAACAACAGAACCAATTTCAACGCCACCGCCATTCGTATCGGAACCACGCACATTGGTCACACCGCTGCTGTTAGTAATCGCACCCGCAACACTGATATCTTTCGCCCAGATTGTTGTTGTCCCATTTGCATTTGTTATATTTCCATCAACAGTCACATTCCCTGACGTTTCTGTCAACGACGTTATTTCAAGATTGGACCCAACCCCAGAATTAGAAACATCAGTGACATTTACATCATTAGCATTAACAATCATCGTCCCAGAATTAGACAACGCACCCCCAACCGTCACGGAACCTGCCGAAACAATATTGGTACGCGACCCTGTTGCACCAACAACCTGACCTGTCACATTAACTGCACCACCATTGGCGCCATCATCGCCCGTCAGTGTTAAAATCGCCCCTTCATTTCTGACTGTTGCGACATTGATATTTTGCGCCAAAACCGACATATTCGCATCAGAATTAGAATCTGCACCATTTAATATACCAACACCCCCAGACGCCAGATTCAAATCACCCCCACGAATCGCCAAATTAAAGTTCTGTAATTTATTAGAAAACGCCGAGAACCACGTATCCGAATTTGCATCTGCACCAAACTCTAATGTACCTGTATCCAAACTAAAGACATTATCGGTCCCCATTCCATTTAAATTAATACCATATTTCAAATATGTGTTACCACTTACCGTTGCATACAAATCGCCATTATTAACAACCGAATAACCATCAACCGTTCCGCCATCAACATTCCAATTTGCGACCGTCAAATTAACTACACCACTTTGCGAATCGTTTTTCATGGTTCCAGACACCTCTAAATTATTTGCCTGAACCGTTAAATTCGCCGCCACGCCCGCCGCCGATGCAGTATTTTCCAAATTGCCGTCAACATTGACATTTGCCTGTGATGTTATTGTCATATTACTGCCGATATTCTGAACAGTTCCATCTGACACAACATTTCCGGCGGCAACTATATTTGTTACAGATGAATCAGACGCAACCATCCCGCCCATATTTACATTTTGCGACGCATTAATATTTGTATTTGCACCATACGCATTAATTGCCCCAACATTAACCAATCCGGCATCCACGTCTAAACTTCCATACGAAATAATAGACCCAGACACATCAAAATCCGCCGCATCTTCGACGACCAAACTTGCCCCTGCAGTTGCGTTTCCAATTTTTATATCTTGAACCAGGAAATTAAACTTTGCACCTGGCACGGCATCGGTCGCTTTGAACCCAAGTGTTTTATCATTTAACACCTGTAACAAAGCCCCCAAAGACACCGCGGGCGTATTCGACACACTTGTATCCACCACAACGGAAAAAGGATTGGCAACCGTATCCAAAACATACAGGTTCAATTCACCACCCTGCGCCACGTCATCACCAACGAACATATTATTAACGGCAAAACCATTCTGGGTTGTAATACCATTTACCCCGGCACCAGATATAACAATACTGTCATTTGCCGCCACGGCATCTTGCCACGCAGACTGTTCGGTTGATACTGCACTCCCAGATTCTGGGTTCACGACAACAGCGCCCGCACCCACTGGCAACAGGCAGCAAACAAAGGAAATTATTTTTTTAATCATTTTTTACTTTCTTCCAATCCTAATTGTGATTATATTATAGCGCATTTCGTTCAATCAAGGCAAGACGAAACTGTAAACTTATCTTTATTTTATTTATACGAAGGAGAAAAAGTATGTTTAACATCAAGAAAATTCACGCACGCCAAATTATGGACAGTCGTGGCAACCCGACAATTGAATGCGACATTGAATTATCTGGCGGCGCATTTGGTCGTGCGGCTGTACCATCAGGTGCATCAACAGGCACATTCGAAGCACTGGAACTGCGCGATGGTGGCAACTCATACATGGGCAAAGGCGTATTAACGGCGGTAAAGAACGTAAATGAAATAATTGCACCTGCCTTAATCGGCATGGACGCCCGCAATCAAACCGAACTGGACAACAAGATGTTGGCATTAGACGGCACACCAAACAAAGACAAACTTGGTGCGAACGCCATCCTGGCGGTATCCATGGCACTGGCGCATGCGGCGGCGAACGGTTTACATACACCATTATATAAATATATCGCCTCAGTATATGGCAACGACAACCCATGTGTATTACCCCGCCCGATGATGAACATCATTAACGGTGGCGCACACGCTGACAATGGTCTTGATGCACAAGAATTTATGATTATCCCAAATGGCGCAAAATCCGAAGTCGAAGCCATTCGTATGGGGTCTGAAATTTTCCACAACTTAAAATCCATTTTAAAGAAAGGTGGCAATTCAACTAATGTCGGCGACGAAGGCGGTTTTGCACCAAACTTTAATTCATGCCGCGAAGCGTTGGACACAATTGTTGCGGCAATCCGTTCCGCGGGATATCAGCCTGGCGAACAGGTATCCATTGGTCTGGACGTTGCATCATCTGAATTTTATTCGAATGGCATTTATAACTTCGAAGGCAAACAACTGTCTTCTGATGAAATGATTGCGTTTTATGAACAATTGATTTCTGACTATCCAATTATCTCGATTGAAGATGCCTTGGCAGAAGAAGACTGGGATGGCTGGAAGAAACTGACTGAAAAAATCGGCGCACGTTGTCAATTGGTTGGTGACGATTTATTTGTAACCAATCCTGCACGTCTTGAAAAAGGCATTTCCAACGGTGTTGCGAACGCAATTTTGATTAAAGTAAACCAAATTGGTTCCCTGACAGAAACATTGCAGGCAATCAAAATGGCACAGGACGCAAACTATGGCGTTATCATTTCGCACCGCAGTGGCGAAACCGAAGACACCACAATTGCAGACCTGGCGGTCGCAACAAATGCGGGACAAATCAAGACCGGCTCAATGTCGCGTACCGACCGCATGGCAAAATACAACCAGTTAATTCGTATCGAAGAAGAACTGGACAATGATGCAAAATATGGTTTATAATAAAAGCGAGAAAACAGTGGGGGGCATTTGCCCCCTCTTCTAAAATTAAAACGCTATGCCAGAGATATCTGAAATTTTGTTTATTCTAAAATACATTATATGCGCCCTGTTACTGATTGGCGTTATACTTGCCCCGGCATGGGTTGCGCGTCAAAATGGCAAAGGCAAACCACAAATGCACGCGGTACGACTGGGCAGTTGGATATTCGGCTGGTCGATTGTCGCATGGCTGTGGTCACTTTTTTGTGCAACCAAAAAGTAACCTAAAAAACCCGCATTTCTGCGGGTTTTACTTTACATCTGGATATACATTGTGGGGTTTTTACGCAACTGTTCAATCCCCTCTTCCAACAGTTTTTTATATTCTTTAAATTTCTTTTTATCCTGTTTATCCAAATTACTAATCGCCGGCAATTTTACGGTCATCGGATTAACATGAACACCATTTTTTATAATTTCATAGTGCAAATGTGGTCCCGTTGAAATCCCCGTAGAGCCAACATAACCAATGGTCTGCCCCTGACGAACAGTCGTTCCAACATTTACACCTTTGGCAAATCTGGACATATGCGCATACAGCGTTTCATACGACCCATTGTGTCTAATTTTTACAAAATTTCCATGTCCCCGGTTATAACTGCGCGCCACGACACGTCCTGCACCCGCCGCTGGGATTGGTGTTCCGGTCGATGCACGAAAATCCACCCCTTTATGCGCACGCGTAAATCCCAAGACCGGATGCTTACGTTTTTTGGAAAAACTGCTGGTTACCTTTGCATTATTAATTGGCGTACGCTTTAAAGACTTAATCGCGCCATTTCCATCGGCATCATAATACCCACTTGTACCATCTGATTTTCTGAACCGATACATTTGGACATTGCCACGCAATGCCTCAAATTCCACCGCCAACACACGTCCATTATCAATCTTGCGCCCTTCCGAGAAATTTTCCTCGTACATAACAGAAAATTTTTGCCCTGCGCGCACATCACGTTCAAAGTCCATTTCAAACGCCAACAAATCATAAACATCCGCCAATATTCCGGCGGGGATTCCTGCGCGTTGTCCCGCTAAATAAAAACTGTCACCATCTAATATTTCACCGGTTTTATAAACAGCACGCGTATCACGTTCAATATCAACCGTTTTGCAATCCCATGCCCCACTGTCATTACAGGTCAATTCCACCTGTCGCCAAGGCGAAGGGATAACAATAATCTTTGACACAGGCGCATCATCTTTGGCACGCACAAATTCCAATTTATCCCTGTCTGCGCGCAATGTTGAAATTTCCGCATCAGACTTTAAAACCTTTGCAATAGTATTAACATCATTATGACTTAACCCCTGCGCCATCAACAGTCCCGACAAAGTATCTCCTGATGCCACCATCACAACCGACTTGCATTCTTCCAATGCCGCATTACGTTTTTGCGCAGGCGTTCTTTTTGTTGCAACCAGGAACACTGCAACCAAACTCAACAGCACAGCCATCGCCATCACCAATCGAGTTAAATTAGTTGCATTAATAATATTTTTTGCTTTTTTCATAACTGGGATTATAATGCCTTCATGAATAAAAATCAAGTTTTCACAGTCCTACAAAATGCGGGCGGCATACGTGCAGCGCGCATTATCACTGAAAACACTAAAAATTTTTCAAAAATAAAAACATTATATTTTGCACATTTATTACGTCGTGGCATGCCTGTTGCAAAAATCATAAAACAAAAGTGGTTTTACGGTCTAAATTTCTATACAAACCGTCACACTTTGGATCCACGTCCTGAAACAGAAACCTTGGTCAGTGCGGTCATTTCGGACCACCAGGCAACATCTGGACTTCGCATTCTTGATCTTGGCACCGGCACCGGCTGTATAATATGCGCCCTGGTAAAAAATCTTGATTCTGCAACGGGCCTGGCAATCGACAAATCCAGACGCGCGCTTAGGGTTGCACGGCGCAACATAGCCAAATTCAACATTGCCGACCGCATTAAAACGACCAAAGCGTCCTTTAACCGCCGTCGCAATCTGGGTACGAAATATGACATAATTGTATCAAATCCACCATATATTGCCCGCAACGACCCACGCGTAAACATCGGCGCCACGCACGACCCAAAAATGGCACTTTACGCATCCAACAACGGGCTTGCGGCATACCAATCCATTGCAAGAAACGCAACAGAATGGATTACCGACACCGGCAAATTGTACCTGGAAATTGGTCAAGGCCAAGCCCCTGCAATCAAAAACATTTTTATACAAAGCGGTTGGACCCACCTGCGGTCAGAATATGATTTATTGAACATCGAACGCGTACTTGTTTTTCAAAGGTCACGACCATGAAACGACTAAGTGATAAAGATATCGAAAATATGATTTCCACAGAATTTACCCCAGACATACAATCTGCCCGCCGGTCTGTGCATAATAAATTAAAACTGTCACACCGCATCCCGCCTCAGCCTGAACCAACACCACCGCACAAAAAGTTAGACCTGCACCAATACACCGAAGAACAGGCCTGGTCTGCGATTATGGGTCTGGCGACATCTGGCGTTCGTTCTGCAACAATAATCACTGGCGCCAGTGGCATTTTAAAAATCAAGTTTCAACAATGGGCGCGCGACAGCCTGCTTAGTCCATATATCATATCATACACACCATTAAACAATGGCAGTTTCGCTGTCAAATTCAAAAAACAGCCGCTAAAAAGTCAATCTTAAATTCAACCGTCCAGTATGGGCAACATAATCGCTGCGCCAATCCAATTCATAGTCCAATTCTATCCCCAACCATTCGGCATACACACCAACCCCTGCCCCACCAATCACAGATAATCTGTTTGGCGTATTAACCGGCACCAAATACGATTGCCCACTTAAGACCCTTACACCTATTGCATCGGAACCATGACTGATAAAATCATATCCAACCCCCATATTAATATTTGGTCGCACAACGAACCAATCCGCCATCCAACTTAACCCCATCTTTAAATTAAAACGCCCCGTCAATGTATTATACCACCACTTTTGAAACTCCTGTGCGGCTGCGTCTATATGTTTTTCAGACATCATACGGACATAATCAACACCAAATTGAGGCACGACAAAAATACTGTCATATTCTGCTTTGACCCCCATATTTATCATTCCTGCGACATAATCAGTATCATAATCACTAACATTTTGAATTCCTGCGATAACCTTGTCTGCCGCCCAATTTATCTGTCCGCCATTAACCCCAACATTAACAAACGCCCCCGACTGAGATAAATATTTAGAATATAACATCAACCCATTGGTCTTGGCATCTATATTAACTGGCGTTTTCCGGGTATTTGTTTCCGCATTCAAATACACTACCCCAACCTGCAGTCCATCATTTAAATAGCCACTAACATCTATCCGTGCACCGGTATTTCTTGCTTTAAAATCCACATTATTCTTATGTTTATCCACAGTACTGTATTTCACAACACCCCCGACATTTACATTCATCGTCTGCTGCCCCAGGTTACACCACCTTCCATTTCCCACACACCTATTTCTTCGTGCCACCAACGGTGTTTTTACCACATTTTCAATCACATCTACATTCATCAAGGTCTGATATTGCACCAAGGCGGTATCATTATATGCAATAATCGCCATCAAATTTCTAAAATCCGCCACATTATCCCCATATACCCCATCCAGGCTGGAATACACCGCCCCACCCACACCATTTACCCCCAGCACAGAACTCCACGCATCTGCGGCATCGACTAAATATGGCGCATCTGAAAAATTATCTTCTATTGCGCGTCCAAATTGGGTTTGTGCGGCAAACGCATCCCCCACAAAAAACAATACTCCTAACAGCAAAATATTTTTCATGACTTTCCTGACTTTATTTGTTAATAATACCAAGGAAAAACGTTTTTCTTTACAGGAAGCATTTACTATGACACAAATCAAAACCGTTTATGACCACATTCACAGCAACAATATCAAGACCTGGTTGTTGGTTGCATTGTTCCCATTAACCTTTATTGGGCTGGTTTACCTATTTATGCTGATTGTCACAGACCCAACAGATGCACTAACTATTACCGCCACAATTGCGGTACCTACAATAATAGCCTGTATGATATGGATGTTGATTTCATGGGCATTTGGCGATTCCATGATGCTAAATGCGGCGAACGCCCATGAAATACATCCAGACAGTCGTGAACACCGGGAAATTTTTCGCAGTGTTGAAAACGTTGCCATGGCGGCGGGCTTACCAACACCACGCGTTTATATTATTGATGATTCATCCCTTAATGCTTTTGCCACTGGTCGCACCCCACGCGACGCATCGGTTGCACTGACCCGCGGAATAATAAAGAAATTAACACCACTGGAATTACAGGGTGTTATTGCACACGAAATGGCACACATTGGCAATCGAGACATTCGCCTTGACATGCTGGTAATAACAGGCGTTGGTGTTACGGTCTTTGCCGCGGATTTAATTTTACGCAACATTGCCTATGGCGGGGCGCGCATTTCCAACGATGGCGACAATAAAAATTCCGACGCCATTCTTTGGTTGGTCTGGTTAGCATTTGTGATATTTAATACAATAATCACACCGCTTTTACGTATGGCAATATCCAGAAACCGCGAATATGCCGCCGATGCCACGGGCGCGCACATAACACGCAATCCAGCTGCGTTGGCATCTGCGCTACGTAAAATAAGTTGCGATTCCCGTGTCGAAAGCATGGACAAAGTCAAATCAATGTCATCTGCATGCATTGCCAACCCATCCGCCCCCCGCGAATTTATTGGCGACCTGTTGGCAACCCATCCACCGGTTGACAAACGCATTCAACGACTGGAATCTATGACTATTACACAGTAACCAAGGAAGGTATAAAAATGGCAAACCTACATTTTCATTATGGCGTTATGAGCAGTTCTAAATCTGCCGCCCTTATAATAAACGCGCACAATTTTACCAAAAACGGCACCCAGACCGAAGTTATCAAGCCATCATTCGACACACGTTTCAGCAATGAAAAAATCACTTCTCGCATTGGGTTGGAATGGAACGCCATCAGCACACCAAACTTATCTGACTATACTCCTGCTCCTGGCACACGCGTTGTCTTAGTTGACGAAGTCCAATTCTTCACCCCATCCGACATTGATAAACTGGTACACATCGCCGACCAACAAAATACAGTTGTCATGTGTTATGGCTTAATGGTTGACAGCAACGAACAAATATTTCCTGCCTCTCGTCGCCTAATCGAAGTTGGCGCGAAACTGCACCGCATGGATTCACCATGTCAAATCAACGGCTGCATGAAACTTGCAACGCATCACCTGCGTTTTGATTCAACAGGCCGCGTAATCCACGCGGGCGATCAATTTGCCCTGGGCGACGACAATTACAAATCGGTTTGTCGCGCACACTACAACGAACTGTATCGCGGATTGAAACAAAAAACGAAATAAAGAATAATTTTTCTTGCAATTGAAATAAAAAGGTATAAAATAACAATCCGTTGCATCCATAGCTTAACTGGATAAAGCATCTGACTACGGATCAGAAGACTGAGGGTTCGAATCCTTCTGGATGCGCCAGAATTAATAAAGAACGTCGCCTTGTGCGGCGTTTTTTATTAATCCACGTGCAACGTGGAGATTTGAACCCGACCAGAGGGTTCGACAAGGAGTAGATTTGACAAGTTTGACGCAGTCAAATCGTCACGACTGTCCCGCAGGTGTAAAAAAACACCAAGGGAATCCTTCTGGATGCGCCACGAATTCAAACACCGCCATTTGGCGGTGTTTTAATTTGTGCTGCACATCCCAGGATTTTGAACCCGACCAGAGGGTTCGACAATGAGTAAACGAAAACAAGCCCCCGGCGCAGTTTGAGTGCTAACGACTGCCCCGCAGGTGTAAAAACACCAAGGGAATCCTTGCTGCCCCAATCAGTATAAAAACCTAATAAATTTTTATGTTGTAAAAATACACAAAATCCAATAAAATGATACAGAGATAAAACAGAGAGAAAATCATGATAAAATCTTTCACCGCCGCCCTTGTTATCACGCTGATTCACGCATCTGCCATGGCGTTTCAGGGATTTGGCGATAACAGATCTTGCTATTTTGAAGACCACAAACGTGACAGTTACTGGTACTGTGGCGCCCAGGAAAACAGATGCGCCGGACGCAAAATGGGTAAGAAGCACAACCGCTCATATCAACTGCACGGCGACTCATTTACCTATGACGGCAAGAAATATTATTGTTGCAACGGAACACCAACACAGGTCGGTCGTTATGAAGATGCACACAACAACAAAGACTGGCTCAAAACGAACGAAAGCGTTACAATTGAACTGGACGGTGGTGGCAAATGCACATATACAAAAAAAGTTAATGTCTGTGGCGAAGAAGAATCAACCCCATGCAACAAACCAACGAATTGCGAAGATGGCAAGATATTACGCAATGGTACATGCACACATCCATGCCTATCAGACAGCGAAATCACCGCATATGAAAGTTCGACATCAAACACATGCGTCCAATGCCCCACAACGCTATATCAGGGAATTAAGAAAAGCAGTAACAGCAACACCGATGCCCTGTGCATAAAATGCGACCCAACATTACAATTCTGGGATTCTGAAAACAAAACATGCATTTCAAAAAGTTCACTTCCCAAAGCAACCAGGGAGGCACTAAAAAAATGCTGGCGTTGCGATCAGGATTATGTTGCCGAATGCATTCGTGCTTTTTCGGTTAATTCTGGCTCTGCCCCCAGTGAAGAAATCAAAAGCCACTGTGATATAAAATAATAAAAAACCGCCGCATTTGCGACGGTTTTAAATTTCTGCTCAGGGCGACAATGAGTAGATTTTGCAAACACAGTGCAGCGAAATCGTCACGAATGCCACACAGCCGACACAAAGTGTCGTGCGAGTGACACAGAGTAGATTTTGCAAACACAGTGCAGCGAAATCGTCACGAATGCCCCGCAGGTTTGGCGCATTTCGTGCCAAACCGAGGGAAACTTTCGAACCTGACAAAAGAATTTTGTCGTTCGAATCCACAGTCCCACCGAAATAAATAAAAATACCGCATTAACCGCGGTATTTTTGTTTATCTCTGGTCGGGGCGAAAGGATTCGAACCTTCGACATCTTGGTCCCAAACCAAGCACTCTACCAGACTGAGCTACACCCCGAAACGACAGCTATTATAACAGTATTTTTTTAAATTGCAAATTTTTATTTTAATTTTCCGCTTGTCTGCTTCACTTAAAATTTCTATTATATAATTGATGAGAAAAAGAATACTATTTTTAATCAGTTTATTCACAATCACGCCCGCGGCATTGGCAATGACCCGCGATGCCCAATTAACCAACACAACCGGATACAATTACAACTATATGTATCCATATATGAACAACGCTATGCGCACAAATTTAAATCCCGGCGTAACAACATCTCAATCGCTAAGCCCTATAAACACGGTTGTAAAAACAACTGCATTGCCCAATACAACGGCGCGTCGCGTTGTTCCACGCAGAACATCAAATGCGCGCACTGCAACACCCCAATCCGCCCCCACCGCATTGAATAACAGCCGCCGGGTTATTTCACGCGGGGCATCTGGTGCCACATCACGGCGCGCAATTCCCACCGCCACAACCCCAGGCGCACGTCGTGTTGTCGCACGTTCTGCAATGGCGCCGGGCGCAACTATGCGTGGCACATCAAATCGCGAACAAAACACATACCTATATCGCACCAGCAGCAATGCCGCCGCCATGGCAACAGAATCCACCACGCCACGCGTAACGTCTGGACGCTGTCTGGCGGATTATACCGCATGTATGAACAACTATTGCGAACGTCCCGATACCGCATATAATCGCTGTTATTGCAGTTCCAAGTTATCACAAATTGATTCACAATACATGTCGAACATTGAATCTTTGATTAACCAAATTTTAACCATGAAATCAACTAATCGGTGGACAGACGAAGAAATGAACGAATACTGGATGTCAACTGTTGGCAAGTACAGGGGTGAAAATTCATGGGTTAATCTGGACAACGCCCTGACCATTGATTGGTCCAGCACCGAAAGTCGTGTTCGCGGTCAAACGGCATTTACCACCGGCCACGAATATTGTATTCAGCATCTTCGGGGATGCGCCTATATGATATCCAATCTTCGTGACGCATATCGTTCCGAGATTGCGCGCGATTGCGCCACATACGAATCATCTCTTCAGCGTATAAAGAATGCCGCCGAAAGCATCCTGGGGGCAAACAAATGAAGAACTTTTTTGGCATAGAATATGGTCGCGGTTGTTTACGCACCGCCATAGATGGCGGACCTGCCCTGGCACCTATTGCCGTAAGAAAAATGTTTCCCACGGCACAATGGACCACGGTTGTCGCCGCCCCATTTGATTCGGAAAAATGCGCCCACGACCGTTTTGGGGAAAACTTTGAAATACAACAGCAAATATACCGCGCAACCCCCACCGACAGACACATAATGATTGGCGGCGACCATTCCGTAAATTTTGGGCATTTTGCGGCACTGACGGACCGCATACCGACGCACGACCTGTGTTTGATATACATTGATGCGCATTTTGACATCCACACACCCGCCACTGCCCGCGCCCAGGCATCTGGCGCACCACACGGAACAAACGTACGCGCCCTGATGGGCGAAGGCGACGAACGCTGGCTGACCCTTATCCAGAATAAACCATGTCTGACCCCGGACCGTGTATTCTATCTGGGCGCCCGCTCTTACGAAGATGCAGAAATCGAATTTGTCCGCACCAATAACATATATGTTCGCACCCCTGAACAACTATCTGCCCCCACGGATTGGCATTCTGTTGTATCTGAAATCAAATCCAAAATCGGCAATCGTCCATTTGTGGTATCATTTGATTTTGATGCAATTGACCCTACGCTTTTCGGCGATGTTCTGGTCCCGGTCCCCAATGGCATCAGCATAGAAGCCGCAAAATATTTCCTGACCGAATTCCGCAACGCCATCAGCATTGAATTTGTGGAATACGCGCCATCTGGCGACAAACTAAGCGAAAAAATCACACAAGACCTAATTTCAACGGTAGCAAACAATTGAACGCTATCTAACCTGTTGATTCGCCAAGAATTTTTGCACATTCATATTTTTAAAACACAGGTTGTAATATTGCAGATATTGCATTACCTGTTTACGCTCTTGACGTTCAAAATTATTTTTGCACAATTTTTCATACTGATTTGAACTGCCTGACGCCACCACTTGTCGCACTATTTTCCGCCCACGATAAGACAATCGCCCATAATATGTCACCCCAGTTTCACCCCAATCAATTATGCGCCCTGCTCTTAAATTTCTGCCATTATTTTCTTTATCACTAATTGCGAACACGCTGTTCATACTTTGTTCTATGGGCTTGTCATCATCATATTCACCCGCCCACTTGGTCAATAAATATTTACCATAAATCAAAGATGCCATGTAAACCGGATTATTATTTTTGGGCTTTGCCTTGGTGGCGGCGAACGCCGTTGGAATTTCAAACCAAGGTCCATGTTGACTATAATTTTCAAAATCTGATTTATAAACCTTTAACGCATAGCAAGCGTTAATTTCTGGGAAACTCATCTTGCACACTATGCCGGTCAATCCTTCCCACGGCGACACACCACACATCAACACACCACGCATTTCCAACACGCACGACGTTCCGAACAACGCCCCAATTTCAGACAAATTAAACACAGTATCCTTTTCCTGCTCTTTAATAGTCCATACATTTAAAAGTAAAAAATTTTCCAGTTTATCACGAAACTGCTTAGTTACATCTGCAACGTCTTCACGCGACACGCGCGCACGCAGTTCTGGTGGCAACGCCCCAAAATAAGGCTTTACATCACAATTATAAAAAATCTGGCGCAGTCGTTCTGTACCACTGGTCCAATTTTTACGACAAAAACCAGTCAACGCCCTGTGCTTTGGTCGTTGCGTAACACGTTCACACGACGAAAATTTAATATCCTCACTCATCACTCTTTAATATAACACTAAAACCACAATCGTCAACCCTTACTTATTCAAATCTTCGCACAATTTATTATGTCGATATATATTTCTGGCCAAATCATCACTTATAACATCCCAATCCATCGCCCGCCCAAAGATAGGCCGACACACAATCGGCGCACAAACATTATTCTGCAATGGTGTATTTTTCGCGCAGGCTGTGGCGGATATCATCAGTAGCAGCATGAAAAATCTCTTCATCTATCCCCCTTTCCATATTTATTAAATAACTTTGTTGTTGCGTTGCAAATGCGCTGCTCTGTCCAAGGCAGGCATCAACCCCGCTTTTTCGACCGACAAAAAAAGCAATAAAAATCACACAAACCGCAACAGTTATTTCGAACAAAAACACTTTCATAAAAAACTCTTAATAAACAAACGAATTTTTAAACCCGCCAATTGGCGGGTTTATGCTATTGATTCATAGAATTGAAAAAATCTGCATTAGTCTTGGTCATTCTCAGTTTATCTAACAAGAACTCCATTGCCTCAAGTGTTCCCATTGGATTGATAATTCTGCGCAAAACATACATTTTATTCAGAATATCCTTACCGACCAACAAATCTTCTTTTCTTGTTCCAGACTTAGTAATATCAATTGCCGGATAGACACGTTTATCAGACAACTTTCTATCCAGAATAATTTCACTATTACCTGTTCCTTTAAATTCTTCGAAAATAACTTCATCCATCTTGGACCCGGTATCAACCAAAGCAGTTGCAATAATGGTAAGGCTGCCCCCACCTTCGATATTACGCGCCGCACCAAAGAACCGCTTTGGACGTTGCAACGCATACGCATCGACACCACCGGTTAAAACCTTGCCGCTTGATGGCACACATGTATTATAGGCACGCCCCAAACGAGTAATTGAATCTAACAATATAACCACATCCTGTCCGGCTTCGACCAGGCGTTTTGCTTTTTCAATAACCATTTCTGCCACCTGAATATGGCGCGCTGCTGGCTCATCAAACGTCGAAGAAATCACTTCGCCCTTAACACTGCGCTGCATATCCGTAACTTCTTCTGGTCGTTCATCAATCAGCAACACAATCAATTTCACATCCGGATAATTTTCCGCAATCGAATGCGCAATATTTTGCAGCATAATTGTTTTACCGGTACGTGGTGGCGCAACAATTAACGAACGCTGTCCCTTACCTGTTGGCGAAATCAGGTCAATCACACGCGCAGACAAATTGCGTCCTTTATCCTTATCGTTTTCCACCTCCATCTTCAACTGTTCATCAGGATACAGCGGTGTCATATCATCAAAAGACACACGATGTTTTAATTTTTCTGGATTATCACCATTTACACGCTCGATTGTTTCCAACGCGAAATATCGTTCTGTTTCTGCTGCAGGTGCCTGAATTTGCCCTTCTACATAATCACCTGTTTTCAATCCATATTTTTTAATCAAATTAGGCGACACATATAAATCATCGGGTCCCGCCAGGTAATTAGATTCTGGCGCACGCAGGAATCCAAATCCATCCTGCATTCTTTCTAAAACCCCATCCCCAATCAGTGTCACTTTATTATCAGCGGCAAAAACCCGCATAACCGCAAAGCGCAACTGTTGTACGTTCAACTGTGATGGGTTTTCAATTCCCATATCTTCCGCCATTTTCAGCAATTGCTGTGGCGTCTTGGCCTTTAATTCATTAATATGCATAAAAAATCCTTTGTTGGAAATACGGGCATCAGAACTGCGCCCCATGACATCATTTATTTTACAACAAATTGACAAAAAAGTCAAGTTTTTTTATTCTTTTCACCGCCATACAAACAAAAAAAAAAGACGTCCACCCACGAACGCCTTTTTTATCAGCACCTGCCTTATTTTTCTTTTAATCTAAACCGTCTTTGTCCGGCTGTTCTGCGAATAGCGTCCGCCTTGACATAGCACGTTGCACGATTAGACATATCCATACGCAATTGATTTCCATCTGTACGCAAACTTTTGGCATAAATATTATAATTATTAAACTTCTGTTTGTGCAATGGCACACGTGACCGCAAATCTGCATCATACAACTGCCATACAGGTTGTGCCGGATACTCAGAACTTTCTGACATCACGCCATGAACCGCCAACAACGTCCCATCAAACAGGATATCCACATCTGTGTTTAAGTGATTTTTCAGCAACCGGAAACCGTTTACAAAAACATTGTTATATGTTCCATCCAAAGTTGTCTTAACAGGCTTAACCAGCACGACCAAATCTTTTTCATCTGGCAATGGCATTTCACCATCTTCACCCACCATTTCCTTTTTATTTTGTTCGAACAACACCGCTAATTTTTTCGCCAATTCGTCATTTTTTTTGTCCAACACAACCGAATCCAGCTTTTCTGTCTGACCATTTGCATCCACCAAAATAGTCGCCGGACGAATAGTATCTGCGGCAATTGAAAACGCATCGCCAGGCACAATCATAACCTGACTTGGCTCACTCTTGGCAGACAACGCCCAATATGAAGTTGATGTATATTTATCTTGCATCGCGTACAAAGAATGATTTGCCGTATCAACATACACAACATCAACGCCATTTTTTACCTCTGGCACAATCTTACCATCGTTTAAATTCACAATCAGCAAACACGCATCTTGTTGATTAACAAACTTGCGCACAACAGCCAATCCAGATTCCGCATCAACCAAACATAACGCGTACGGTGCAGACGCCCGGTTCGAAATATTAGTCATATTCACGCCATTATCAAAATAAAGGGCATGTTTTCCCGCATTAGACCGCTTTGACACCAATGGCATTTTATGCCCCGGTGCCACAGATGATTTTTGCGCGACCACTTTTCTAGGCTTCGGACTTTTCATAACTGTTCGCCCGGTAAAGACTTGATTTTCCCTGTCATACGTCGGGATTCGTTTTGCTAATGCTTCTTGCAATGCGTCTTCGATATCCAACCCATGTCTTTTTCTGTTATAATACGCACTGCGCAAAGACATCAGCGGCGCCTTCATCCAATCGGTACGACGTCTTCCCGCTGTTTTTATTGTTTTCTTTGCAACAGGTGCTGCCTCTTTCTGAACAGGTCCATTGTTTACCGCTTGCTGTGCGGCACCATGTAAAACATTATAAGACACCTTTTCTGCCACAATCTTATATAACGACGCGATACTTTTTTCCACATTTTGCATTGCGGAACGAATTGCCGCATCTTTCATTAATTCAGGCACCAAAGAATCGACAACTGTTTTCACTTCAACGTTATTCTTTGCCATTACTTTTTACCCCCAGAACGTTTTTTTGAATCTGTTTTAAATTGAATATCGCGCAGTTTTTTATACTCCCCATCCAGCGCGCACAATTCTTCATCAGTTCCTTGTTCGATAATCTGTCCATCTTTTATCACGCAAATAATATCCGCATCCAAGATAGTTGACAACCTGTGCGCAATAACGAACGTAGTACGCCCACGCATCAAATCTCCCAAGGCGGCTTGAATTAACTTTTCGCTTTGCGTATCCAATGCGGACGTCGCCTCGTCCAGCAACAATATCGGCGCATCTTTCAGGATTGCGCGCGCAATTGCGATACGCTGTTTTTGTCCCCCAGACAACAACCCGCCACCTTCACCAACCGGCGTATCATAGCCCTTTGGAAATTCCATAATAAAATCATGTGCATTGGCTGCCCGTGCCGCTGCAACAACATCATCATCTGTTGCATCCGGACGTCCATACTTAATATTATCGGCAACAGTTCCATTAAACAGGAACACCGCCTGCGAAACTTCTGCTATATTTTCTCTCAACGATTTCAAAGTATATTTTTTGATATCCACCTTATTAATCATAACCTTGCCAATCTGCGGTTCATAAAAACGTTCCAGCAAATTAAACAACGTCGTCTTTCCGCCACCCGATGGTCCCACCAAGGCGCAAACCTTGCCCGCCGGTACATTAAGGTTGATATTTTTCAGCACAGGTTCATTTGGATTATACGCAAAAGACACATCCTTAAACCCAACTGACAGACTTTTTGCATTTAATTCACGCGCATCAGGCGCATCCTTAATATCTGGTTCACTGTCCAAAAATTCGAACAATATTTCCGCCGCCAACAAACCATGCTGTAACGTATCCCCTGTCCCAGTAATACTTTTCGCTGGCTTATACGCCGCCGTCAACGCCAACAAGAACGCGGTAAAATCACCAGTTGTAATTGCGCCACTGGCAATAAAATGTCCGCCCATAATCATCGCGATACACAAACCAATTGAAATCATAAATTCCATCAATGGCGACCGCAAAGCATTAGCCTGGGTACTTTTATATGAATTAACCATAGAACTGTTCAACACATGCGCAAACTTTTTCCCTTCGCGTTCTTCCGCAGCGAACGCCTGAATAGTTTTAATTCCATGCAAAGTCTGATTCAACTGTTGCGACACGTTATTTGCGATACCAAAAGACTGACGCGACAAT
Source organism: Candidatus Enterousia sp. (assembly GCA_045133095.1). Taxonomy (GTDB): domain Bacteria; phylum Pseudomonadota; class Alphaproteobacteria; order Rs-D84; family Rs-D84; genus Enterousia. Next base: position 21,612 of record JBGUTP010000007.1, read on the forward strand.
TTACGTCTTTTACGCATAATAATAACCATTGGAATCATGATTGCCGGCGCCAAGAACATCAGCACCACACACATCTGATGCGCATAATAGAACATCAACGCCAAAGTCATTGCCAACGTTGCGACATTTTGAACTAATTTTATAATCGTGTTTGTCACCAGGTTAAGCACGGCACCCGCCTGAACACCAAAATAGTTCAAATTTTTCCCAATTCCGTCGCCATAAAAACGCGACAGATTCATGTGGGTCATGTGCTTATAAATTTTTTTCTGCAAACTGGCACTTGCCAACAACCCACCCTTAGACATAATCAGCGACTTAGCATAGGTAAACGCCCCCTTTGCGCCGAACGCCACAACAACCTGCAGCCCCAGCCAATATATAGCCTCCATGCTTTTATTTATAAACGCCTTATCCACCACCTGCTGAACCAAGGTAATTGTATATGCCTCGGCACCCGCCGCCAAGACTGTAAAGACAACACCCGCCGCCAACCACTTCCAATAAGGTTGTCCAACTTCGCGCCAAACCCGACCATACAAAGACCACTTTATACGCCCGTTACTTTCATCGCCTTTTACAAAGGCCTTTATTTTATTCGATATTTTCTTAATCATAGCGCCCATATTATAAGAAATCATACGTTTTATGTCTAGTATTTAATTATTTTGTATTAACCTGCGCAAAGCGTTTCTGCGACTGTATCAGTCGCAAAATCGCCCCCCAGTCTTTATACTGGTCTATAAAACTGTGACGAGAATTTTTGAACACAACAAACTTCCACAAATGTCCGTTTTTACCCTCTCGCAAAATCTTGTACTTCTTGCGCAGTTCATTTGGTAGCGATTTCCGGTCACGACCACCCGCAACCAAAGTAATTGGAATGCCATACTTATCCATAATTTCCGGACAAAACGAAACACTGTCAACCGCACTATAAACGCCCGGCAAAACAGACAGACATTGAAATTTACCGTTAACACGCGGTTCATGCGGACTAACCAAACCAATGGCAGTATTATAGAATTCCTGGTTATCGTCATCCCCTCCCCGCGCCCCAGGACGCGAACGAATATAATCAATAATGTATTTAGTAAAACTTTTATCAACATAAGGCGCAAACATAATAGACGCAGAAAACCGCAGTTTCTTTCGCATACGAATACGCTTATTATAAATTTCGAATGTTGCGGTCGCACCTGCCGAATGCCCAATAACACACGAATAAGAATACTTATGCGCCTTGCATTCAGCCTCAACCCTATCCATTCCTGTATCAACCAGATTTATATACTCTTCAAATGTATGCTTTTCCGCCAATTCTTGGGAAACTTCGGGCAAAAAGTTCCCCCAACACGTATCTAAACAATACACATCATGACGATTGACCAACGCCCAATATGCAATCACCCGCATCAACGGTTCTGTATCAGTATTAGACGCCAAACCTGGGATTAATATCAAGCAATTTGACGCATCATCATCGATTGAATAGTGCGAAATATGCCCAATTGTTTTATTTTCGGTACGCGAACAATAATCCAGCCGCCATTTAAACGACTGATGTTTTATATCACCTAATTCTTCGTGCCAGTTATCCGGAATCTGGACAATCTTTTTATTATATCGCATATCACTTCACTTAACTTACATCACACTAAGTCTATTACAAAAACGCCAATTGTCAATATTTTTATCTAAAAGGAATAACCAAAGACAAAAAAACTGTTGACATTCATTCTATAAAACTATAAAATACAGTCGCTTTCATCTGAAAGTGCAAAGTTTTGGGGTCATAGCTCAGTTGGTAGAGCACCTGCTTTGCAAGCAGGGGGTCGTCAGTTCGAGTCTGATTGGCTCCACCAAAATAACGGAAAGGGGGATTCGTTCCCCTTTTTAGGTAAAATGATTAAATTGCGTTAAAGGGGGTGAAGACCGATGGTAAAAGTTCTAGTTCGCGACAATAACGTCGAACAGGCATTGCGCGTTGCAAAACGTAAATCACAGAAAGAAGGCCTATACCGCGAAATGAAAGAACGTCAGCGTTTTGAAAAACCAACAACCAAACGCAAACGTTTAAAAGAAGAAGCCGTGCGCAACGAAAAGAAACGTCAATCAAAACAACGCATGGTTTTCGGGTTCTAAAAATCGACCGCCAATGGCGGTCTTTTTATTTTCCAGCATTATTCCAACACATAAAATAAAACCGCGAACGCGGCTTTATTTTCTACATTACAAAATCTTCCCCCAGATAAACCTTCTTTACCATTTCATCTTGCACAATCTCGGCGGTGGTACCATGCTTTAAAATTTTACCATCATGCAAAACATAACTTCTGTCGGTAATTCCCAATGTTTCACGCACATTATGGTCAGTAATAATCACACCCAATCCACGGTTTTTCAACTGCGACACCAAACTTCTGATTTCATTAACGGCAATAGGGTCAATCCCCGCAAAAGGTTCGTCCAACAAAATAAACTTAGGGTCATTCGCCAACGCACGTGCAATTTCAACACGGCGACGTTCCCCCCCGGACAACGCGGTCGCCGGACTGTGTCGCAACGCAGAAATAGAAAACTCTTCCAACAGGGTATCCAATTTCTTTTTACGTTTTTTGCGGTCAGGTTCCACCACTTCTAATATTGCCATAATATTTTGTTCAACGGTCAGCCCACGAAAAACGCTGTTTTCCTGGGGCAAATAACCAATGTGCAATCTTGCCCTTTGATAGAAAGGCAAATGTGTTATATCCTGGGAATTTAAAAATATCTGACCACCAGTTGCCGCCAACTGTCCTGTAATACAATAGAACGCGGTTGTCTTCCCTGCCCCATTTGGCCCCAACAGCCCGACCGATTCGCCCTGTCTGGCTTCTAACGAAACATCTTTGATAACCATACGTTTTCCGTACGACTTAGACAAATGCTGAATACGTAATACTGATTGTTTCATAGTCTTATCACCAATTCATCTGTTCTTATTTTATCACCATTACTGGAATCCACACGCACATTACCACTAAGCGTTATTGTTTTATTTTTTCGATTAAACTGCCCGGCACGCGCAGAAATATTATCCGTAACCTTTATCCCCGCAGTCACGCGACTAATCGTTCCCGACACAACATCCAAAAAGATAACATCAGGATTATCATACTCTTGATACCCTGTCTTGGCTTGAATTTTGAACGGTTGACCACTTTTATCGGTTCCAACGAACGATGCCCCCGACATTTTAAATTGATTTGACACAATATCTGTCATATTTATTGCGGAAATCGGTGTCCACAACAACTGCTTTGTAAACAGCGACCCTGCCACCAATGCGGCAATCATGACCAGGCCCCACCCAGTAAAAAAGAACTGCCACAGGCGTTTCAGTCGTCTGTGTTTTGACAAAATAATAAAATTCCGTTTATCTTTATACACAGGTACAGTTTAACCTGTCAATATAAAAAAAGCAATTTTTATATTTATCAAAGATTTTTTTTATGATATAATGTCACCCAGAGAGATGAAAAAGTTTTTAACATTTTTTATATGCACATTTATAATTGCCCACGGCACGGGCATGGCTGTTACAATTAAAAAAGCATCATCTGTATCAACAAAGCAAACATCTGTCACTGATGCGGGGGCTGGATTCATCCCCACGGTAATGAACATAATCAGTGGCGTCCAACAATTAAATCAAAAGCAAAAAACACTAACTGCCGAATGTTTACCCAGCAGTCGTGAAATCCAATTCGTAAATGAACTTGTCAAAGAATGGGCAAAAACCGGTGCCGCCACCGCCACAGAGGTTGAAACAAAACTAAAGATGAAGCGCTGTCAACAACCATCTGGCGGCTACGCATCTTCTGTACAACTTGCCGCGGGAACCGACGAAGACGAGCTGCTTTGTTACGACTGGTTTGGCGACAGTGGCGACCGAAACACCGTCTGGGAAGGTTTTCCAAAGGCAACCACTGCATCATATTGCACAGATGGCTCACTAAGTTGTTCTGAAAAAGAAAAGAAACAAGTTTCAAATATTTACGACGTATTTAACCTGGTCGACTTTGCCGAAGCAGACTATGCCAACCAACAAGAACTGAACATGGCGGCAAACCTGCTAAACAAGGTTGAAAAATGTTCCTATGCGAAATTAAACGCACAAAAGAAAGCAATGTGGGGGGAATTCCTGGTCAACACCATCAGCACAGCCGGTCAAAAGACCAGCACCGGCAGCATTATGCAGGTGGTGGGCAGCACTGCTAACGCAGGTCCCATGGGCGCGCTGCAATCTCTTGGTGGATTTGCCACACAGTTTATGAACAAATAAAATCGCCTGATGGCGATTTTATTTTACATTTTCGGCACCCCTTTTATTTTTTTCTTCTTTACTATGGGGGCTAAAAATCGTATAATAACAAAGATAAAAAAGAACGAAGGAAAGACAAATGAAAAATAAATCTTGTGCGGCAACATGGATTATTTCACGCATGCTGATTACGGCTGGCGTTGTGGCATTAACTGCCTGCGCGCGTTCTGGCGGCGATGCTATGGAATACACCGGCCCTGTATCAACACCTACTGTTGACTATGTCGAATCGCTTGATGTGTATTCTGCGCCACACAAAGATTCATTCCTTAATCAATTGGCAATGAACTATCGTTCTTATGCTATTTACAACGCCCGCACCAGTGGTTATGCCGACATGGGCGAATTATTCGCGAACAAAGCGGTCGCCGCATTCAGTGGCGAAACCCCATTCCCTGAATCTTTAAACAATTGGCCTGTTGACGACGAACAGACGGAATTTGAACTTAACAATGCATACAACGAACTGTTGGAACAGTTAAAAAATGATGCAACCTATACAAATCCTGAACTTGCCGCCGAAGCCCAGGCTAAATTTGATTGTTGGCTTTCCGCCACTGCCAGTGGGCAAATCGCCACTGCAAATCAATGTCGCGACAGATTTAACAAGACAATCACTGCATTACGCGATTGTCGCGGTGGTAAAATCGTTCAAAAAACGACACAAACAACCGCCCAGGATACTGTTGTTGAAACTAATGGCGACATGATTGTTGAAACCACCACCACTCAACGCAGCGCGGGTACCTATTACCCAGACACACGCAACATGGCAACAATGCGTGGCGCGGGCAACGCACGCGAAGGCGTAATCATCGTTAATAACGTCAGTGTACCTGAACATCTGATTAAACCAGAACCGGTTCAACCAATGGTCTTTAATCAAAACATTTATGGCGGCGACAAAACCATAACCAAAAGTGCCACAGACAACAGCATCCGCAACAGTCATAACTCTCGTTGCGCCCAGCAGCAGGTCCCAGACGGCATTTGCCAACAGCAACCAATTATCTTAAGTTGCCCACAAAACCAACCCGATTGTCCAAGGCAAGAATGCCCTGACATTGACTGCCCGGAACAACCGGCAACACCATTGGCAATTGTAATTAACGAAAAAGAACAACCTGTTCCAACATGTCCTGAATGCCAAAAGTGTCAAAATTGCCCGGATTGCAACGTGAACGTAGATTGTTCTGCATGCGAAAAATGCGAACCAATCCCAATCATCAGCGACGAATTGGTCACACGTGACGAATTCATTAACATGATGATGGCAATGCGTGCGGAATTGGCGGCAATCAACACCAGACTCGACCAGATTCAGGCGGCACAAGGCGAAAAAACCATGATTAAGGTTCAACAGATTCCACTGGAACCAAAACAACACGTAATGGAAGAAGTCTTTGAAATTCGCTTTGATTTTAACAAGGCCACAATCAAACCTGAATACAAAGAATTAATCGAAAAATTGGCTTCTGCGACCCAGGAAAACAAAAACATCAAGGTTTCCGTTGTCGGTCACACCGATACATCTGGCACAACCAACTATAACTATGCACTGGGCGGTCGTCGCGCCGAAGCCGTTCAAAAAATGTTAATCCAATACGGCATCCCTGCCAGCCAGATTGTCGCAGTATCTGCCGGCGAAGAAGACCTGGCGGTACCAACACCTGACAACACACCAAACGCCGAAAACCGTCGTGTACGCGTTGTCAAAGAGGTCCACTACACAGAACCCGCACAACCCGCCCCTGTTGCTATACAGGTAGAAGAAGTTTCTATTGACGGCACCTGTGGCGAATACGGCTGTGAAGAATAAACCACACCAGAAATAGACTTGACAAAAAGTTTTTGTTAGTGTATATTGACTGGCGTCAGAGAGATGTTTTTTGAAAGAGGCATTTGAAATGACTAATATAGTAGATATGTTAAACGCAAGCACCGAAACCGTGCAACAAAACGCCCGAACCCATGGGTATAAAAAGGGTATCGAAGCCATCAATCTGGCTGCAATCTTCCAGGCGCGCGGCATTACATTTGGCGCAGACAATGGCAATATCACAAAATAAAATCAAAACATCGTTTTTATTTAAATTAAAAATCCCGCAAATGCGGGATTTTTAATTGGCTCTCACGTTATTCCATATTCGTCAATTGTTCCAATTGGTCCGCCGCAATCAGCGCATCAATCATTTCATCTAATCCGGCACCACCCGCCAAAATGTCGTCTAACTTATACAAAGTCAATTTTATACGATGGTCTGTTACACGCTGTTCTGGGAAATTGTACGTACGAATCTTTTCACTGCGGTCCCCTGAACCAACCATTGATTTGCGCGATGCATTACTGGCATTTTCTTGTTCCATACGCTGTTTTTCATACAGTTTTGAACGTAACACCGCCATCGCTGCAGTTTTATTTTGCAACTGCGAACGTTCATTCTGACACGTGACCACAATACCCGTTGGAAAATGAGTAATACGAATCGCACTATCTGTTTTATTTACGTGCTGTCCACCGGCACCTGACGCACGAAAGATATCGATTCTGATATCTTTTTCTTCAATAACGACGTCAATATCTTTGGCTTCTGGCATAACGGCAACCGATGCGGCACTGGTATGAATTCTGCCACCTGCCTCGGTTTCCGGCACACGTTGCACACGATGAATTCCCGATTCGAATTTCATACGACCATACGCACCCGCGCCATCAATCTTAAAAACAATTTCCTTGTACCCGCGCAAAGACGTGGCATTTTCTTCGATAACTTCCACCTTCCACCCCTGACGCAGTGCATAGGATTTATATTGATTATACAAATCACCTGCAAACAGCGCAGATTCTTCACCACCAACCCCGGCACGAATTTCCATAATAACACTGTTGTCATCCGCATCATCACGTGGCAACAGTGCAATCTGCAACTGCTTTTCGATTTCTGGCAACCTGTGATTCAGTTCCACCAATTGCTCATTCGCGATATCACGCAATTCTGCATCATTTAACATTTCACGCGCATCATCAATACCTGCAACGACCTGAAAATATTCACCAATCAGTGGCAAAATCTCATTCAGGCGTGCATATTCCTTGGACAATTTAGTCAAATCATCCCCGGTCACAGTACCACTGTTCATCTGCGCTTCTATATCTGCAGCGCGCGTTTGTATATCTTTTAACTTTTGTTCTACAATCATGTTATTACTTCCCTGTCACGATACGAATTGCCGCATCTGTAGTTACCGATACTTGTTCACCACTTACCATATTTTTCAATGCAACCGTCTGACTATCTCTTTCTGTTTCACCTATAATCAGACTAAATCTTGCATTAACCTTATCTGCATATTCGATTTGGTTTTTAAACTTCTTATCCGCATCCAGATAGGCGACCGCCGAAACACCTGCATCACGCAACGCCCCCAGTACAGACACCGCATACCCCAGGTTATCCGCCCCCATACACAATACTGCCGCATCAATTGGTGCCTCAAATTGACTTAAATCAATTGCTCCTGCCTCCATCAACGCTACAAAGATTCGGGAAAAACCTATGGCTGCACCAACACCGATAATTTTGGTTTTACTGAACTTTCCTGCCAAATCCGCATAACGACCACCACCGGCTGCCGTTCCCAGTTCAGGATGATTCAACAATTTAAATTCAAACACCAATCCTGTGTAATATGCCAACCCACGCGTAATAGACAAATCTATTTCAGCATTTTTCACACCGAACAATCCCAAAATCTTCATAAAATCGTTCAGTTCTGAAATTGCCGAATCCAATTTATCAGACTTATTAATAAATCCCGCATAGCCATTTTCGAACACGGATTGAATTTGTTTTTCTTTATCGGCATCCCCCAGTGTATCAGTTAATCCTTCTGCAAAGTCCGCATCGCCCATTTTATCTTTTTTATCAATCAAAACAAAGACATCTTTTTTCTGTACTTCATTCATTTCCAGATAATCGAACAACGCATCCCAGAATGGTCGTGACCCAACACGAACTGCATTTTCACCAATAAATTCCGCCACGGAATCCAGGGTCCGTTGAATTACAGAAATAATTTCGGCATCATAATTCACAGACAGCGAATTAATCCCCATTATATCCATATCCATCTGGTAAAATTCACGATAACGCCCACGTTGCGCACGTTCTCCGCGATACCGCTTTGAAAACTGACTGGCACGGAATGGAAAGACCAAATCATTCAGATGTCCCGCCACATAGCGCGACAAACCAACGGTCCCATCGTACCGCAATCCCATTTTAGTATCACCTTTTTGGAACAAGAACATCTGTGTTTCAATTTCGTCCCAATTATCTTTATCTGTCAATACCTCTGCCCGTTCAATCGCTGGCAAATCCAACTGATTAAACCCCGCTGTTTTCAAAACATTCAACATACGCTGCGCACAAAAATCAAAGCAACGCTGTTGCACAGGCAACAATTCTATAAATCCTGACAAAGGCTTTGTTGGTTTTAAATCCATTTTATTATATCCTATTGTTTATATATGAAAATTTACGACATTATCAATGTCAATTATACCACAGAAAAACACAATACGCTAATATTCGCCCGCATGGGCGTGATGCAAAACAACAAAAATAAAGTTTTTCTTTATCATATCCCTTTCATTCTAGGACAAAAAAATTTTTTTTCAAGCACAAAGAAAGGGTGGGACGCACCATTCAAACACAAATGACGAAAGAAAAGAATTCTTGGACGTAAACATTTATGCATCATAATCGCGCGCCCCATCGGGGATACGCTTTCATTATACATTCACCTCGCCCCAATTACCACAGGTACGTTTTCTTAGAAATACTGGTGCAAACTGCCACCATTTTTAGCCAACCAACGTTTTGCACGTTCAACTCCCACGCCATACAATTCGCGCACCGTCGCCCAGAATTCCGGCGAATGATTCATATGCTTTGTATGCGCTAATTCATGCATAACCACATAGCGCATAACACCCATCGGCGCGAACGCCAGCCGCCACGAAAAAGACATTGTTCCGGACGAAGAACAACTGCCCCATCGGCTGGTTGTGTCGCGAAGCGCAATTTTTTTTGGCCAAAACTCTTGTGGTGTACTTCGTATCATCTGCTTTAATTCTTTCAAGAATTCATCTTTAACAAAATCCCTTACCCGCCGTTCGAACATATCTGGTGTACCACCTATAATCAACACCTGACCATCATCACTAAATTTATTAGCCCGCATCCCCGAATCGTGCTGCAACACCACGGTTCGCCCCAAAAAAGTTATTTCATCCCCCGGCACAATCTTTACTTTTTCGGGGCATTTTTGAAACACGCACTCTATCCATTTTTGCTTAGAAACCAAAAATTTTATCGCGGCATTTTCCGACACCAACCACGGTTTAGTTATATGAATTTCCTTGCCCGGACGCAATTTTGGTCGCAAAGTTAAATTACGCACACCGCGTCGCGTATTTATAAAAACCGGAATTTCTTCACCTGACGACAAAGTAAAAACAAACTGCGACATTTACTTTAATTTATCTTTTATATCCGCCACAATAGCATCAACATTAAATCCCATTGCATTATAAACCGCATCCCCTGCCCCAGACATTCCAAAGCGGTCCACACCAACCACCGCATCTGCAAATTCAAACCAAGGCGCGGCGGCGGCGGCCTCTATAGCAACGACTAACCCACGCAGCATTTCATTTTTATACTGCAAACTTTGCGCACGAAAATCTGACACAGACACCACAGAAACAACCTGTACATCCTTACCCAGTTTTTCTGCAACCTCAATTGCCAATGCAACTTCTGCGCCCGTCGCTATCAACGTTACCCGAACGCGTTCAGATTGTGCCGCACGAATAATATACGCACCGCATGACAACCGCGCACCCAATGGCGTCGAATACTGCCTAAACTGCTGTCTTGACAGGACTATACATGTTGGTCGCTTTTTCTCACCCAACGCCCTGCGCCAGGCATACATTACCTCAACCCCATTACATGGTCTAAACACATTCAGTCCCGGAATCAAACGCAGCGACGGCAACTGTTCCACCGGTTGATGTGTTGGACCATCTTCCCCGACGGCAACACTATCGTGACTTAACACATAGATAACTGGCAACCCCGACAACGCCGCCAATCTTATACTTGGGCGCATATAGTCACTAAACACCAAAAAAGTGGACCCAAAAACCTTTAATCCACATGCCGCCATTCCATTTAATATGGCACCCATGGCATGTTCTCTGACCCCAAAGTCGATGTAATTTCCACTAAAATCCGTCGCGGTAATTTTTTTTGATTGCGCGACCTTAACACCGGTACTGCCGCCTAAATCGGCACTGCCACCAATCAGTCGAACACCACTTTTTAACAGTTCATTTAAATAAATCCCCGACAGTTCCCGTGTTGAAATTGCCTTTCCCACCTGTGGCAATGATACACCCGGTACAAAATTTTCGGTTTCACCACGAACACTTGCGAACTGATTCTGCGCCATATCAGACCACAACGCCACCCCATCTGACGACCCCAGTCTTTGTTCTAGTTCCAATAATTCACGTTCATCCAATGCCAAACCATGCGCCTTGGCAGACCCCGCCAACGAAGAACCACGCCCTATGACTGTTTTGCATTGTATAAACACCGGAACCTTTGATTTTTGTGCCGCCATCAACGCCCGGTCCAAAGCGTCAAAATCATCACCTTCAACGCAACTAACATCCCAACCCGCCGCCGCCATACGCGCAGACACATTCGCATCAACCAGGGCGTCGCCATCAATACTGACCCCATTATCCGCCCACAACAAAACCAGATTTCCCAATTTCAAGCGTCCTGCCAACGCCACAGCTTCCTGAGCAACGCCTTCCATCAAATCCCCATCCGAGCATAAACAATACACACGCGAATCGGTTTTATTTATTTTTTCTGCCAATGCCATACCTGTGGCGTTTCCGACCCCCTGTCCCAACGGTCCTGTTGTTGCCTCTACCCCTGGGATACCATATTCCGGATGTCCCGGCAAACCACCAATTTTTCGGAAAGTATTCAGGTCACCAACATCATATCCCGCCAATTTTAATACAGAATATAACAGCGCACTGCCATGCCCCGCGGACAAAACGAACCTGTCACGCCCCCGGCGCAAAAAATTAGCAAACACTACCGTAACAATATCCGCCGCCCCCAGCACAATTCCCACATGCCCACTGCGCGCACTACGTAACGCGTTCAGCGCACCCGCTTGAACGACACCCGACATCAGTTCTAAATCTTTTGAATTATACTTCATATATGATATTATATCATAAAAAGGACACGTATAAAATGTTAAAAATTTGGACGGACGGCAGTTGCCTTGGCAACCCAGGCCCCGGCGGATGGGGCTTTATTGCAACAGATGGCGTAAATACGGCTGAACGCAGTGGTGGCGAAAAAAACACAACAAACAATCGCATGGAATTAACGGCGGTAATACGTGCGCTTACTGCGGCGCATCGCCATAATGAACTAGAAATCCACACCGACAGTCAATATGTAAAAAACGGAATGCAATCTTGGGTCAAGAATTGGAAGCGCAACAATTGGCGCACATCGGACAAAAAGCCGGTCAAGAACCAAGAACTGTGGCAACAACTTGACCAGTTGGCATCAACAAAAAAAATACATTGGTTTTGGGTACGTGGTCACAATGGCGACGAAATGAACGAACGCGTTGACACTCTTGCACGCACGGCGGCTGAATCATTAAAATGACGACTTAAAAAAAACATTTTTGACAAAGGCATATCCAAGGTTGCGAACACGATATTACCGCCCCACCCCCAAACAGAACGCGATTAAAAAAAATGGGACTACGTCCCATTTTTTATCCACGAAATCCCATTGCAACAATAAACATCTCGACACTGTCTTTTCGTGAAGACGGCGGCTTAATATGATGTACAGTTTGAAATTTTTCTTTGATTTGCTTTAACAAATCCTGCGTTGTCCCACCTGTAAAAGATTTACACACGAACGTTCCACCTGGTTTCAACGCACGCAACGCGAAATCAAACGCATATTCCAACAACACCATCTGACGAATATGGTCGGTCTTTTTATGTCCGACGGTATTTGGCGCCATATCTGACACGACAACATCTGCAGTACCTGCCCCTACTTCATCTGACGTCAGCCCCAACTTATCTTCCAACCACCTTAACGCTTCATCACTGGTAAAATCCCCTTGATAGGTTTCGACACCCACAATCGGGGATATTTCCAACAAATCCATCGCAAAGATTTTAGTTTTCGGATACGTACGCGCAATATATTGCGACCAAGACCCCGGTGCCGCCCCCAGGTCAACCACAACCTGACCATTGCGCAAGAATTTGAATTTTTCATTCATTTCAATCAATTTGTACGCCGCGCGCGCCCGATACCCTTCTTTTTGCGCCCGCGCGACATACGGGTCAGCCGCCTGGCGTTGCAACCACGCGACCGAAGACTTCTTGCTGGCAATTTTTTTATTGGTTATCTTCATCTTTACGACACACGCCCATTACCCATGCGTTGACGCTTCATGCTGTTGATATAATTCTGGCGTACGGCAGATGCTGCTTTTAACGGACTGCCATATTGTGCGTACAACGCTTCATTATCTGATGCAAATCTCAAAACCCTATCACCATGGTGTGCATAACTTACGACCAGGCGATATTCTTGAATACTGCCTCTTTGATTTTTTACTGGGATAATTTCAGAAACAGTTACCACATGCCAATTTAACAAATTTTTCCAATCGATTTTCATTTATCACTCCTTAGTTTCCTTGTGGCTTTACCCCTGGCATACCACCCTGTTGCTGCATTTTCTGCATAACAGCCTCCATTCCCCCCATACGCTGAATCATAGCCATTTGTTGTTTCATTTTTGTATATTGCTTAATAATATGTTCGACATCACGCACGGTGCATCCCGCAGTCTCGGCGATACGCGCCTTGGCATTTGCGAAGACTTTTTCTGGTTCTGCTCGTTCTGCTGGTGTCATAGCCTCCAAGATTTTAATTTGCGCATCAACACTGCCATCTTTAATTTTCTCTTTCATTGCGGACACCGCGCCACTCATACCAGGCACCATTTTTAACAGTCCGCTAAAATTACTCATTTTTTTAATTTGTTTTAACTGTGCCAACATATCATTCATATCGAACTGACCCGACATCATACGTTGGGCAGTTTCTTTCATACCGCTTGGCATTTTATCAACCCCTAAATCCTTCTCAGCGGCACGTACATCTGCTTCTGTAAAATTATTTTCCGTTATTTTTTTATCTTTTTTCTTACCAAAACCAAACATTTCTACTCCTTTTACTTTTTTATTTTAGTTTCTTTTACCGATTTGTCCAGATACTTCTTCAAATATTTTCCTGTCAAAGATTCCGGAACATCTGCCACCTGTTCTGGCGTTCCTGTTGCGATAACCTGACCACCACCTGCCCCACCGGTTGGTCCCAAATCCACAATCCAATCTGCGGTCTTAATCACTTCAAGATTATGTTCAATTACAATCACGGTATTTCCCTGTTCTACCAACTCGTGCAACACAGACAGCAGCAACTTAATATCTTCAAAATGCAATCCTGTTGTCGGCTCATCAAGAATATACAACGTTTCACCTGTACTGCGCGCGGCCAATTCCTTGGACAATTTGATACGTTGCGCCTCGCCCCCCGACAGGTCCAACGAACTTTGTCCTAGTTTGATATAATCCAAGCCCACACGTCTTAACAATTCCAATTTTCTGGCAATCTTTGGCACATTAACAAAGAATCTATACGCCTCTTCCACGGTCATATTCAGAACATCCGCGATTGATTTTCCTTTATATTTAACCGCCAGAGTCTCTTCATTATATCGCGCCCCACGACAGCAATCACATTCGACATAAACGTCCGCCAAGAAGTTCATTTCAATTTTAATTTGCCCATCTCCCTGACACGCCTCGCAACGTCCCCCCTTGACATTAAACGAGAATCTGCCCGACGTATATCCACGGGCCTTTGCTTCGGGCAATTCTGCAAAAAAGTCGCGAATATCCCCAAACACACCGGTATAGGTTGCCGGATTACTGCGTGGGCTGCGCCCAATTGGCGACTGGTCAATATCGACCACCTTATCGATATTTTCCATACCTTCTATAATATCATGTGGTGCGATTTCCATTCTGGAATTATACAACGCACGCATCAATGCAGGATAAAGCGTATTTAACAACAGCGTAGATTTCCCAGACCCCGACACCCCTGTCAACGCCACAAATTTCCCTAATGGAAATTCCACGGTTACATTCTTAAGATTATTTCCACACGCGCCGCGCACCACAATTGCATTACCATTCCCCTTTCTGCGCTTTTTTGGGACATCAATCTTTCTTTTTCCTGACAAATACTGTCCTGTTATAGAATCCTTGTTTTTTATAACCTGTGCGGGGGTTCCCGCGGCGATAACATTTCCACCATTTATACCGGCACCCCGCCCAATATCCACCAAAAAGTCCGCCGTCCGCATTGCATCTTCATCATGTTCCACAACAATCACAGTATTATCCTTGTCGCGCAGCATCTTCAATGTTTCCAACAACTTATCATTATCGCTTTGATGCAACCCAATAGACGGTTCATCCAACACGTACAGCACCCCTGACAAGCCACTTCCAATCTGTGATGCCAAACGGATACGTTGCGCCTCGCCACCGGACAAAGTTCCCGCCATTCTCGACAGTGTCAAATACCCCAATCCCACGTTTTGCAAGAAATACAATCGGTCTGTAATTTCGCGTAAAATAATTCGTGCAATCTCATTATCCTTACCCGTCAGATGATTTGGCAAATCACGAAACCATTCCAACGAATCGTTCACCGACATATCGCACACATCCATAATATCGGCATTATTTATACGCACACACAGCGCATGAACATTCAAGCGTTTTCCATGGCATATTGGGCATGGCTTCTCAGATTGATATTTTGCCAATTCTGTCCGCATAGCCTCGGATTCCGATTCGCGCCAACGCCGTTCAATATTTGGAATAACACCTTCATATGGTTTTTCATAAACAAAACCATTCCAATTAATTTTTACCGGTTCATCACCACTGCCATATAAAATCAGTTTTTTCTGCTCTTCGCTTAACGTGTACCACGGTTTTGACAAAGGAATCTTAAATTTTTTATTCAACGCATCTAACAAATGCTCAAACTGGCTAAGCATTCCACCCCGCGACCACGGTGCTATCGCGCCACCCAAAATAGACTTTGACGGGTCAGGCACAACCAAATCCGGTGACATTTTCAGTTGCACCCCCAGCCCATCACAATTTTGACATGCCCCCATTGGCGCATTAAACGAAAACAATCGAGGCTCTATTTTTGGCACGGTAAAACCACTTACCGGACAGGCATAACTTTGCGAATACAATATATCTTCGTTATTGTCCAACCGTCGCACCAACACCGACCCAGGCACCAATCGCAACGCACCTTCGAATGACGAATACATCCGCGACCTAAATTCTTCTGTATCTGCACCTTCATCTGGCATTTGCATTCTGTCAACGACCACAAATATATTATGCTTTTTATTTTTATCCAAGGGTCGCACCGCGGACAAATCTACTAACTCATCATCAATAATTGCGCGCGTATAACCTTGTTTAACCAAGAAGGCTAATTCCTTTCGGTATTCCCCACGACGTTCACGTACCAACGGCGCCATAATAAAAATCCTGATTCCTGCGGGAATTTTCATGGTCCAATCAACCATTTCTGCCACGGTCTGTGACTTAATAGGTTTTCCAGTAACTGGCGAATGCGGCACCCCGATTCGCGCCCATAACAATCGCAAATAATCATAAATTTCCGTTACAGTACCAACGGTTGAACGCGGATTTTTCGACGTTGTCTTTTGCTCAATCGATATTGCCGGTGCCAAACCTTCAATCAGGTCAACATCTGGTTTTTTTTGCATATCCAAGAATTGTCTTGCATAACTAGACAGCGATTCGACATATCTGCGCTGTCCTTCGGCATAAATAGTATTAAATGCCAACGAAGACTTGCCCGAACCCGACACGCCAGTAAACACCACCAATTTATTTTTTGGCAGGTCCAAATCAATATTCTTAAGATTATTTTCACGTGCGCCGCGAATTTTTATTACATTTGCCATAGTACTATACCATATAGATACCGAACGTCATTTTTTCAATACAAAGGGCGAAAAATCCTTTTCGCCCCTTTTCTTTTTTATTTACTTGCCTTTAACTTTTCAGGCGACATAGAAATTCCAGACATTCTTGTATGGTCTGCCCCGACATCTGGAATCAACACACCGTTTACCCAGACATCAATACCACCGGCATTTCCAAACGTGGCTTTATACTTATCACCTGCCGGCACATAATATACGTCGCCCGGAACCAACACACGACTGAACACGGTTTTTCCACGTCCATCTTCAATCTTGACCCACGATTCCTGCGCCGCCTGCAAAACGACATCAGCCGTTTCATAATTATCTGTACCGAAACGTTCACGAACTTGCTGTTTAAATTCTGGCTCTTTTGCAAATTCTTCAACGACCTGTGTCACTACTTCTTCTGGCTTAGTTTCTTCTGATTTTGGGCTTAACGCGACCAAAGCAACCACCACCAGAACAATCGACAAAACACCGGCTGCGAACCACAACCAATGCTGATAAATAAATTGATAGACTTTCACGAACATCACCTTGCCCCAACTTTCTTCTTTGATACTAGGCATGGCACATGCCGACACATCATCGTCATCATCTGCCACGGTGCAATCCGATTCCATCCCCATTTCTTTCTTTATTTTTGCAACAATTTCATCAGGGTTCAGCCCTAATTCCATGGCATAATTTCTTGCAAAGCCCAAAATATAAACAGTTTCTGGGATAAAGGTATAGTTGCCATTTTCCAAGGCTTCTAAAAATTCTTCTCTGATACACAACTGCTTAGATATTGTTGGAATTTCACGTTTACGACGTCCAGTTGTACGCGCATTACGCAGCATTTCGCCTGCTGTCAATTCCACTGATGATTCTGCAGTATCCATAATTTCCATATTTTCTGTCATATTTTTCAATCCCCTAAAATTTATTCTTCCCTAGATAATACCCCAAAATTCGCGAATTGCAACCCCTAAGGCATCCGCATTATCTATTCTATTAACTTTGATACGAAATTCCGACGAATTAGGCAAACCTGCACTGTACCACGCGGCATGTTTTCGAAACATTGGCACCGCAGTTTTTTCACCATAATATTCCACAGAATATTCCAAATGTCGCAACACTATTTCACCCACATTTTGTGGCACCTGACCACCCTGAATCTGCGCCAAAGCCCACGGTTGCCCTAACAGTCTGCGCCCTATCATTGCCCCGGCGTATCCCATTTTTTCGACACGTTCTAAATCATCTGGCGTCTTAATATCACCATTTGCGATAATGGGAATTGGCACCCCATCTAATTGTGGTAACTGGGCCGCCCCGACATACAACTGCGCCCGCGTACGTCCATGCAATGCGGCAAAGCGCACCCCGCAATCAGCCGCAACATTGATTAAATCACGCCAATCCTGATGTTCTGCATCCCACCCCAGTCGTGTTTTTATTGACACAGGGATTTCGACTGCCCGCACCACAGCCCTCATAATATCCGCCGCTAATTTATGGTCACGCATCAGATACGCCCCTGCGCCTGCACGTGTTGCGACCTTTGGCACTGGGCATCCCATATTTATATCAATCCATCCAGCACCCTGGTCCTGCAGTATTTTTGCTGCCTCTGCCATCAATCCTACATCTGCGCCAAAAATCTGCGCCCCGACATTTCCTTCATTGGCATAATTATCAAAATTTCTTAAACAGTTTTTGTGCGCCCCCACCAATGAATGACACGAAATCATTTCCGTTACCAACGGCGCAGACGGTGAAAACTCACGCACGATGCGTCGAAACGGCTTATCAGTAATTCCCGCCAAAGGTGCAGCAAAAATTTGATTCTTCATAAACATTTGTGATATAATGCCACCGATGAAGGAAAAAATCAAAAATTTATTCAAATTTCTTGGTCGTGCCTGGTCTGGTGGCGGCCGTGGCAAACTGGGGATTATATTTGCCCTGTTTGCGGCATTTATGTTCATAGGCTTATTTTTTGGTGATGTAAATGTGCAAAAGTTCACCATGAACATCTGGCACCTTAACACCGCCCAGGAACAACTAAACGCTGAACAGGCGACCCTGGACACCATTCAACGCCACATTGAACTTTTACAAAGTTACAGTCCTGATTATGTTGAAGAACTGGGTTTGAAATATCTTAACATTGGCGACCCAAAGACAAAAATACTAAAAATTTAACCCCCTGTTTCAGGGGGCTTTTTTTTAATTCAAAAACAACACCATCCCATTCAGATACAACGCGAACAACAACCACGCCACATAAGGCCAAACCAAATAAGACGCCGCCCGACTGATTTTTTTGAACGCGAACGCCATCCATATTGCAATCGCAATCAACGCCACCAAACACAATAATGCCGCCCCTACAAAATGCAACCCAAAGAACAAATAAGACCACAACGCGTTCAGCCCCATCTGTGTAGCAAACAAAGCATACGGCACCGATTTATTTTGACGCGCCTTGGAACTGTTCATGACCAAGAACAACGCCACACCCAATATGGCATATAAAATCAACCATGCCCACAAAAACACCATCCCATTCGGTGTCAGCACAGATTGATTCAGCCCGTTATACCATACATTTGCCCCCGGCGACATTGGGGAAAAGAACCCACCAATAATCCCAGGAATGAACGAAATAACCATTGCAAAAACAAACATTAAAAATTTTCTCATTTTTTTGACTCCTTTTAACAAAAGGATAACACTTTTCATCCAACTTTCACATAGGAACGATTGGCTAATTCTAATAAAAAACCGAATCGTTTTTGCGATTCGGCTAAAATACTTATTCAAAGATTTCCAATGGAATTTCATACTCTCTGCAAAATTCATAAAAGAATTCCAAGAACGCCCGCACCTTTGGACTTTTCATTGTCAACGGATTACTGATTCCTGTTAATACATATTCATAATCAAAGTCTATATTTGGCACTTCTACCAACTTGGTATTTCTGGTTGTGCACCATTCTGGCATCAACGAAATTCCCGCCCCATCGCACACCAGTTGATAAATAATAGATGCCGAATCCGCGGTTGTATTTAATTTTTTTGCTCTTTTCAATATAAAATTACATTCCGGCAATTCCAAGAATTTCTGTCGAATACACAAATCAAAATTTTCCAACATATCATCTAAATCTTGTGGCACGCCACACTTTTCCAGATATCCCGGTGCGGCATAAAACTTTACTTTTGTTTTAAATTTAAACAACGCATTATTTCCCGGAATTTTATTCAACGACCGCACATCCATAATCGAAATATCAGGATTTGACATATTCACATGCCGGTTAGTCAAGATGTCCAAACGAAATTTTGGATACTTTTCATACAATTTGGACAGTTCTATAAACAACAGACTGCCTGCAAATCCCTCTTCTGTCCATATTGAGATATTACCTGTCAGTTCATCTGGACCAGTTATATTATGAATAATATTATCCAGTGCCACCGATATATTTTCTATATCAGCGTACAGTTGTCGTGTTGTATTTGTTGGCACACTGCCCGATGAACTTCTTATTAATAATCTTGTTTTAAAGCGCGCTTCTAAATCAGATATTAACTTAGACATATTAGAATGTTTGATGCCATTTCTTTCTGCTGCTGCTTGTATCTGTCCTGTATCTATAACTTCCTTCAAGGCCAATAATTCACGTAAAAATGTGATTTTAGTCTTTATTGTCGGCATCCATCACTCCATCTATCTGCTAATTTTTCGAAAGACTTCCATTATAACCAGGAAAACAAACCACACAACACTTAATTTTCATAAGAATAAATCCCCACACATTCCAAGAATAAAAACTTATTTATAATTTTTTGCCCACAAAAAAGCCAAATTCCGTGATTTTTATCCAAACCATCCTTTTTTTATACATAACTTCCGATAAAAACAGGATAAAAAAAATCCCAAAAGCATAATTTATAATGACCTTATACCTAACCAATTTTCAACAAAAGGAGTTTTTTAATGACACACGAAGACGTTTGGTATGCAATAGATCGTTTTGCCCAGGCACATAATGTTTCTTGTTCTGGTCTGGCAAAACGCAGTGGACTTGATCCAACCACATTCAACAAAAGCAAACGCTGTTCAAAATATGGACAACCCCGTTGGCCGTCCACCGGCAGCATTGCTAAAATTCTGGATTCGACCGGCACCAGCATCAGTGATTTTATCAAATACTTCACCCCTGCTGTACATCAACCAGACAGACATTAACCCAAAAAAACACCCAATTGGGTGTTTTTTTATAAAAAGAACCGCCGTTTTACGACGGTTTAAACTTTGGCACGCCCTACAGGATTCGAACCTGTGACCTGCAGATTAGAAATCTGATGCTCTATCCAGCTGAGCTAAGGGCGCAACGTCACCTATTTTATATTATTTTTTATAAAATTCAAGCCCACAACCAAACAAAGTTTATTTAATCCCCAAGATTTAAATTTTCCGGCGTCAACAACCCCATTGCCGACAGCACCGAAAAATACGCCGACACACGTGCATGCCTTGCGCGCACCTGTGCCACCTGGGAATTTAACAATTCTTGTTCTGCGTTTAAAACATCCAAGACCGTTCGTCGCCCCCGCGCCTGTTCATCCTTGATGCCATTCAACGCCATTTGATTTGCCTTAACACTTGCCCCAGCGGCTTGAACGGCGGCACCTTGCGCATCATACATATTCCACGCGATTCGCAAATTCTCTGTAATTATCCGTCGCGTATTTACAATTTGTTCTTCTATTCCTGCGACCTTTGCCCGCACCTTATCTGAATTTGCGAACGCATTACCTTTGTCGTACAGTGGCACCTTCAGATATATTCCAACACGACTGTCACGCACATCATCCAGGTATGGCACATCATCAATTTGTTGAATTGCCCCCCGCACATCAACCGATGGCAACAAAGACTGATACGCAACAACAATATTTTGTTTTGTTGCCTTTTCGCGCGCCTCCAGTGCAATCAACACCGGATGTTGCCTCATTGCGTATTCTTCTGCATCATCTATTGTCCGTGGGAATAAATGCCCCACCGGCTCCAGGTCAATGTCTTCATATTCTGCCTCTGCTTCACCATAGATACGCACAAATGTTTCCAGCGCATTTTCATATTTCGCCTGTGCGTCTACCAATCCGTACTTTGCCATTTCCAGCCTGGCATCTGCCTGTGCCACATCGGTCCGGGTCAACATCCCCACCTTTTGTCTATCTCGCACCAGCGCATAATACTCTGCCAACACTTTTTTATTATTTTGATTTAACGCCAATACTTCTTTGGCATTTAACACTTCTATATAGGCATTAATAGCATTTAAAAACACTTCCTGTTCTGTGGCGTATAAATTAGCCCTTTCCGCCACCAGGTTTCCCTTTGCGGCTTTAAAACTGGCTAAATTTGCCCCACCCTGGAACAAGTTTTGTTGAAATTCCACACCATATTGCAACGGCGAATAGTCAAATGTATATTCGTCTATTTTTGTCCGTGCGACACCTGCATTTCCCACCAGTCCCAGATACGGTTGGAACCCTGTTGTTGCGCCCTTAACATCGGCATGGGCGGCATCTACTGCGCTTCGTCCTTGCCCTATCACAGGGTTACTGTCGTACACCCGACGCAATGCAGAATACACATCTGCATGCACTTCACCACCAAACGCCCAACACACCCCAAAAACAACACAAATTCGTTTCATATCCTTCTTCCTTAGTTACTTTTATAACATTGTCTTAAAACGCCTCAGTGCGATTCCCCAAATCACCACCCCCACAACCAGCATCACACCTGCATGTCCCAAGAAATAAATCCAATCAGGTCCCTTTAACATGATATGTCGCACTAAATATGCGTAATGACTTAATGGATTTATATAACTTATTCCACGTAAAACAATCGGCATATTTTCCGTTGACACTATTGCCCCAGATAGCATCAGTGCAACAAACGCAACAATAATCAACCCCAACATAGCCTGTTGCTGTGTATGGGTATATGTTGACAACCAAACGGCTATACCGCACGCAGGCACACAGAACACCAAAAACGACATCAAAAACATCAATTGCGAACCAACGAACGGCACTTTAAAAACCGCCATTCCCACGACAACAACACTAAGCATTACAATAAAAGACACCACCACATACGGCAAGACCTTGCCAAAAACAATATCGTATTTTGAAATTGGTGCCACCATCAACGTTTCCATTGTTCCTGTTTCTTTTTCTTTGGCAACAGAAATCGTAATTAAAATCAACAACGCCAGAAACACTAAAATTGTCGCCATTGACGGCACCATAAAATATTTAGTATTCAACTGCGGGTTAAACAGCACGCGCACATTAAACTGAATTGGGCGCTCAACCTGCGAATTCATATTTTCATACAGCGCACCTGCGATAATTCCGCGCAAATACGCCTCTATGCTGTGCGATTTCAGAATATTCATCGAATCGATTAAAATTTGAACTTCTGCCTCATTTCGATTAATTGCCCGTGTTAATCCGCCCCCTGGTGCCACAATTGCGACATCGGCATTACCAGCCTGAACTAAATTTACAGGTTCTATATTTTCTGCATTTACCGGCACAAAGAACCCAGACCCAATTGCACGCCTATAAATTTGCATCATCGCATCATCACTCGGCACACTTTTAATTGCCAACCTTAAATTATCTGCTTGAAAAGTTATTGCACCCGACAACAAAATCATCTGCACCACCGGCATTATCAGAATTGCTATCATCAACACAGGGTCACGCAACAGCGCAATTATTTCCTTTTTAAAAAATCCCACCAAGACCTTCATTCCAAAGACCTCTTAAATTTAATCACACACAGACCGAATACAATCAAAGCCTGACACGCCAAAACCACATACAGCCACCAAATATCAACAAACGCACTGCCTTTCAGGAATTGGTCGCGCGTTATATCCATATAAAACCGTGCCGGGAACACCGCCGAAACCAATCGATACCCACGCGCCATATATTCAATTGGAAACACAAAGCCCGACAAAATAATAGTTGGCAACAACCCAATTATCGCGGCATATTGAATTGCGACCTCTTGCTTTTTTGTGGATACTGAAATCAGCAACCCAATCGCCAAATACCCCAGAATAAACAACCCTGTTCCCAACACCAACTGCCACCAACTGCCCACGAACGGCACACCAAAGACAGTCCTTGCGATAACAAAGACCAATAAGAAACCAACAAAACTAAGCACGGCGTACGGTGTCACTTTTCCAAAAATTATGTCCAATCTGCTTGCCGGCGTTGACAACAACATTTCCATTGACCCGCGCTCCCATTCACGACAAATTGTCAGTGTTGTCAACATAATCGCCACCAGTGCAATAATCACTGCCGCCAAACCTGGCACGGCAAACCATTTGGAATTTAATTCCGGATTAAACAGATACCTAACCTTCAACCTGGGCTGATACGTTTCCAGCATTTTCGCCGGCACATCAAGTATTTTATAAAACGCATCACTGTTAATCGCGGCAAGGTAATTAGACACCGATGACACAGACGAACTTTCTGTTCCATCCACCAACACTTGCACCTGCCCCTGCTGACCAGACAAAACATCTTTTTCGAATCCTGGTGGCAAGAACACTGCCATTCTTGTCCGTCCATTTTTCATATTATCGATTGCCGCATCCATATCTTCCACGGCATTCAATTTAAAGTACCCAGAACTGCCAAATGTTTCCATTACCCTTCGCGCGGCATAACTTTTGTCATTATCGACAAAATCCACATTAATAGACTTTATATTAAATTCGATTGAATTTCCCAAAATAACCACAATCAACAGCGGCAACATCAGCGCCATCATTAACGTAAAAGGGTCACGCCAAATATGCTTAAATTCTTTTATAAATACGGCACTGGCGCGTCGCCACGAAAACACCCTCATTGCCTTTTTCCCTCTACTAAATGAATGAACACGTCTTCCAGTGACGGCTGAATCTCTTCAACATAAAAACTCTCTCTCAGGCGTTTCAGATGTTTTTCCTCGTCCACCCCATGTTTAAACATCAAATGCCAATCCCGTCCGTATGGCTGCCACAAATCCACTAAATCCGCATCTGGCGCTTTACCGCCACCCCTGCGCGTACGCAACCGAAACAAAGTACGCTGAAACGCGTCTTTTTTTAGTTGCCCTGGCGTATCCAGTGCAATCAATTCACCCGCCCGCATCAATGCCACTCGGTTACAGTTTTCCGCTTCGTCCATATAATGGGTTGTTACGAACACGGTTTTTCCCAAATCAGTCAAATCTTTAATCAATTTCCAAAAACGCATTCGCGCCATTGGCGCGACACCTGCTGTCGGCTCGTCCAGGAAAATAACCGGCGGATTATGCAGTATTGCCACACACAATGCGACCTCTTGCTTTATTCCACCTGGCAAATCCTTGACCACAACACCAAGACTTTGATTAAACTGAATAAAATCCAACAACTTATCTCTTTGTGCGACATAATGCCTGCCATCCATACCATGCAAAGCCGCCGCAAAATCCATATTTTCCCTAACCGACAAATCGTTATACAACGTGAACCTTTGCGACATATACCCCACATTACGCTTAATCAAATTTTCATGGCCTGGAATTAAACTTTGACCATTTATTACCACCTGTCCTGCGCTGGGCATTAATAAACCACACAAAACGCGTATAGTTGTTGTTTTCCCCGCGCCATTCGCCCCCAAGAACCCAAAGATTTCCCCCTTTGGCACATTAAACGACACATTTTTAACCGCCCAAAAGTCACCAAATCTCACAGACATATTTTTCACACTGACGACAAAATCTCTTTTCACGGTTCACCACCCCCCACCTGCGCGTCTTATAAACAATTCGTTAAAATCTGCGACTTGATATTTCTTCAACAGTTCATCTGGCGCCCCAACATCTAAAACCCGTCCCTGTTCCATTAATATAACATTTCCGCATCTTTCGGCTTCATCCATATACGCCGTTGACATCAGCACTAAAATCCCTTGCTCTACTGCCTTATGCAACAACCCCCAAAACTCACGACGGCTAATTGGGTCCACCCCATTTGTTGGTTCATCAAGCAGCATAATCAAAGGCGACCGCAACAACGCACAAATTAGCCCCAACTTTTTATACATTCCGCCCGACAATTGTCCCGCAGGTCTGTCCAAGAAATCCCCCAAACGCGCCAATTGAACCAACTCTTCTTTTTTTTGTTTAAAAGCCACATCATTAATCCCATACAACTTTCTAAAAAAATCCAAATGTTCGTCAACCGACAAATCAGAATATAAACTTTGGCTTTGTGGCATATAGGCAATATGTTCCCGAACATCCTTTTCTAACAAGAATTTATCGCAACTTTTAAACACAACCTTGCCCCTACTTGCCCGCATCAAATTTAACATAATCCGAAACAAGGTGGTTTTTCCCGCCCCCGCGGGTCCAATAACCCCATACAGCACCCCACCATGAAACCGCACGGACACATCATCCAAGGCCAACACATCCTTGAATTGTTTTGACACATTTTGAACTGATATTTCTATATTATTCATCCGTCAACAAAGTGCTTTCTATCGTCATTCCTGCTTTTAAAATCAGCCCTGGATTTTCGAATTGCACTTTGACACCATAAACTAACCTAGTTCTTTCATCACGCGTTTGAACATTTTTCGGTGTAAATTCTGCTTCTTCGTTAATTTTAATAATTCGCCCAACGAATTTCATATCATTTGCTTCGGGCAAGAATCCCACAACCTTCTGCCCTACTTTTAATTGATGCAACATACTGTACGGCACATAGAAATAAGCCCAAACATCATACGGATTTGCAACCGCCATCAGTACGCTTCCTGGCGCGACCACTTCGCCAATTTCACGAAACTTTGTAACAATCATCCCATCAATTGGCGACACGACCCTGCACCAACTGATTTTCAGGTCATTATCCTGTTTATTACGCAACAACACATCATATTCCGCCTGACTGACATGTCCTTTTTGCATTAACTGTCGCACTCTTTCAAAATCATTATCAATTTGTCGCCCAACAATCTTGTATGCATCACAAGACATTTCCATCAAAACCTGTCCCTGCTGAACCACATCCCCTTCGGCTACAAACACATCTTGAATATCAGACGCCACCCGCGCAGAAATCATAACCTTGGTTGTTTCTAACGTTCCCGCAAAAACAAACGGTCGCCGTTCCTTTAAATAGTTATAAATAAAAAAGGCTGCCGCACCCACACTCAGCGCGACAACCGTCCCTATAAAAATACGCTTCCACTTACTGTTCATACCCCCATTATGCCAAAAAAATCCCGGCAATTCGCCGGGTATGAATTCCTTGCCCCACCATTCAATCCAGCCACCCAGAACTTTCTGGAATTGAAATCAAAAAAACATTATCTTCTATTTGCTTTTTATTAAACTGCGCATCCAACATTTTGTGCAACCATTTAAAAGACTTTATCTTTTCCATATCCACAATAAAATGAATATATCCTGCACTCAACCAAACTTCATTTACACCTGTTGACATACTTCCACTTGATTTTCTTAAATAATAAACCGCCGTACCCATTAATTCCTTAAAGGCCTCAAATTCATCTGCTTTTATACCTCTATGTCCATCTTGCGCAACAGGCTCGCGTTCCAACAAAAACTTGCCATACAACACTCTCACACACTCAAAACAAAGTCTATTTCTTTCTGTTGTCTCTTGATAAATATCTTCTCTGCTACGATAATTCAAACTATATATTTTATCATAATAATCACTATACTTATTGTTTTCTAAAATCGCGACAGCAACCTCTCTAAACGCAGAAAAATTACCATCCACATGCCCATCAGCCATCACCACACGTGGCTTGATGATTATTTCATTAAATTTTATCGGGGGATTATTTATATCGTCATACCAGTCATATCGTAAATGATAGTGCTTTTTACCACCCGCGGTCACAACCTCTACCTGCCACCCAAAATATTTAATATCGTTGGTTAATTTACACAACTTTGGCACATTTTTCAAATTCCATTTCATTTGTGCGCCCCACAGCCACGAAAAAAATCCCATTTTTTACCCCCATTATTCTGTCAACGATTATTCCCCACGCATTTTCATTTTTGCGCTTTCTATTGCTGCCTTATACGCATATCGTTGAATATAATAATCAATATCCAGCATTTCATCTTGCATTGCCGACACCCCAGACCACGGATTTATCACATCAATAAGATAATCCTGTGGGCTAAATTTAACTATTAATTCACCATCATGCTTTTGCGACTGTGCAACAATTGTTGAATTCACGACATCCACCGCAATCCAACGCTTTTTTAACAGCCCCGCTGTAATACTACCTTCTGCCTGAACCTGACTTAATCCATGGGGCAATCTATTTCCCAGCGGTGCCACTTGAACATTTTCCACCCCTGTCATACACCCAGACATTCCCAAAAGACACGTCACCATTACCGCAACACGTTTCATTTTCATTCTCCTTTTGTAAAAATCAACGAAGTATTTATTCCCCCAAACGCAAAGTTATTGCTCATTACAATATCCGTATTTATCTCCCGCCCTTGCCCCATTATATAATCCAATTTTCCACACCGCACATCAGGCTTATTCAGATTCAGCGTTGGCGCGAACCATCCATCTTGCATCATACGAATTGTCCAAATCGCCTCCAGCGCCCCACACGCCCCCAGTGTATGTCCAACATAACTTTTCAACGTACTGACCGGTACCGAATTTCCCATCACATTTTCTGTCGCCAATGATTCTGCGATATCCCCATGCAAGGTTCCCGTTCCGTGCATATTTACATATCCTATCTGATTTGGTGCTATACCTGCATCATTCAACGCCAATCGCATACATTGCGCCATGGTATCTTTGTTTGGCTGGGTGATATGCGTTCCATCGGTATTAGTACCAAAACCAATAATTTCCGCTAAAATCTTGGCACCCCTTGCCTTGGCATGTTCATACTCTTCCAAAATCAGCGTACCCGCCCCTTCACCAATCACCAATCCGTCACGATTTTCATCAAACGGCGCCGGTGTGATTTCTGGCGACGAATTTTTAACACTTGTCGCATACAGCGTATCAAACACTGCGACCTGTGTTGCGTCAAATTCTTCGGCGCCCCCTGCTATCATAATATCCTGCGCACCGCTTTTAATTGCCTCATAGGCATATCCAATTGCTAAACTGCCTGATGTGCATGCGGTACCACTGGGGATTAATCGCCCTGTCGTTTTAAAGTACAACGAAATATTAACCGCCGTTGTTTGTGGCATAATTTTGATATAAGACGAAGACGTAATTGCCCCAACTTCATTGGTCTGAACCATGGAATAAAAGTCAAACACTGGGCGCGCCGAACCAAACGAAGACCCGTATGCCACACCAACGCGTCCTGATTGCAACACATCATCCCCGCTTAATCCTGCTTGCTGCAAAGCCTGCTCGGCTGAATGCACCGCCATCACGGCGACACGCCCCATAGTTCGTAAAACCTTACGTGAATAGTGCGCCGGCACAACATAATCATCAACAGGTGCCGCCAAATGCGCATTCAATCCCTGTACTTGCTTTAATTCATCCAGTACCCGAATCGCATTTTTATAAATTCTCAATCGTGCCACTGATGACTCAACATCGTTCCCCAGCGCACTTATTGCCCCCATACCTGTTACAACAACCCGCCTCATATCAAATCATCCCCCCATTTACCGCGATAACCTGTCGTGTAATATACGCGGCATCATCTGACAGTAAATACGCCACCAAACTTGCTACTTCTTTTGGTTGCCCGACCCGACGCACAGGAATCATATTTTTCACTTCGTCCATTGGCAAATCGCTTGTCATATCTGTATCAATGATACCCGGCGCAATACAATTGACGGTGATTTTTCGTCTTGCCAATTCAACTGCCAATGATTTCACCACCCCGATAATTCCCGCCTTAGACGCGGCATAATTCACCTGTCCCCTGTTTCCTATTTGCCCCGAAACCGAAGACATTGCGATTATTCGCCCTGGCTGTCTTGCCTCTATCATAGGCATAACC
Source organism: Candidatus Enterousia sp. (assembly GCA_045133095.1). GTDB lineage: Bacteria > Pseudomonadota > Alphaproteobacteria > Rs-D84 > Rs-D84 > Enterousia. Next base: position 51,387 of record JBGUTP010000007.1, read on the forward strand.
ACCGGTGCTAACACATTATACAAACCGCCCAAATTAGTATCCAGCACCCTGTCCCACATATCACCACTTATCATTGGGAATGGCGCATCATCATTAATTCCGGCATTACAGACCACGCCATAATATGCGCCGTGTTCTGCAATATCTGCGCCCAACACGGCGGCAACTTGTTCACGGTCTGCGGCATCAAAACACACCAATCGTCCCTTTCCGCCCAAGTTTTGAACATCTGCCAAGACCTGTTCTGCGGCTTGCCTGTTTTTATTATAATGCAACACTAATTCATACCCCATCGGTGCCAAATACAATGCAATCGCCCGTCCAATACCCCGACTTGCCCCAGTAATTAAAACAGTTCTATTCATTTCGTCCTTCCATAAAATCATTTATATCATCTGGTCTAAAGACATTTAAAGTCCCCACCGCCACATTTTGATTTTTATCATTATATATCACACAATCAAACGACGCAATATTATCATCGTTAAACAAAGACTGCACCCGCACAAAGTAACTTTGATTAACCTTAAACACTGGGATTTCTACATCAATATTTCGCGACCCCAACACAAATCCAACCCCAGGACTTGCATCAGGATTTTTTTCTAAATCCCGCAATCCAACGAAACACCCAATTGCCTGCGCCATATATTCCAGACCGACCCACGACGGCACCCCACCCATGGACTTCTGATACAAAACATCTGTTTCTTTGACATCCACGCGTGCGACCAATGTTTCCGTCTGAAAATCCACCGATTCAATATCAGTAATTAATAACATTGGCGCCCTGTGTGGCAACAACCTTTCCAAATCACACTTCACATCACACCCCCAAAATCAAACTGGCATTGCTGCCCCCAAAGGCAAAAGCATTACACAACACCCGCCGCACATTCAGATTTTCTGTTCCTGTGGCAATTGATATTTTCGCACACCTTTCATCCACACACCCATCCCAAACATGCGGTATAACAAACTGATACTTTAACATCAGCCATCCCAACGCGGCACTTATTGCCCCTGCTCCGCCCAGAACATGCCCAGTCAGCGGCTTTGACGAAGCACACAATACCCCATCCCCAAACACATCGCTGATTGCCTGTGCCTCCATTTCATCATTTGCCACCGTACCGGTTCCGTGCATATTAATAAAGTCTATATCCTGGGGGTTCAACCCCGCATCCAATAACGCCGCCCGCATAGCAGCCGCCGCCCCATCCCCTGTTGGGTCTGGACTGGTCAAATGATACGCATCACTACTTTCGCCCACCCCCATCATTTTAATTCCGTCATCTGCACGCGTCATTATAAATAATGCCGCCCCTTCGCCCAGATTTATTCCATCACGATTAACCGACATCGGGTTAGTATGCCCCATACTTAACGCCCCCAGCGCATAAAACCCATTCAACGCAAAATCGCACCGCGCATCAACTCCGCCAACTAAAACAGCATCACAGACATCATTAATTAACAAATCGCGCGCACTACGAAACGCCTTCAACGCGGACGAACACGCCGTCGATACCGTAAACGCAGGTCCCGAAAATCCAACCAATTCGCGCAAATATTCGGCAGGCATTCCTAATTCCAATTGCCACATTGCGAAATCCTTGGGCATTTGCCCTGATGCCAAGAACTGCCCTAAATATTCCTGTGCTTCATGAACTGCGGTATTACTGGCGCCGACAACCACCCCTAATCTTTCTGATTTGTATTTTTGCTTTATATCTTCTATGTCCTGTGCAATTTGTTTCACGGCGCACTTTATCAAATCATGACACCGCACTTGCGACTTGGTCTCTACTGGCGCGCATCCAAAAGGCACAACATGACCATCCACGACAACATTACCCACCATCATCCCAGACGTATCACCCGCCATTGCGCGCTGAACAATTTCCCCGTGTCCAACACCCAAAGCACACACACAACCCATACTATTTAATACTATCGCCATATCAGATAACCAACTTGCAAATAACAATTATTCCTATTACAATGCCAGTATTGTAAAAAAAAACATTATTTTCAAGCATGAACAACACATTATACATTGACAACTTTACAATTTGGCGTGAATCAGACACTACGCCATTACCCGACACATCATTTATTCCGGCAATGTTACGCCGTCGCCTGACCGCTTTGGAAAAGATTGCCCTATCACTGGCACACCATATTGCCCCCACGGACCGCCCCTATACAACGGTGTTTGCATCCCAATACGGCGAATGGGAGCAAACCGCCCGACTAATAAGTCAATTTCACACAGACCATGAAATGTCCCCCGCCGGGTTCAGCAATTCTGTCCACAACGCGGCACCCGGACATCTGTCATTACTGACCAAAAACAAAAACAGTTACACATCCATTGCGGCTGGCGCACGCACATTGGAAATGGGGTTACTGACCGCATTTCTACAACCCAAACCAACGCTTTTTATTTATGCAGAAGAACGCACACCGGACTTATACGATTCCGTATTGCCACGCAAAACCAAATCTCATGGACTGGCATTGTTTATAAACGACACCGCCACCGCGACCCCCATATTGGTATCAAACGCCACCACCACCCAAACCACCCCCCTGTCCTTTGACAGGGTATGTGACTTTCTGACCCAGGGAACTACAATCACAGCCAACCATTGGACCATAACCAAACAATGATAAGATTAATTCGCAGTTTTTTATGTTGCATTTGTTTTACACTGTTTGGCATTGGCGGTCTGGGGCTTGGGCTGCTGGTATTCCCGATTATTTTAATATTTTTCCGTGGCACGCACCAACGTCGAATCCTGTGCAACAGCATACACATCACATGGCGTTTTTTTGTATGGTTACTAACTTTTTCACGCTTGATTTCCGTTAGATGCGACCAGGACAACCTGCTGCGCAATCTGCATGGACATATTGTAATTGCCAACCATCCATCATTAATCGATGTTGTAATTGTTGTTTCTAAAATCCCTAATTCCGTATGCGTTGTCAAAGACAACCTATTTCACAATTTTTTTATTCGTCATGTAATCCGGCGCATATACCTGTCCAACAACATGTCGCCTGACGAATTTCTTACACGTGGCACGGAATATTTAAAATCAGGTCACAACCTTGTAATTTTCCCCGAAGGCACCCGCACGCGTCCCAATCATTCAATACACTTTCATCGTGGCTTTGCCTATCTTCATCTGCATTCTGGCGCACCAATACTGCCAATTATGATACACAATACGCCGCCTATCCTGGGCAAAGGGCAACCATGGTATGACATAGGTCGCCAAACATCCAACTATACTTTAACGCCCCTTTCGGTTATACAACACACACCATCTGCGGACCGATTCGACCGACAAATTGCCCACGACATTACAGCACAGGCAAAATCCGCCCTATTCCCGGCACAGGACGCTTGACATTGCCGGCAATCTTTCCTATTGTTAAACAACAAAAAATAACAGGAACAATCATGAAACGCGATACACTTGAACAGGAAATCAAAGAAATCATAATTTCTTCCCTGGAACTTGAAGATATTACTGTTGCTGACATTGACACAAACGCCGCGCTTTTTGTCACGGGCCTGGGGCTTGATTCTATTGATGCGCTGGAACTGGGGATGGCGTTAAAAAAGAAATATGGCGTAAATTTCAAGGCTGACAAAAATGCCAACAAAGAACACTTTAAATCTGTTCATCACTTGGCTGAATACATTGCATCTGAATTAAATATTACATTGGAGTAAGCATCATGCACACAAAAGAACAAATTTTTGAAACCATCAAAGAAATTCTGGTTGCGGACTTTGAATTTGATGCCGCCCAATTGACCCTGGATGCCCGCCTGGTCGAAGATCTTGACCTGGACAGTATTGATGCCGTTGACTTAATTGTCCGTCTGCAAAAGGTTGTAAAAACCAAGGCTGCACCCGAAGACTTTAAACAAATCCGCACATTACAGGACATGGTTGATGCCATTGAAAAAATCGTTAATTCAAATTCTGCAACAAATAACTAAGATTGCATTGGGTGCATTATTTGTCACCTATCCATTTATAATATTTTTCGCCCTGCAACGTGGCGTTGCATTGCGCGCACTTGCACTGGTGCTGGTTGCGTATGCCGCACTTTCGTTTTGTCGGCACCGCAACAAAACCTTGCTTGTCCTTGGCGCACTTTTATCATTGTTATTACTGTGTTTTGACAACGGCATATTCCTGCGCCTGTACCCAGTATTGATGAACATGGCTGTTTGCGGATTATTTTTTTCATCCATGTCATCAACACCACTAATAACAACCATCGCCCGGCGCATGGGAACCACAATGACCCCACGCGCCATTCGTTATACACGCAGTGCAACAATCGCATGGGGTATATTTATGTTGCTAAACACCTTGATATCATTTACCACCCTATTTACATCACTTGAAACATGGACACTGTACAATGGTTTGATTTCCTATATTTTAATCGCTATGATGATGCTTGCAGAATACATTATCCGAACCAGGTTTATGCGCAATGACACCAATAAATAGATTCTTCACAGACTTTTCTGATTCCCGCGCCCCTATTTTCATCCGGGATGGTTTGCATATTGATTTTGCGACCTTCAAATCAGATGTTGCGCGCCACGCAACGTATTTCAGTCACCTGGGCTTATCACGCGCGACATTGTACACAGAAAACGATTTTTACACTTTTTGTGTGTATTTCATGGCACTTTTACAATCGGGTTGCGATGTCATACTGCCGGCGTTATTATCAGACCAAAATACATTATCACTGACTGACACGCCACTGATTACCAACCGCCCGGATTTATTTTCATCATTTTCCAAGATAATACCACTTGACACTATCCCCTCTGTCCCATCATATCAGTTTCGCGACATTAACAACCGCACGATACATTTTTTCACATCAGGCAGCACCGGCACCCCCAAACAGATAAGCAAACCTTTTCACACCCTATCTGCCGAGGTCACATATCACGCATCACACTTGTCTGCACTTGCATCCGCCGCCCCTGTAATGATTGCATCAATTGCACCCCATCACATGTATGGCTTACTGTGGCGTTTTTTATTTCCACTATCTGCGGGCATTCCAACCGACACAGACTTAATTTTCACCCCCGAAGAACTAATCGAAAAACAGTCTGCATATCCAAACATAATCTTTGCCACCACGCCATCATTTTTGGATTGCATATCTAAATACAAGACACAATACGACTTCAGGAAAAATTTTTCTGCCATCTTCACATCGGGCAGCATGCTGTCCGCCGACACATCTGCATCTGCAATGGAAATTTTTGGCGTATCCCCCATTGAAATTTACGGCAGTACCGAAACCGGCGGCATCGCATTCCGCCAACAAGGCGAAACCAACATTTGGGAAAAATTTGACACCACAATAATATCCACCGACCTGACGGACCAATTAATCGTGACATCACCTTTTTCATATAAAAACCCATTTACAATGTCGGACATAGTCACATTGACCGACGACACGCACTTTATTTTGCACGGTCGCACAGACCGCATGGTAAAAATTGCCGAAGAACGCATATCCCTGCCCCAGGCGGAACAGCACCTAATCCAACATCCCTATATCAATCAGGCTTTCTTATCTGCGATTTCCCAAAACAATCGAACCGTTATCGGTGCCATAATATCCCTGACCGATGCGGGGCGTAACGCATTAATTGCCAACGGACGTCAACATATTATAACCATCATCAAAGACCAATTGCGCCCTATCTTGCCATCTGTTGCCATCCCGCGCAAGATTCGCCTGACCCACGCCCTTCCTTTCACCCCCCAGGGCAAGATTTTAAAATCAGACACAGACGCCATCTTTTCCAATCGCATTTATGAACCTGTAATCACGAATTTAATAACAACACCTGATTGCATATCGGCGAACCTGACATTTTTACCGGACTCGGAATATTTCCGCGGTCATTTTACCGACCATCCTATTTTGCCTGGGGTTATCCAACTGCATTTTGTAATGACATTTATAAAGATGTTTTTTGGGATTGCGCACTCTGGCAATTACACCATTTCAAAATTAAAATTTTCCAGTCTGATTCTGCCCGGCACCACAATCAGGTTTCAATTAAACCGTCTGTCACAAAATTGCTTTTCCTTTCAATACGAATCAGAAACATCCAAACATTCATCAGGCAAAATAACATTTCAGGACACACAACATGTTTAACCCAGTAATACTTATACCATGCTTTAATCATGCTGATGCGCTGGCATCGGTTGCATCCCGCATTGCAGACCTATCTATTCCTGTAATCATCATTGACGACGGCAGCACCCAAACCCAATCGGACAAGATACGCACAATATGTGCCAACAACAACTATACCTATATTCACCAGACCCCAAACGCCGGCAAAGGTGCCACCATGATAACAGGCTTTCGCGCCGCCCATGACATGGGTTTTTCGCACGCCCTTCAGATTGACGCCGACGGACAGCACGACATATCAGACATTCCAAAGTTTTTATCCACCGCCCATCAACACCCGACCGCATTAATCACCGGCGCCCCCATTTATGATTCCAGCGCCCCAAAATCCCGTCTAATCGGTCGCAAAATCACAGATTTTTGGGTGGCAATAGAAACCCTTAACCGTCACATGCCCGATTCCATGTGTGGTTTTCGTGTTTATCCCCTGTCTGCCACATCTAAAATATTGCGCACACTGAAATTCAAGCGCATGGGCTTTGACATTGAAATATTGGTAAAGCTTTTCCGCACAGGCACCCCGATAATACCAATTTCCACCAAAGTTATTTATCCGCCGTGTGGCATTTCCCATTTTCGTGTCTGGCGCGACAATTTTTATATCAGCCTGCTGCACACCTATCTATTTATCACAATTCCAACATGGTTAATTACAAAGGCGTTCAAAAAATGTACGAAACAATCGAACTAGAAATCCCATTTTATGACCTGGACCCTATGCAGGTCGTCTGGCACGGCAACTATATAAAATATTTTGAACGCGCACGTTGCGCCCTGCTGGCTAAGATAGGCATGACTTATATCGACATGAACGATGCTGGCTATGCATTTCCTGTGGTTAAACTGTCTGTAAAATACATACGTCCATGCACATTTGGTCAACGCATAATTGTCAAGGCCACCCTTATCCCATCGGACAGTTTTTTAATTTTTGATTATGAAATCACCGATGCGACATCCGGCACAAAAATCTGTCGCGCCCAAACCAAACAGATGGCATTTGACATTGCAAACGAATGCAGTTTATGTATAATTCCGGAACCATTCCTATCAAAAATCCAAGGTGCCAAATAATGAAGAAACTTTGCTTATTTTTGTCATTACTGATACCGCTGTCGGCGCACACCGCCCCAATCAGTGAAATGCCACCACGCCTGCAGACCTTTTCTGAAAATCTGGGTACGGTCACCGCGACCTTTACCCAAACCAAGATACTGCCCGAAATTACACGGCGTTTCATATCAACAGGCCGGGTTAAATTTATCAAAGGCACTGGTTTTACATGGCAACAAACAACACCAACCACAAAAACATTTACCGCCACAACAGACCAATATTGCACAGAAGACGGCATTGCCCATCCATTAAATGAACTGCCCCACTTTAATTATGTCAAGCAAACTATTGACGACATGCTTAGCGGTGATATGAACAAATTTTTATTCACATTTTCCGTTGACTATACCGACACACCCGATTCTGATTTATGGCATCTGACCGCGACCCCACGTTTCAGCACGATATCCGACATCCTGCAAGACATCACCATGTATGGCAGTACAACCGACCTGACAAAAATAATTATCACATACCAAAACGGCACGATTCTTATCATGGAATTCGCAAAAACATCCCAGGACCCTATCAACGATGAAATTAAATGTTAAACAGATTATTTTTGGCATCTGCATTTTACTGTTCGGGGCAATAACTTTTATTCCCCGTTCGACAATAACTGTTCAAACAGACCTGACATCATTAGTATCAACCCATGATTCCAACTGGCCAACGGGCAACATAACCGATTCGTTTTCATCGGTGGCAAGTGTGATAATCAAATCAAAATCGGAAACTTCCGCTAACGTTGTCGCAGAACAATTTATTGCGAAATTACAGGACAATAATTTTCCAGGATTTTCCAACAATCACTTTTCACTGCGTGAAATTTCAAATGAATTGGTCAACCATCACGGCAATTTATTAAGCCCACAATATCGCCACCTTATCAAATCTGGCGATACTGCGACCATCACCCAAAATGCCATAAATCAAATATCACAATCACTGACCCCAACCATTGCCCCTCTGACCCAAGACCCATTTTTAATTTTGACAGATTATATATCCGCCCTATCAACATCATCCGCTAATTGGACACCCAAAAACAATATGCTGTGGCAATATCGCCATCCCTTTCACTATTATCTGATTACATTAAACATGCCATCATCGGCAAATGACGATTTTTTACAACACGTCAACCTTATTAAAAACGCTGCAAAAACTTTATCCACCCCGGACGTTCAGGTCCTGGTTGCCGGCGCACCTATGCACACCGCCCACATGGTACAACACAGCAAATCAGAACTGGGGCTGCTGTCATCCCTGGCGATTATTGCCGCCATTATATTAGCATGGTTGCTGTTTCATCACACATCTGCACTGTTGCCAATCATATCATGCCTGTTCACAGGCTTTGTTGCCGGCACCACATCACTATTTTTCTTTTTTGACACGCCACACATTTTAGTCTTTGTGTTTGGCACCACACTTATCGGACTGGGCATAGATTACACATTTCACTTTATGACCGCCGCATCATCTGACCAAGGCTCATCTATTCGCAAAAACATCTTTCATTCGTATTTAACGACAATGCTTTGTTTTATTCCGCTGTTATTTTCAGACCTGTCGTTATTACAACAAATATCGGTCTTTACGATAACCGGCATCACTACGATATACTTATGCATGTTAATTTTTATGCCCCGCAATCTAGATCTTACCCCACGACACACAAATCTTCCACGCCCGCTTACAGGTAGCACTCGCTTTTATACACTGATATCAATATGCACGATAATTTTTGTATGTCTGCCCTTTACCCGCATTGAAAACAATATGTCAATGCTGTACAGACCAACCGCCGAATTAGTTTCCGGCGACAAACTGCTGTCCGAATTAAGCAACGTCTCTGCCACAAAATTCTTGTTGGTCCGCGGTCCCGACCTGCAATCCGTACTGGCGACCGAAGAAGAAATCAAATCGCGCACACCATTCTTTGGCATATCAAGCATCATTCCATCCATCACCCGCCAACAGGAAAATCAACAACTGATACAAAAACTTTATAACGAACAATTATCCACACTGGTAAACGAACTTGGATTAAAACAAACACCTGTTTTTAACACCACGTCCCCATTAACACCCGACAACATCAATTCAAACTTTATAAAAAATTGGATACAAAAATTAACAATAACCCATAATGGCAAAGTTTATTCCATATCCCAGGTTCCATTAGACTTTTCCACCACGCACCCTGATGCCAAGACATTATCACCATCGGACATGCTGACAAACCAAATATCAAAATACAGTACCGAAACATATCACCTGCTGACTTTATGTACTGTAACGTTATTAGGCTTACTGTTGATATTATACGGTCGTCGGGCATTACACTATTTAATTCCTTCGATATTGGGCATTGGCTTAACCATCGCGCTTTTAACAATCATGGGTCAGCCGATTACATTCTTTCATCTGCTAAGTCTGTTTATTGTAATTGGCTTAAGCCTGGACTATACCATCTTTCACATTAATTCCACCAACACATCCGAACTGCGCCCTGTACTGTTCTCTTTTCTAAGCAGTTTTATAGGTTTTGGCTTACTGTCATTTACAACATTTTTTCTTATCCAATCAATGGGCCTGACACTGGGGCTGGGGTTGGGTCTATCATACCTTATATCATTTTACATGTTCCGCCCCAACCATCATGGGCAAAACACCTAAATCAATCTGATATCCATTCCATTCAACTTCATTTTTCTGATGCGCCCCAGCCAATGCAATTAAATATTTTCCCATGGTCCAATATTGGACCCACGCATCATTACATCCACGTTTAAGTACGGCCTCACCCCTAACAAAATTACGATAAAAAGTGTCTGCACTTGCATCGGCATCATACCCCAACACCGCATTCAACGCCGGGAAATCGCGCGTTATTTCCGTATTTTCAACATCAACCCCAACAGGTTCGTCATCTATCGCCAAGACAACCATTGAATCACGATGCGCCAAACTTACCCACGCCCCCTGCACACACAACCGCCCATTTTCATCCGTCCACGGACATTTTTTCAACACATCGAACACCATGGCATGCCCGACCAAGAACTGTAGTTTTCGATTTTCATTATTAAAATCAAGATACCTTTGCGCATCACTTTCACTTAATTTTTCATACAATTGCGCTATTTTTCCTGACTGGTTGCGAAAACAATTTAAATCTGCTATATAAACTTTCATGACAAGCATTATAAAATCAAATAAAAACAAAGGCAAGCCTTCAACCCACTGGCACAATCAACACGAACAAAGTGCTGGCATCATCAGGCTGGAAATTTTATGGCGCATTTATAAAATATTTGGCTTACGCACAATCAAACTGATTTTATACCCTGTATCATTCTTTATTGCCCTTTTTGCCCGCGCCCCCCGACATGCATCATACCAATATCGTCAGATACTAAACGCATATCAATCAAGACATAACCTGCCCATAACACGTTTTTCATCATTTGCGCACATCCGCACCTTTGCGTATTCATTGATTGATAAACTATCTGCGAACTGCGACAAAAAAACACCTTTAAAATTCACACACGAACCCAACAATGACTATCAAGACTTCAAAAAAATCCTGGCTGAAAATCATGGTGCATTTTTAATCTGTTCACACCTTGGCAACATCGAAGCATTATGTGCCATTTCCGATGCCCGAACAAAAACCATGCACGCCTTTATGCAGGTCACCCAAACCCAAACCTTTCACAAATTTATGACCAATAAATCTGTAAATCGTCACACCATTTTGCACCCAACCGAAAACATAGACATTTCTGTTGCCGGCACAATGTATGATAATTTATGCCAAGGCGACCTGGTTATGATGGCGGGCGACCGCACATCCGCAACCGCCCCACACAAAACCATCCCCACCGAACTGCTTGGCACGCCCTGTCACCTGCCCCTTGGGGTTTTTAAGTTTGCTCGCGGCATGTCGCACCCTGTTTTTGCGATTGCCCTGCTTAACACAGGTGGCTGCAACTATAAATTATATTTAAAACGTCTGGACACGAACACCACAACCACAATGGCATCGCAATATACAGATTTTCTTAACGACTTATTGGTACGCTATCCAAAACAGTGGTTTAATTTCTATAAATACTTTCAAAATTAAAAATGCCCTTATCGGGCATTTTCATCTGACTATCTATACCCCTAGCGAGTATGCTTTAAAATTTCTTCACGCGCCACACCTGCCAGCATACAACCATTACCACGCTGGAACGGATTAAACACCACGTTTTCATCAATCACTGGTGCTGTTTCTGCAACAACCCCTAATTTAGCCTCTGCAGGTACAATTTTCAAAATTGTATCCTTACCTAAATTATAATCCTTAATAATGCAATGCCCATGGAAATTGCACTTACCTGATTTGCCATCCAAATACGCACAGCGCATAGAATTACAAGTTGACATAATATAACCCCTTTGTTTTTTGTTAATTTTTTCGCCAAAGATATTAACAAACATTTTTATTTGTCAACTTGTTTTTATTCCTAGTCCCCCAATCACACTTAAAAACCCCCATTTCTGGGGGTGGCATTATATTAAACCAAACGAAGTTATATAATTGAAAGATATTCCCATTATAAAGTTACTGCCATAAACATCTGCCCCACGCGCGCGCGCCCGACGGTATTGCACATATGGCCCCATTGTTAAATCGCCCCACAGGTTCGTATCCAAACGCAAAACTGCGCTTAAATCACGTTCCAGGTCAGTTGCGACAAATTCAGAATAACTCAGATATTCACGATAATATCCATTCGAAGACAATTTAACACCATCTCGAATCTGGTACTCTAATCTCCAACCTAATTCTGCCGCCAATTTACTTGTCTGATGCCCTGCATCGGTAAAATCATATTCATACACCCCTGTCAAATACAGACTTTTTACAACCGTATTATCGAACAATGAAATACCCGCATTGGCACGAATTATATTCTGTCTTGCCACATCATCGCTGGTCTTAAATTCTGTATCGTATGCCCCACGCACAGTTGGACCAAATTTAAATCCAGAAAATTCCCAACACGCGTAAGACAAATTACTGCTTAACAAAATATCATCTGCATTTTCACTGGTTGTGGCGGGTTCATCATACGGTTTCAGTTTTGTTTCACCATATTCCATAAACAAACTGTTATCCCACTGGAACCGATTTTTATTATATTCCAACGCAGTATCAAAGACACCCTTAATAAAATCTTGACTATCTGCCCTTAATGCGGACACAGGCGATTCCTGATATTCTGCGGCATGTCTTATCTGTGTCTTGGACCATTCCAACCCGATACGTCGCACCGCCAACACCAACGACCCTTTATCATCATCTTTTACTGCATCATCTGCATAAGACACCATTGGCAACATAGCCAACATAAAAAACAACGGTAATTTTTTCAAGATTTTCCCCTTTTATTTCCGTTTTGTACGATACCCTAAAAAAGCCAAAAGTCAAGGAACAAAAACCTATTTCCAGATACGCATTCCGCCATCATTTGCGGCATATTTCCAACCAGCCTCTCTGACTGCTGCGGTAAACTTGCTTCTTGCGGACACAGGCACCGCCACCCTTGCCTGTCCTTTTGAAATATATTGTGTTCCCAAATCAATTTTCAACGCACGCGCAATTTTATTCAGTTCCATCCAATTTGCCATTCCATCCGACATAGACACCACAACAATGAACGAATCCTGCGTATCATCATTTGGCACCCAGTTTTGAACATTACCTGCATCCAACCAGGCACGCGCCGCATCTGCATCAACAGTCATGGTAATCGTTGCCGCATAGGTAGTATCTGAAAACTGTTCCCCATCAATGCTGGACGCAGAAATTATATTCATCAATTCTGAATTTTCTGCGTTATTCAGCGCACTTTTCAAACCATCTACATCTGCATATTGCCGCAATGCATCGAAAATAATTTCACGTCTTGCGGTATTAAAGGCTTTATTTTTTGCCTCTGCTGCGGTATCGCTGGTCACATTCACCGACGACACCCCTTTCAGTTCTATTGCGCCTGCCGCCCCCAACGCATGCATTGCAACCAAAGCAAACAATAATTTTTTCAACACTTTACAATACCCTTTACTATATATCAGAACTTTGCATTTACCCCGATACGCACACCCAAAGATTTATAGAAAGATTCAATTTCACCATTTGCTGTGCAGACCCATCCTGGGCATTCTTCTTCCAACTGAACAATATTCTGTGCGACCGCATCGTTTGCCAGCATCTGATTTTCATCACCACCATACAGATTTTCCAATCTATCGTTATAGATACCCATATAGTAATCCTCGCTCAGATATGTTTTTGCATCGGCATCACTTACACTGTAATAGTCATAGGTAACCCCAAACGACAAAGACACCGTATTTGAAATTGCGGTCGCCCAACTTGCCCCCATCCCCAGATGCAATGCCGAACCAACACCCGCTTCATCTTCCACCGACTTAGGATGTTCCCAGTCAAATCGATATGGCTGATTACCTGTTGCCTTATACGATGGCAATCCCAATTCCACATATGCATTAACATAATTATCCTTATTGATGTCATACAGCATATCCAACGCCACATACGGTCCTGACCACTGCACTTCGTATTCATGGCTGACCCCTGGCTGGTCATAATAATATGTCCCACCAGTATTTACAAAATCATAAGTCTCCCCTGTTTCTGGATCTACTGGCACCTGGATTTGGTCATCTAAATCAATTTTACCATCACCATTAGTATCACCACGCGTTGCCAAGAATTGATTTCCCGCCTGGTCATAGAAAATCAGCACTGGGTCACATTGCACTTCATCACTACCTGGCACACTGATGCATCCGCCATCACCATCAAATGTATCGATTGCCAACCCATGATTATTGTGTGTTTCCAATTTATACTTCAAATGACGCCATCCGATTGACGGGCTAAACTTAACATTTCCCCATTTAAACAGGTCAACAAACCCAAACCCCACATTAAATTCCATCAAAGAACCATCCTTGCTGGTTCCAATAGACAACGCACGTCCCAACTGGTCCCCCAGTGTATCATACTTAATACATTCGCCATTAACGTCTGTTTCCAAACACGTGGCCCATTCTGTTACGAAATACCCACCATTAGTAACGTCATCGTCAACCATGGTCGATTCACCCGCCTGCATTCCATACTTAAATCCCGCCGTGGCTTTCATTTTTGTATTACCACCGAACACAAACCCTGCGTTTATATCCAGCACATTCCAATCCACATTATCATAATGCAAAATTGATTCAGACTCTTTCATTTCGAACTGCCACATAGACGTCTGGCGTGACAATCCGCCGCCCAAATAGAATCCATTTTTATCTGCCTGCACGGTGCTGCGCTGTTGTGTTTGTCTGGCGGCTTGCGGCTGTGTTGTCCGCACTCCTTGTGTATTTCGTGTTGCGCTATAGCCTGCATTGGCATATTGATTTCTGTTATACGGCGACACCCCTTGCTGTGAATAAGTGGTGCTTCTTGTACGTTGCGTGCCTGACTGTTGGGTATATCTGCTGACCTGTGGCGATTGATAGTTCCCGGTATAATAGGTCCCTGCAGCATTTGCGGCGGCAGGTATCAGCAACAAAGCGGAACACTTAAACAGCAACCCAGACAAATATTTCATGATAAAAATCCTTTTTTCCATTAACTAAATTTACTTCTGTTAAAATTTTATCATAAAAAGTGTTGAAAAACAAATTACTTCTTGTAAAAATAGTCGCACCGACGATGCGACCATGGCGGAACTGGCAGACGCTCAGCACTAAGGATGCTGTGGGGCAACCCGTGGGGGTTCGATTCCCCCTGGTCGCACCACAAAACAATCATATTTTCCACTTGCCCCGGTTTTAATAAATTTGCTAAGATTCTTTCGTACAAGGAATGAAGGGCTTCAAACTAATTTTTGCTGCGATATGCGCACCGCTTGTTTTACATGCGGCAACTGCTGATGATGCGGTTGATTTGTCACGTGCGGCGAACCGTCGCGACACCACAACCACGGTGACCAGCACACGCAAAAAAACCGACACACCAAAGAAAGCCACCACGAAACAAACTGCTTCACGCACTGCGGACACGGCTACTGCGCCACGCGAAACGCCCCACGTTGGCAACCGGGCGACAACCGCCCCCCGTCCTACGGACAAGGCCGTAACGGCACGCACAACGTCAACCGTTCTGCCCCGCACTATCAAGACAACATCTGTGCGCACAACATCGGCACGTCCGGCGACAACCACTGCCCGCACGGCGACACGAACCACTGCGCTTTCCACGCCATCACGCACGGACGGCGCACGCGCCGCCACTGATACTGCATCCCGCGCCCGCACGGCAAAGATTGCGCGCGCCACGACCAGTGCGGACATCCTTAACCGCGACTATTCCAAATGCCGTCAGGTTTTTCACGATTGCATGGACGAATTCTGCGCCAACAAGGACAACCAACTTAAACGCTGTGCCTGTTCTGCCCGCATGAACGAATTTGACAAGACTAAAAAAAGCCTGGCCTCTGCCGAAGACAAACTTCTTGATTTCAGTCAACGTCTTTTAACCGTCAACATGGACGCCGAAGATGCCATGGCAATAAACACCGCGACCGAAGGTGAAATTGCCTATGCTGCCAAGGACACATCTAAGTCTAAGAAATTACTGGACGAAATCGCAAAAAAATTAAACACCAGTTTTAACAACAGCAACTTTGACCAAAATCTGAACGCGATATCGCTGTCATTGAACACGGACATGGCATTTGATAGTGTCAGTTCGATGATGGGCGCATCCACCACCAGCAAAAGTGGCACAGACCTGTATCGTTCGGCATTACCGATATGTCGTCAAATGACACTTGAAATCTGTGACCAGGCGGAACTTGACATCGCAGAAAGCAGTTATTTAATGGCAATCGAACAAGATTGCAACACTGTTTCAAAATCCTATCAGACCCAGGTTGACCAGGCACGGACCAAGGTCCTGGAATCAAGCGCACTTCTTGACATGTCGCGCCTTGACATTTATCAACAGCGCAATTCCGACGACATCTTGACCTGCAAGCGCAAGATGCTTGACATGTTGACTGACTCTACCATTTGTGGGACGGACCTGGGAAAATGTCTGGACACATCTGGTCGCTATATTGATCCGACCACTGGCACGGCATTTTTGACGACGGACCTGTGGCAGTTATCTAAATTAATCGAACGCCCCACCGCACAACAGACATGGACCAACGCCCCTGGCAACTATATGTTTGTAAACTTTTTAAATTCCAAAAAGACCTATCTTGAACCTGCCATGGAAAAATGCCAGGACATATCAGATTATGTCTGGGATTCATTTCTTGAAGATGCCCTGGCGCAAATCAAACTGGCCCAGGATTTAAAACTGGAACAGATGCGTCAATCCTGCACGACCCTGACGACGCAATGTTTAGATGAAACCCTGGATTCTATCACGGAATTTGATGCACGTGCGCTGTCTATTTTTGGTATTGCGGCGGACCGCACTGTAAACGCGATGTGTGCCAACGTAACCAACGCCTGCACTGCACTTTTAGCAAACACTGGCGATATCAAAAAAGAATGGGAAAAGGGCATGTCTGGCATTGCCACCGACAAAACCTATGAATCCATTCTGCAAACCTGTCGAGAGATTGGACGTTCCTGTATTATTCAGGTTTGCACATCCACATCGGGCAACTTTGGACTTTGCGAAAGCATTGACACATCCATTAACCGCAAGGCTATTATCACCGGCACCGCCTGTTGGGACAAGGTCAAGGAATGCGTACTTAGTGCCGGCGACGCCCTGACGGACATAGCTGCTAAACACCACAGCGAAAATTTCCTTACCGAAGTTTATGGAACCGCCCCATCCCCCTATTACTCTGTTTGTACAAACGAAGATAAAGATGCCTACGCCTGCCTCCTGACGGAACGCATTTGGGGGCATTGCGAACACTCACCAACCGACAAGAACAACCCAACAAACAAAATCATAATCCCATCCGACAACACATCGACCCTGCTGGCTTGGTTTGCGGTAAACACAGGCACCAACAACCATCCCGACAGTTGCCGCGACACATCATGCCCGCCCGGTTACACCCTTAATGCAAACGGTGAATGCAGCGAAATCGGCAATGTCGATATATGCGGTAACGATTGCAATAGCAACAAAATCACAGTTGCCAACAATATTGTCAACTGTTGCAGTGGCGACGTACTAAACAACAGCATCTGTTGCGCATACCACACAACAACTGGTACCATCGCCAACAATTCGTACGTATTCGGCATCACCGACACAAACAAAGGTACAACGTTCTGCAAGGCTTCCGACACCAACACCGCACCAACCCTGGTTGCCGAATACACCCTTAATGACGATAAACACCTTGTAATGTGCTATGGCACGGTCAACTACCAACCGGACGACAACGGTACTGATGCCTATCCAAACGGAACCAATATCGTGTGCAATGGACAAATGGTTATTGTTAACACCAAAACAAACATTCACAATGTAATCGGCGGCAGAACCACAAACTATATCCAAACCGGACCCGGCGCAACATGCACAACCAACGACGGCGCATGGAACTGCAATGGAATTACGGGAATACAGGGGCACATCGTCGGCGAACCCACCGCCTGTAAAACACAAACCAGGGCGGAACAAGAAACATCAGGAACCAACCAATGACACGCATCCTTATTGCAATTTCATTAATAACATTCACCCTAATTCAAAATGTCGCACTTGCATACAGCCGCGAAGAGTGCAACACTCAAGGTAGCGACCAAAGTACGTGCGAAGAAAATCCATTCTGTTATTTTCAGGACCTGAATTGCATATCCTGCGAGCTAAACACTGTACACGACCCTTATTCACCAAAAGATACACCATGTATAACCTGCAGCGACCTGCTAGACGACGCATTCACCCCATACTCAATTTTTGACGACACAAAGATTGAGGGGTTTTCAAGCTCATCATTCGACAAAGAAAAACTACAAGGATATTGTTACAAAGAATGCCCAACCAAGCCTTCATGCATTGCACCATCAATAGCACCATCGAATGATGATGCTTCACCAAAAGCAACCAAAGCATATTATGGCAATGAATGCGACTATGGTGATTTTAATTGTGACAACAACTATCACGCCAACAAAACAACCGGTTGTTGTGATGCCGATATCATCACAAATGTCACCCTACCCGCGATACAACATTGCACGAACAAAAAAGGGGTAAAGATATGGCAAGGCAATGGTTATCTGACATTCTGCACAGAATGCGCGACGGGCTATCACCTGGAAAACACAAAGACAGCGACAACAACCAATGGCACAAACACAACCTATGGCACATGCGTAGCCGACACATCACTATGTTCAGAGTTAATAAAAGAACCTTGTGAAACGAATGGCACAATCACAGGCAACGCGGATTGGAGCACAGACAATGGCAAATACGACTACTCTGCCTGCACATGCGCCGCACTTACACAAGATGACCAGGGAACGTGTGGCACGGTTTACAACACATGGGATGGTACACAATGGACTGATTCAGAAACCAAATGTACCACATGTATCGCAGGTGCCTGCTGGGACGGGACCCCAAACAATAAATGTGCCCCGGCTCAACAAGGCTATTATTCCCCCGCGACGGACGCAGAATGCTATAAATGCCCCGCCGGCTCAACAACCCCCAGCAATAAAGTAGGCGCCCAATCGCTTGACGAATGCAGCCTTACCCCCGGCACAACCAAATTCTGCAGCAATAACAACACAAACTGCTTTACATTGCCCACCAACGCCAAAACAATCCCGGCATCTAAAACAGCTTCATCCCAACAATAACACGGTTTATCGCATCAATTTGTGCCGCACCAAACCGCCCCAGGACCCAATCCGCCGGATCCATTGGCAAACCAAAATCACGCGGATGCCCTATTCCAATTCTTATCCGTCTGTAATCACGCCCAACATGCGCATCAATGGACCTTATACCATTATGACCGGCGCTGCCCCCGCCGACTTTTTCGCGGCAATCACCAACCGGAATATCCATATCATCGTGAATCACAACTATATTTTCCAGTGGTATATTATAATATGTCATCAATGCCTGAACCGCCACACCGCTGTTATTCATAAAGGTCTGGGGTTTGGCAAAAATTACACGTCGTCCATCAACATCTGCACGTGCCACCAGTGCATTTTTTTCACTTTTCCATTTTACCCCATCGCCCGCCAGCATATCGACCGCCATAAACCCAACATTATGACGTGTCATTGCATATTCGCCCCCGGGATTCCCCAGTCCAACAACTAAAATCGGTTTATTTTCTTGCATACTTAACACCCTTTTTCTATCATAATATCACAGAAAGGAGAAAACATGAAAATAAAATCACTTGGTATTTTAACTGCGGCGGCTGTAATGTTATCTGCGGGCGCGGCAAATGCAAATTTCCTGTTTGATATTTACGCGGGTGGCACGTATGGCATTGGCGGCTATACTGTCTTTGCGGACGACGACCACCAATCTTATTCATCACAATCTTATGGCGCGGTTCTGGGCATGGACATTCCATTGTTTCGCTTTGAATTAGAATACAATTATTTGGATGCCGACGAATTAACAATGAACATGGGTTTAATTAACGCGTACTTCAAATTCCCTGTTCCTGTTGTAAAGCCATACATTGGTGTTGGTATCGGTTCCACATTTTCCAGTAAATATGAACCATCTGCCGCGCCACACATTGACATTGACGACACCATGGTATATCAGGGCATGCTTGGTGTGACCTTTGACATCCCGGTTATTCCATTTAACATTGACATCGAAGGTCGCGCCCTGTACGCACCCGACCTGTACACCATGGGCGACCTGGAACCAGACGTATTGCAATACGAAGGCCGCGTAAAATTGCGCTATGTATTTTAAATAAAAAATGGGGGCATTCGCCCCCTAACTAAACAAACAACGGAACAGAACAGATGCTGACACTGATTGATGGTAACTCTTTATTATTTCGCGCATATTATGGCGTACACAGTCGCCTTACCCGCGCAGACGGCACCCCAACGGGGGCGGTTTACGGATTCTTTAATATGGTCCTGCCGATTTTTGCCGCGGCATCAAAATCAGACTGCATCGTATGCATATTTGATGCATCACGAATTACATTCCGCCAAGACATCTATCCCGAATACAAGATGAATCGCACCGAAACGCCCGCCGACCTTATTTCCCAGGGACAAATGATTCGTTCTGGTCTTGCATCAATGGGCATTCCTGTCTTGTGCGTTCCCGGGGTCGAAGCCGACGACGTAATTGCAACACTGGCGCACAAAAATTGCACAAAGCCCGATGCCACCCGCATCATCACCAGTGACAAAGACCTGATGCAATTGGTATCAGACTGCGTATATCTTTATGACACCATGAAGAACCGCGAAATTCGCGAACCTGCCGTTTTGGAAAAATTCGGTGTCAAACCCAATCAGGTTATTGATGTCCAATCCCTGATGGGTGATTCTTCGGACAACGTTCCCGGCGTTCCCGGAATCGGTCCAAAAAAAGCATCAGAACTTATCAACCAATTTGGCACCTTGGACAACCTGTACGCGAATCTGGACGCGGTAAAAAACGAACGCACACGCAACCTGCTGCGCGATAATCGCGAATTGGCATACATATCCAAGCAACTGGTAACACTGAAACAAGACGTTGACCTGTCGGGCTTAACATTGGGACCATTCACATTTAACACCACCGCGGCACTGGAATTTGTGCGCACTAATTTAGAAAGTACATCACTGACCGCAAAGATAGAAAAACTTTTCCCCACACCGCGCGACACAGGCACCACCGAAACATCTTTTTCATTCCCCGGCAACGCATGCGACATTCCCGAATTGCCCACCGCTGATACGGTTGCCAAGAAAACAATTCAGATGAACTTTGAAACAATTTCCAGCGTTTCGGAACTTAAAACATTCCTGGCCAAGGTTGATAAAATACTGGCAATAGACACCGAAACAACCGGCTTAAATCAGACCAGTGATAAAATAGTCGGCATATCATTAGCAACAGATAAAAACCACGGTGCCTATATCCCGATTCGACACAAAACAGCCGCGGCGGACCTGTTTGGTGGCGACACATTGGCACCAAACCAATTAACCCTGGATAATGTTTACCAACATTTGTGGCCATTGCTGACCAACCAAAATATTATAAAAATCGGACATAACCTAAAGTACGATTTTCACATCCTGGCGAACGAGGGTTGGGACATAACAAAAATTCACCCAATTGACGATACGATGCTGCTGTCCTATATTCTGCATGGCGCACGCCATGGACATGGACTGGACGAATTGGCACTGACGTATCTTGGTCACACGAACATAGCGTTTTCATCACTGTTTGCGCCACGCACCCGCGACTGTGACATGCACTTTGAATCACTGCCCATAAACACTGCCACCCCATACGCTGCCGAAGATTCTTGTATTTGTCGCGCATTGTATGACATTATGCGCCCCGAATTGGACGGCGATGAAAAATTACGCACACTGTACGAAACATGCGACCTGCCCCTGATGCCGATACTGTTGGAAATGGAACGCCTTGGTGTATCTGTTGACCGTAACAAGTTACAGCAACTATCAACCGTTTTCCACGCACAACTTGAATCGCTTAAGCAGGAAATTTGGAATTTAACCGAACACGAATTTAACATCGCCAGCCCCAAACAATTGGCAACCGTATTATTTGACGAACTGGGGCTGCCTGCGAACAAGAAGCGTTCCACCGACGCCGATTCTTTGAACGACATAATCGATTCTCATCCCATCATTGAAAAGATATTAAACTGGCGTTCAATTGCAAAACTTGCCGGCACTTACACGGACGCATTGCCGCACCAAATTAAATCAGACGGACGCATTCACACCACCTATCTTCAGACCAGCACCAACACTGGCCGCCTGTCAAGTCGCGACCCAAATCTGCAGAACATCCCTATTAAAACCGACCTGGGCGAAGAAATCCGCAAATGTTTTGTTGCCGCCCCTGGTCACAAATTAATTTCTGTTGATTATTCACAAATTCAACTGCGCCTGTTGGCAGACATTGCCAACGTAAAAACATTCAAAGACACCTTTAACAGCGGCGCCGACATTCACATTCAAACCGCACGTAAAATATTCAACATCGCCGCTGACGCACCTGTTCCCCGCGAATTACGCCGCGCCGCCAAGACGGTCAACTTTTCAATAATCTATGGCATTTCATCATTTGGTTTGGCGGCACAACTTGGCGTATCAAGGTCCGAAGCACAAAACATCATTAATTCTTATATGTCTGGTCTGCCAGAAATCAAAGACTATATTGAACGTACCAAAGCATTTGCGCTTGAAAATGCATGTGTTTATACCCCATGGGGTCGCCGTATTGAATTACCCGAAGCACGCAATCCGCGCATGCGTGCCTATGCTATGCGCGCTGCAATCAACGCCCCAATTCAGGGATTCGAAGCCGACCTGATGCGCCGTGCAATGGTTGAAATTAACGAACAAATCGTTAAACCGAACGCGGACAAAATCCGCATGATTATGCAGGTTCACGACGAAATAATCTTTGAATGCGCCGCGGACCACGCCGAATTTTTTGCCACAAAAATAAAGTCGGCAATGGAAAACATTACCAAACTATCCGTTCCACTGGTTGCCGAATACGTCATTGGCACCGCATGGGGCAAATAAAAAACCGCCCAAATATGGGCGGTTAAATTCAGACAATTCTGCGCCTTATCAAACTAAACATTGCAAACCCCAGCAACATCACCATAATAAATATAAAGATGGCTGTGGCTGCTTGTTCATGCTCTGCAAAAGGCAACTTCATATTCATCCCATAGTACCCAACAATAACCGTCGGCACCACCAGAATAATATTCCACATCGTCAAACGATTAATATTAGTATTCGAATCCATATTAATCACACTTTCGAATGTTTCCTTAATAGACTTTAACATCTTGCTGTATGACGTTACAACCTCTGTCGCCTGACCCAATTCGATTCTTGCGTCTTCTGCCAGTTCCTGTGCATCATCACTTTTGACAAACCCGCGCATTTTTTCCAGTTTATCCAGCACCGCCACATTACCTTTAATTCCCGCCATATACAGCGTATAACTGTTTTCAACCTCTAATAAATCCAGCAACTCTTTTTTTCTAATTCTTTCCAACAGAACACGTTTAGACGCCAACACCCGCTTATTTAATTCTTTTAACATACGCAAATAAGATTCCGCGATATAATACATAATATTCAGTATAAATTCTTCACGCGAAGTTTTTTCCGACTTTTTTATTTTATCCAACAAATCGCATCTTTTACGGCAAACCGTAATTACCCGATTCGCAGACATAATAATTGACAGCGGTTCCGTATGCCACAGTGTATCTGTTTCACGATTAATAATTGGGAATCGAACAATTATAACCTTATAATCTTCTTCTACTTCCAGGCGTGGCTGTTCATCAGGGTCCAAAATATCCGATATTGTATCTTCATCTATTTTATATTCAGTCTGCAGTTTTTCAAAATCTTCATGATCTGGGTTTCCGACATTAACCCACGAGAATGTCTTTAATTTTTCCGTCACAAACACAGCATTCTCCTTTTTATTCAGTTGCGACAATATTATCGCATTTTTTTATATTTTGCAATAAATTCCTGGGAATAAGAAACTGTATTTCAACCCCACCGAACATGATAACATCAGCATTAAGAACAAAAGGTCCCCCAATGGCAAAAGAATATAAAGTCAACACCAACACATTCAGCATAGCCCACTATATTTTATTATTTTTGGTAACGATTTTATGCATTGGCATAATATCTTGGGTGATGATACGCCGCAATAATCCTGCACCACAAAACAACATTCAAACAATCGGCACATACGCCCACCAAACAGACCCATGCGTACATCGCATAACAAACACAGTCGCAAAAATGTGGGCATATAACCCTGACATGATACCCGAAAGATATTGGGACATTGCCATGCAGTATCTTGACGAAACGATAACAACGCGCACCTATGGCTTGTGCCAAGACGTTGCCTTTACCTGTCGCCCGGGTCAGCGTCGTCGCGACTGCGACCCATGTGCGGTACCATCTGCGCGTGCATACGCCCAGGCACGTCAAACCGCCGACCTGATTCAACAGCACTGCCCCACGTCGCACCAATCAGATTAAATTTTATCGGCATACGGCAATGATTTGATATAGTTTTCCATATATGCCCAATCGGGGTTGCCATCTTTGTCAACAGGAAGTTTGATAACAGTTTCCGATAATGTTTTTTTCTTTTTCTGCCAAACGAATATTTAGGACGCCCTAGCGTCGCACACCCACATTTGACAACAGCGACATAAAAACATTTTTTAATTTTTGAACATACAATGGCGCATCCGTCCCGGTTAAAATTCTGCGCAGTTTTTCTTGATGTTCCGGGCAAAGCACCAAACACCCCGTATCAATACCATATCGATGCGCGCACCAATTTTTAAACACCAACTGCTTGTTATACAATTCTTCACGTTGCACCGATACCAGGCCTGGATTATTATGATTTACGACAAATTCATAAACATCTTTTGGATGAAAATTAAACCCAACCCCCAACAGATAGGACAGCACAAATCCCCAATGTCGATACATATCAAAATGCTTATTTAACCCAAGCACCGCCCCTGGATTTAATGCCCACACATACTGCGCATAATAATAAGACACCCTTGCCGCATCATCATAAATCTTGTTAAGGTGCTGACGCCTGTTCGGCTTTACATCCAATCCCGACACCGCCAATTTATAAAAATATTCTAATTGATACGCATCAAACACCACCCTGTCTGTTGACAGGGCCTGTGGCAAATTATATTCATATGCAAAACGATAATTTGTTTTAAAGCCCTTGTGTTTTAATTGCTCGTCCAAATATTTCGCACTTGATTTGATATCGGCATACAGTTCTATCTTTTTCTGCGCATAGTCACGTGGTGTCATTTTCAACAAATCCACATTCTTGTTTTTCGCCAAGCACGATTTAACATCGTACTCTACCACCTGTGCTACTGCTTGAATTAAGTCCTGTACTGTAAAAAAATCACCATTTTGAATCATGACGCAAACCCGTCTTAAATTTATGGTCGGGGTGACAGGATTGTAATTCCCATCTGTGGCACATTGCCACGATGGGCGCCCTTTCGCCCTGCGGGCTCGAACCTGACATTGTTCACACAATGTAAGCCACCGAACCGTTATACCCACTGATAAAAATAAAATGGCTCTACGCCCCATATTTATTTTTATGGTCGGGGTGACAGGATTCGAACCTGCGACCCCTTGCACCCCATGCAAGTACTCTACCAGGCTGAGCTACACCCCGAACAACGAACCGATATTAAATCACATACGCAAAAAATACAAATACTTTTTTTGGGAAAACACACGTATTGTGACCCCGACTGCATCCATGTATTATATTTCATGTCCGGACACAACATAATAACAATAACAACAAAGGAAACAAACATGTCTAAATCAGAAAGCAAAAACGGCAAATGTAAAAACTGTTCACAAACCCACGACACCGGTTGTAACAAGAAACCAGAATGCGACAAAAAGACCTGCGACAAGTAAACACAACCGCCCTTTTGGGCGGTTTACACATTCTATGAATTTTATGCTTGCACGAATCGGATAAATATTATTAGTATTCCTTATCGACACACACCAAACAGGGAGTTTATCCGTGATTATCGGCACAGGAATAGATTTGGTTGAATGCGGCCGTTTCTTAGATTGGTCTGCATTTAAAAAACAACGTATTTTTACCAAAAAAGAACTAGAATACGCGGACAACGACAACGCCAATTCTGAAAAACATCTGGCAAACTTTTGGGCTGCACGCGAAGCGTTTCTCAAAGCCATCGGCACCGGCTTTGGTGACGACATCGCATTTTCTGACGTATCCGTAACCCATAATGATGCCGGTCGCCCAGAATTATTAATTACTGGCGGTGCTAAATCCGCACTCAAGGAAATTGCTGGTGGCGATGCATGCATCCACCTGTCAATAACCGACCAATCTGATTATTGTGCCGCCATGGTAATAATTGAAACGAAATAAAAAACCGCCAATGGCGGTTTTTTTATGATTCTTCGTCTTCGATATCGTCATCATCACCATCAACAGCGTTCAAATCGATTTCTTTTGGAATACCCAAAATATCTTCAATTTTATCTGATGCAGTTTCTAAATCCACCTTATGCAATACGGCAAATTCTTGTGCCATACGCTCTAAGGCCCTGATATACAGTTGACGCGCCGAAAAAGTCATTGTATCTGCGGCACTGCGACGTTGCAAATCACGCACAACCTCTGCCAACTTCATTGGGTCGCCGGAATTAATATTTTCTTCATATTGTGCGGCACGACGCGCCCAAATCATGCGTTTTGCCCCCGCCTTTCCTTTGGCAGACGCAATTGCTTCGTCCATTTTCTTGGCGGTTGTCAACGGTCTTAACCCGGACATTTCTGCTCTTTCCAACGGAACGCGCAAAGTCATGTGATTGCGTTCAAACTCAATCACCATCATTTTAATTTTCTGACCTGCGACAACTTGTTCGTCTATGCGCAACAACTTACCAACACCTTGTGTTGGATAAACGACATACTGTCCTGCTTTAAAATCTAATTTTTTACTTGGCATTATGGATACCCTTTACGGTTGCCATTCTCTCTGTACTGCACATTATATCATAAAAAAAGCAGAAAAACAAATCACAGTCAAAAAAAATAACCCCGACCACAATCGGGGCTAAAACTATCTTGTGATACGTCGCATAGTACCAGTTCTGCGCACACCAGATGCACGACTTGCCTCTGACGTTCCTGTCTGAACCGCGCACACCCAGTTACCATTCTTTAACACTGCTGTTTCCCCAGACGGACACTCTGGCTTTTCCAGACGCCACGCGAAACAACTGCCCTTTTGGTAAGATTGATACGCGACGCTATCACCGCTGCGGGTATAGGCGCCATACTCTGGGTTCCATTCTCCTGCAACTTCACCGCCGCACCATTTTCTTTGCCCCCAGCATTCTACACAATTATTATTAGCGTCACACAATTCCATTGCCGCAGGCGTTGCCTGATAACCACTGTTTGGCTTATCGCCATTACCCATTTTCTTACCAGTCTCCAGGTCTCGGCACCATAACTTTTGACATTCAGCGGACGCAATACCATCTATTTTCTTGCGTGATTCAACCAAGACATACCCCGCCCCACAGGATGTAAATGCCGCATTTGCCGCATCTGCACAAAACAGGGTCAGTAAAACAAAAAATAAATTTCTTTTTCTCATGCTTTACATTTTACATTATTTACAGTTATTTAACAAGTCAAAAAAATGCGCCAAATGGCGCATTTTATTTACTGTCCCAAACCTGCGGGACTAAAGCGTCCTATGTTATTAAACAGTTCTTCTATTGCATTCAATTCGATTGCAGCAGGAATTTCTGTTTCACCTTCAATCGGTTTTACATCAGGCAAATCTTCATCACACAAAACCTTGGTTCTCAGGACTTTATTTCCCTTAACCCACGCCAACAGCACTGTTTCATTGGTAAACGTTGGCGCCAACGGCCCCCGATAATTTTCGTCTGCACCAAAATAAATCCAAACTTCATCACCATAGACAGTCTTTACCTGTGGCGCGCCAATTTTATCAATCAGCGCACTTGTCGTTTTAACATCTGCGACCTGCTCTTTCAGGTCATCTGGGAAAACATATCCACGATGTTTGGTTTGAAAGGTACACGCCCCCAACCCCAGCACAACCAATCCCAACAGTATTTTTTTCATCCTAGCCTTCTCCATTTTCCTTAACCTGTGGCTTATTCAGCATTGCAAACTGTGCGATATGCTTTTTCAGTTCACTCTTGTACGCATTATTAGCCTTGGCTAAATCAACCAATTTATTAAATTGTGGATTTGCCGCCCTTGCTGCACCAAATCTGCTTTCTGTTTTCAAGAAATCTTCCAACGGCAATGGATTATCAACACTTGAATCCATACTTAACGGATTACGTCCTTCGGCAATCAAACGCGGGTCGAATCGGAACAACGGCCATGCCCCGGTCTGAACCATCTGCATTTGATGTTCTGGTCCATTTTGCAATGCAAAACCATGCGCAATGCACGGTGCATACGCCAAAATAATTGACGGACCGTTATAAGAAGCCGCTTCACGGAACGCACGAATCGCCTGTACCTGATTAGCCCCCATTGCGATTTGTGCGACATACGCCCCACTCATCATTGCAATCATTCCCAAATCTTTTTTCGCATGTTCCTTGCCACCAATTGCGAATTTCATACTTGCGCCAAATGGCGTAGATTTTGATTGTTGTCCACCTGTATTTGAATATCCTTCGGTATCCAACACCAAAATATTGACATTTTCGCCACTATGCAATATATGGTCAACACCGCCATATCCAATATCATACGCCCATCCGTCACCACCGATCATCCACACAGACTTATCGACGATTTCCCCCACCAGGCTTTCTGCCAATCGCGCACGCGGACCATCAATACCCGCCAATTGCGCACGCAGTTTTGTTTCTATTTCGCGTTGCTTGACCGAATCGGTTTCATCGAACAAATCCTCGACATTTTCGATTCCCAATTCAAACAACAACGCCTTTAAGTTATCACGCTTTTGATTTAACGCCAACCGCATTCCTAATCCGTACTCTGCATTATCCTCAAACAGCGAATTAGACCATGCTGGCCCACGTCCATTTACATCCTTGGTCCACGGTGTTGTTGGCAAATTAGCCCCATAAATTGACGAACACCCTGTTGCATTTGCCACCACCATACGTTCCCCGAACAGGTGCGACAACAACTTAACATATGGCGTTTCACCACATCCCGCACACGCCCCTGGGAATTCGAAATAATGCGGCAGTAATTCAACATGCTTTGGTATGTTTAGATTTAATTTTTCGCGTGCTATATCAGGCAATTTTTCTGCTGCATTAAACGCCGCTTGATTATCCGCCATAACATCACGTGCTGGCACCATTGACAAAGCCCCAACCGGACAGTGCTTTACACAGATATTGCATCCCGTACAATCCGCTGGCGATATATTAATTGTAAAATACATATCAGGTCCCAACTCAGGCGTTTTCATTGACACAACTTTAATTCCCTTGGCACGCGCATCTTCGACTTGGTCTGCGGTCAAAGCCTTAATTCTAATAACGGCATGTGGACACAGCATAGAACACTTTCCGCACTGGATACATTTATCGATATCAACTGTTGCCACCTTATCAGACACCGCGCGTTTTTCGTACTTAGACGTTCCAACTGGATATTGTCCTGCGCCAAATTCACCATCAACACGGAACCGCGACACAGGAATCGCATCGCCACGCTGCGCCGCCATTTCCCCCAGGGTCCCCGCAATCTGTGCGGGTGTATCCAACGTCATAGCCGGCACAAAATCTGGCGCAAAATTAGACACTGATGACGGCATATTATACTTATGCAAATACTCTGCCGCCTTATCAACCGCCGCCCAGTTTGCCTCAACAACATCCATTCCTTTTTTCTTATACGTTTTTTCGATTGCGACCTTTGCGCTTTTTGCTGCTTGTTTCGGGTCAATAACCTGTGTTAAATTAAAGAAATTCAACATAATAAAGGTATTGATACGATTTCCCAATCCCAACTCTGCCGCCGCCCTATTTGCATCCAAGAAATAAACATTTGCACGAATTCTGATAAGATGTTCCTGTGTATCGCGCGGCAAATTTGCGAACGCAACATCTGGTGCCATCGACGTATTAATCATAACAGTACCACCCGCACGCAGTCCACGGAACACATCAAATCGTTGTGCAATCATAAAATTAGAGACACTAATAAAATCAGCCACTTCGATTAAATACTGACTTTTTATTGGCGCATCAGAAAATCTTATATGCGACGCAGTCAACCCACCAGACTTCTTAGAATCATATACCGCATACGACTGTGGATATAAATCTGAATTTTCCCCGACAATTTTAACGATATTTTTAACCGCCCCGACGGTACCATCGCTGCCAATACCATACAGAACAGCCGTCTTAAAATTCGGGTCTTCAACTGCAAACGCCGGGTCTATTTTCAAAGACAGCCCCATCAAATCGTCATCAATACCTACTGTGAAATTATGATGTAACGTTCCACGCATCAAGTTTTCATAAATCGCCTTAACATCACGTGGCTTAAATTCTTTTGACCCCAGTCCATAACGTCCACCGAAAACCAAGGCCTTATCACCAACCACAGATTTAACATCCTGGAACAAAGGCTCACCAATACTGCCAGGTTCTTTTGTTCTGTCTAAAACCGCAATTCTTTTTACTGTTTTTGGCAACGCCGCCAAGAACGCCTGAACTGGGAACGGGCGATACAAATGCACCTTTACCAATCCCAACCCTGCGGGCAAATGTGCCAAGGTTTCTTCTATGGTATCAACCGCACTTCCCATTGCGACAATTACATTTTCTGCATTTTCATCCCCGACATAATCAACCAAGTTATATTTTCGTCCGGTCAATTTGGCAAATTCATCCATACAGTCCTGAACGATTTCGGGTGTTTTATCATACAAAGGATTTGCCGCTTCGCGTCCTTGGAAATAAACATCAGGGTTTTGGGCGGTTCCACGAATTGTTGGTTTATCAGGCGTCATTCCACGCGCCCGATTTTCCAAGACCAAATTATCCGGAATTAATTTCTTCAGCACATCATCATCGATTCGGATTAAGCGCGATTCTTCATGACTGGTGCGGAACCCATCAAAGAAATGCAGGAACGGCACACGCGCACGAATTGTTGCGGCATGTGCAATCGCCGCCATATCATGCGCCTGTTGCACGTTATGCGACGACAACATTGCAAACCCAGTCGAACGCACAGACATAACGTCACTGTGGTCACCAAAGATAGACAACGCATGTGTCGCCAGCGCACGCGCCGCAACATGCATTACAAACGGCGTTTGTTCTCCGGCAATTTTATACATATTCGGAATCATCAGCAACAGCCCCTGCGACGCGGTAAAAGTTGTCGCCAACGCCCCCATCTGCAACGCGCCATGCATTGCGCCCGCGGCACCGGCTTCTGATTGCATTTCGATAATCTGTGGAATTGCACCCCAAATATTCTTTTTATGCTGAAAAGACCATTCATCTGCCAATTCGCCCATGGTACTACTTGGTGTAATTGGATAAATAGCCGCAAAATCAACGCATCTATACGCGACGTCTGCCGCCGCCCAGTTTCCATCAACAATTAATTTAGACATAATAAAATTTCCTTCTTACTTACTATATGGACATTGTCTAAATAATACCCCTAAAATTCCCCTGTGGCAAGAGTTATAAATATTTTTTATATTGACAAATTATTATTTTGTGATATACATTTGTCAACAACCTATAAATCAAGGATTAAAACCAATGGTAAAGAACGGCAGCAACGACGGAAATTTTATATCTGAAAATTCAATTTTCATATTGGATGATTTTTCATCACAAAAAAGCAACGAACTTATCAGCAATCTGTCTGAAATGGTTTTGCATATACCACCTGCCCCAATATACCAAATTGGCGCGCACATTGAATCACCATACGCCCCAAACCCAGACGGTCGCCCTATTATCGACGTATTCATTAATTCATGTGGTGGCAACGGCACGATCCTGGATTCCATAGTTGCACTGTTGGGGATTGCAAAATCCAAAGGCGCAATAATACGCACAACGGTACTGGGCAACGCATCCAGTTGTGGTTCCCTGTTGGCAATTATCGGCACCCATGGTTATCGCATCATGTACAGTCAAGCCAATCACTTTATACACTTTGGCACCCACCGCACAAGCATCAAAAAAGCCGAAGAAATCGAATTGGCGGCTAAGCATATTCAAAACGACTCACAAAACAAAATCAACATGTACTTGCAACACACAAACCTGACCGCCAAAGAATTAAAAAAGTTGCAATCAAACGAATTCGGCTATATGACGGCACAACAATGCCTGTCCAAAGGTCTGTGCGATTGGATTATCACGGATTTTGGCGACATTATCGGACGCGGTCAACGCTAAGAACAAAAACGGGGCATTTGCCCCATTTTTTATTCGTCATCTGCATCATTTTCCAAGACATCCGTGGGTGTCATATTCTGACGCGACTTCATTTTTCCCATTGCAATAACCATATCCATGGCGCGCTGCAATTGATAGTCGCGCGCATCTTTTTCTTCATCCGTCAGTTCTTCATACGGTGTTTCTTCATCATCTTCATCTTTATCATCTTTTGCCGACTTCTTTTTATCCTTTTTCTTAACCTTATCATTTTTCAGCGAATTCTTAAAGGATGCTTCGGAATACATACTTTCTCGTTTTTCCAAGACTTCCAATTTTGAATGCAACACCTCTACATCAGGCGTAATCCCTTCGTTTTGAATTGAACGTCCGCTTGGCGTATAATAGCGTGCAATTGTAATGTGAATTGCGGTACCATCCCCCAGTGGTTTTTGCTGCTGCACACTGCCTTTACCAAAAGACTGTGACCCCATAACCAAACCACGTCCATTATCCTGCAACGCCCCTGCCACAATTTCGGATGCCGATGCCGACCCATGATTTATCAAGACAACAACTGGCTTACCGCCTGTCAAATCACCTGGCGTTGCATACACACGTTCAATATCTGTCTTTTCCTTGCCGCGCGTTGACACAATCTCGCCATCTTCCAAGAACGCATCAGACACATCAATCGCCGCCGTCAAATATCCCCCCGGATTATTTCTTACGTCAACGACATAGCCAACCACATCCTTTTTTTCCAGTTTTTTTATTGCATCTTCTAAATCACGCGCGGTCGTTGCCCCAAAATCAGAAATACGCAAATAACCAATTTTTGGCGTATCTTTGTCTTCTATATCTGCGCCATCGACAACTTTTTCTGCAAACTTTACTGATTTCACCTTAATAATTGCGCGTTTCAACGTAATTTCACGCGGTTCACCATCATCAGACACCACCGTTAATTTTACCTTAGTCCCCGGACGTCCTTTCATTTTCTTAACCGCCTGATTCAGCGTCAAATCAAAGACTTGTTCACCATCTATATGCGTGATATAGTCCCCTGCTTTAATTCCTGCTTTTTCCGCGGGCGTATCATCAATAGGCGAAATCACGCGCACCGCCCCCCGGTCACTGGTAATTTGAATCCCCAAACCACCAAATTCGCCATGCGATTTATCATTAAATTCCTTGAAATCATCCGCAGACAGATACGACGAATGCGGGTCCAACACCCCCAACATCCCATTCATAGCGGCTTCCAGCATCTTTTTTTCATCCGCTTCTTCGACAAAGTTTTCACGTGCAACTTCGAACACCAAGGCTAATTTTTTTAACTCCTCGTAAATCTGTTCATCTGTCAAGTGAACCACCGGCTCTTCTTTTTTCTTATTCTTCGGTGCCGCATCTACAACCATTGGTGCGAACAAAGCCAATAACACAAATAACTTTTTAAACATTTCCAATCGCCTTTCTGTTAAATCTTTTAACCAGAATAACCGAAACGCCCCCAGCATTCAACCGTAAAATTAAAAAAAAACAACATTAAAAAAACCAAAAATCTTGACAAATATATTTTATGGGCTATATTTATAATAATAAAAACACAGGGAAACACATGACTAAACCGCCCAAACTAACAGATGTTATTGAAAAAAACAGACAGACGATAAATGAAATTCTATCTGACCCCAGCACACACACACGTCTGATTGACATGCATTGGATTCGTGACGAATTATCGGCTGAAACCAAGATATTATTTCAATATCCGGACTATATGCCCCAAAAAGAAAAAAAGATGTATCTTGATTTTTCGAACATCAAGAACCTTGGGTTGGCATGGGACCACATTGTCAAACACATGAACGTTAAAACTATTGACAATTATAGCATTCGCCAAATCCACACAATGCTGTGCAAAGACACCGACATCCCGGGCGGTCAATATCGCCTGTCCGAAGCGCACATTATGCAACTGGGGATAAACGCCCCAAATTATCAAGAAATGCTGTATCGCATGGACGATGTTGAATATCACATGAAAGACAAACGTGTTCCTGTACTGAACCGCGCATTTAACATTCACTATGACATTATTGCGGCGCAACCGTTTAATGATTATAACAAGCGGACAGCACGCCTGATAATGAATTGGTTTTTAATTTCCAATGGCTATCGTCCAATATTATTTAACAAGCGCACCGACCACGACGATTATATGAAAGCCCTGCGTGCGCGCGCCAACGGCGACACAAAAACATATTCACATTATATGTATTCCTGTATGATTCGCACACAGCGCGAAATAATCAAGCGTTTACGCAAATCCAAGATACTTTAACAAAACGGCACAACATGGCAGACGCACTTTCAAATCTTCTTCACGGACGCGAAACATACATTGCCGATTTTGGACCTGGCTTTGTTATGAAACGCCCCTTGCCTACAACGGGCGAAGATGGTCGTATTGCCTGGCTGAACAAACAGCATCGAACCAAGGAAATAATAGACCAAATTGCCGCTGTCGGCAATCCGCGCTATAACATTCCAAAAATGCTGTACATCAAAGACGACGAATATCAGTTACTTGAAGAACGCGCTCCTGGCGAACATTTGACCGCCAATTTATATCGCACACTGTCACGCCGCCAACGCTACGAGATTATTGACGGCATTGCGGCATTTCTGGTTGACATGAACGAATTGCGTCCGATTGGCGACATTATCAATCACCGCATCGCAGACGACATAAAGTTCAACCGGCTGGACAACTTTATAAACACCAAAATGGACCATTGGTTCACACAAACCGAAACCCAGAACCTGGGGCGCATTCGTGATGCCATTGGCGGATTTGAATACGAAACACGCATGGCATGGTCACATGGCGATTTAAATTCAGGCAATGTTTTATATGATTCTGCAACCAACACCCTGTCATTTATCGACTTTGCCGAAGCCGACTATCAATTAATCTATCGTGACATTTTCTCCAAGATTCAAATTGAACTAGACATCTGGAATCAGGTTTATGAAACCTATACCCAATTGCACAACAAAGATTCCTATAACATGCCTGGCATTCGCAATCCCAACCTACGCAACATAATGAAATATCGAATCCTGGTCACCTTATTATCACGCATTATCAAGGCGTCCGACGACCTGCGCTCCAACACAAAATCCGCCAAAGGCATTGCCAACAACGAACTCAAAGTCGCCTTTATTCGTGAACAAATGCAAAAAATCGATTATGTCGAACGAATTTTCAAAGCCAGTACCAAATAACATAAAAGCCCCAATAACGGGGCTTTTAATTATTCTTCTTTAAACAATCGCGCTGGATTTACCGCCTTGTCGCCACGTCTAACCTCAAGATACATTTCTGGCTTATCCGGATTCATTCTGCCAATTGGTTCCCCTGCCAAGACTTCCTGTTCCAGCATAACATCGATATTTCCTAAATTTGTCATCACAGTATTATATCCATTTTTATGCGACATAATAACCACCTTGCCAAATCCTTTGAAACTGTCTGCAAATTTGACGACACCATCCGCCGGCGCCATAACCAAGGCTTCTCCCCGCGTACGGATTCGCCACCCATCGGAATTCAACCCCAACGCAGTCTTTTCACCGAAACGCACAACCAACTTTCCCTTAACCGGCAGATTTAACTTCCTACGTGAAAAACGCGCATCACCAGACATCTTAGAACTCCCCACACCTGCCGACAATTCTGAAATACTTTTTGCGCGCGCCGACAATTCGCGCAATTTTTTCTTCAGTGCCGAATGCTGACTTTTCAGTTTTTCATTTTGCGCACTTCGTGTTTTCAACAATTTATCCAACTGATTTTTTTCTTTTTCGTACTTTTGCGCCGTACGGTCTAACTTTTCTTTTTCTATTGCCCGCTCTTCGCGTATTTTTTCCAAATCCTTTACCTGCTTTGTGGCGCGCGCTATCTCTTCATCCAGCGTATCCGCCACCCCCGACAACACCGCCGACGTCAGTACAAACTCATTCATACCTTCGGAATCAAAACTGGGGTGCGACGCAACAAACAGAATACTTGCCGCGGCATCTGCAATACGACCACGATTAGCATCCATTTCACGATTAATCTTATCACGTTGCGCATCCAATTCTGCGATTTTCTTTGCCATTATTGCGCGTTGTTCTTCCAACACGCTGACTTTATCTGCCGCCTTGACCAACTGCTTTTTAGTCTTTGCCACATCACGTTCAGACGTCTTAACCTGTTGTTCTAACTTTTTATTTTGCTGTTCTGTCTGCTTAATCTGTGCATTTATCTTAGACAACTCACTGGCCCCAAACACGGGACCTGCGCACACAATCAACAAAGACAATGCAGCAACAATTTTTTTCATTATTTTTTTATCACTTTCAAGAACGTCTTTTTACCCTTTTGCACCATTATTTCATCCACCACCGGAACAATGAACCTGGGGTCTGTGATTTTATTGCCATCGATTTGAATTCCCCCCTGTTCGACCATGCGACGCGCTTCGGACTTTGACGGGAACAACTTTGTTGCGACCAAGAAATCCAACACTGGCATTTCGGCATTCATTTCTATTTCAATTGTTGGCATATTTTCCAGATTTGCCCCACCGCCAAACAATGCCGCCGCTGTTTCTTCGGCTTTGACCGCCGCATCACGACCATGCGCAATTTCTGTCGCGGCAAACGCCAAGACTTTTTTCGCCTGATTTAATTCTGCCCCCTCTAACGCGGACAAACGTGAAATTTCATCCAATGGAATTTCGGTAAATATTTTCAAGAAAGTTTCCACCAAATCATCGGAAATGTTACGGAAATATTGATAATATTCATACGGCGAAGTCTTATCTTCATTTACCCACACCGCATTTCCGGCGGACTTACCGATTTTATTTCCATTTGCATCTGTAATCAGCGACGTTGACAACACGAACGCTTCTTTCCCCAATTTTTTTCGGATTAATTCAATCCCCATAATTGAATTACCCCATTGGTCTGCGCCACAGAACTGCAACACACAATTATACTTTTTATACAATTCCAAATAATCCACCGCCTGGAAAGTCATATAATTAAATTCCAAGAAAGTCATTCCATTATCCAAGCGACGTTTTACAGATTCCATTGACAACATACGTGGAACAGTAAAATCGGTACCAAAATCGCGCAAGAAATCCAAATGACTGTAATTTTTCATCCAATCATAGTTATCCACCATAATTGCACTATCATCTTCAAAATTAATAAACTTTGAAATCGACTTACGCAATCCCGCGCAATTCTTTTCAATCTGTTCATCGGTCAACATAGGCCGCCCCTTATCACGTCCGGACGGGTCACCTATACGCCCGGTTGCACCACCAACCAAAGTAATTGGACGATGCCCATATTTCTGAAACCAACGCATCAGCATCAAAGATGCCAAATGCCCAACATGTAACGAATCGCCGGTTGGGTCTGTTCCCCAATATGCCGTAATTTTCCCCGCATTCAGCGCATCATTTAACCCTTCCATGTTTGACGCTTGATTAATAAACCCACGTGCTTCTAATTCTTGTAACAATTCGTTTTGCATAATAAAAAACCTTTAAGTATCGCAAAAATCATAGCACGCTTTTGCGTGCCATGCAAGGAAACGAAAAATATTTTTTGCCCCTATTATTTACAATTTTCCATAATCCTATGCCTAAAGAAATAATCACGCGCCCCCTGGACTGCAAATCTTGACATTACCTGTTGAATTAATTCAGTTTTTGAACGGAACCCCGCCACACCAATCCAACGGTTTGGAATTTTTATTAATTGTCCTGTTTGTCTATCTCGACACACCACCATTCCAACTGCACCGGTACCACGTGCATTAAACTGTGGATTTCTAATCAATATCTGATGTGCAACATCTGGAAATTGTCCTTTTTTTACCGCCATAATTGCACATGCCGCCATCTCCAGTTTTGCATATTCGCCTTCAACCGCCTTTTTAAACGCCTTTACATTAGCCGTATGATATCGCAAATTTTCAATTTCATGTCCCAGATACGAATCCGCACTCCACACACCTGTATCACAGTTATAATACACAATATTTTTATAATTGCGCCCAAACAAGACTTTCATCTTATCTTCATCTAACGTCCCGACCATATTGGTACGCAGATTAGATGATTTTTTACCTGCTTCATATGTACTGATTACCACGGCATTTGCGAATTTCTTTTCCGCCTCTTTTAATTGCCTTTTCAAATCCACTATTTTTGTTTTCAGCGCCCGATACTCACACGTATTCATTTCATATTTACGTTTTGCCATAACCCGCCCCCAATAAAAAATCCCCCATTTGGGGGATTTAATTTTTACTTTAACATCTTAGCAACTTCATCTGCCAAATTGTCTTCACGTTTTTCGATACCTTCACCCAGTACAAAGAACGCAAAGCCCGCCAATTTACCACCAGCTTCGGCAATAACGTCTTTTACTGTCTTGGACGGGTCCATAACGAACGCTTGTTCTTCCAAAACAGATTCGCCATAGTACTTTTTAATACGTCCTTCGACCATTTTTTCAACGATGTTTTCAGGTTTACCTGCTGTTGCGCCTGATTCAATGAACACTTTCTTTTCGCGTTCAACCGCAACCGGGTCAACATCAGCAACCGTCATAAATTCTGGTTTATTAGCCGCGATATGCATTGCAACCTTTGAACCAATTTCATCGATTTTTGCATCACTGCCGTTAATAGCAACCGCGACACCAATCTGTCCCATACCTGGCACCAAGGCATTATGAATATATGTAAAGATTTTATCACCTTCAACTTTGGCGATACGACGCAAATTCATATTTTCACCAATTGTTGAAATAGTTGCTGCGATATCATCTTTAACTGCATTCATTGTCGCATCAAAATCACCTTTCAGTTCTGCTGCCTTGGCTGCAACATCTGCGACCAACTTCTGGAACTTTTCATTTTTTGCAACAAAGTCTGTTTCTGCATTCAACTCAACGACACAGCCCATATTATCGCATTTAACGACGGTCACCAACCCAGACGCAGCCACACGTCCTGCCTTAGATGCAGCCTTAACAATACCTTTTTGGCGCAACCAATCTGCGGCGGCTTCGATATCGCCATTATTTTCGACCAAGGCTTTTTTACAATCCATCATTCCTGCGGATGTTTTTTCACGCAATTCTTGAATTAATTTTGCTGTAATTTCTGCCATTGTGTAATCTCCCATACTTTTGTTATTTACATTGTTTTATTTTTGACCAACTGGTACACGGCTTTTTCCAACCAGTTTTGTGTTGCCTGTGCGACATTTTTCGCCCTTAATATTGCATTATCACAATCTTTGCACAGTGGTCCAAACTTCCCAGGCGCAACCATTGCCACAAATCCCGCATCACTGTTTGATGCCAAATCCTTGCATTTAAAGTAAACGCCCCGTTCGGCGACGCCGGCATATATTGCTATATACCTGCGCCCACCAAAAGAAGTAAACAAATGTTGTGTTTTATGTTCGTCTGACATCACACACAACCTTTGCTTTATTTGTCAGCCTTATCAGCCAATTTACCGCGACGTTCTGCGCGCGCTTCTGATGTTTTGGATTTCTGCTTCAATTCTTTTTCTTTGATTTCGTCTTCCAATTCATCTGCTGCATCTGCACGCATATCCGATTCAACTTTTTTCCCGGCTGCGCCGCCCAGACGTTTTTCGATACCCGACAAAATTGCATCTACGAACAGGTCGCAATACAACTGTGTTGCGCGTGCCGCGTCATCATTACCTGGCACTGGGTAATCAACCATTTCTGGATTAGCATTCGTATCACAAATTGCGATTGTTGGGATATCCAAGTTTTTCGCTTCGCGCACTGCGTTCATTTCACGTGGCACATCAATTACGACCATCGCCTGTGGAACACCGTGCATATCCAAAATACCACCAAAGATATCACGCAATTTTTCGACTTCTTTTGTCATAACGCCGACTTCTTTTTTGGTCAATCCCAATTTTTCAGCGTTTTCGATATCTGCTTCCATCTTTTTCAAGCGGCGAATCGACTGTGAAACAGTTGTCCAGTTAGTCAACATACCACCCAACCAGCGGTTATTCACATAGTACTGACCACAACGTTCGGCTGCATCTTTAACGATATCTTTTGCCTGATGCTTTGTTGCAACAAACAAAACTTTTCCACCTGCGGCTGCGATTGCTTCCAATGCGACCAGCGAACGGTGCAACAAAGGTGCAGTTTTATTCAAGTTGATAATATGGATTTTATCCTTTACGCCATAAACGTATGGTGTCATTAATGGATTCCAGCGACGTGTATGATGTCCAAAGTGAACCCCAGCTTCCATCAGCTGCTTCATTGTAAATGTTGGCAATGCCATGATTTAAGTCCTTTTTTTCTGTTATTATCCTCGCCGTTTGCACAACCCCAGACCGATGTCCAGACAGAAATTTCGCAAAACGACTGTGTTCTTCGCACCAAAGTGCGTAGCCTGATAATACCCCCCACAACCAAAAAAATCAAGTAAAAATATAAAAAAAAGAAGAAAAATTTATTCCCAGGCAACACACGTTTATCATTGACAAAGCGTTCGTTTGTACTATATTAAAAATGTGGGCTTGCGCCTGCAGACAACAAGGAAAACGAATGGGCAAATCGAAAGTGATTTTTTCGGCGTTACTATGTGGCATCACCGTGTGCATGCCGGCGGTTGCCGCACCTGATTGTGACAACGCAATCTATCGCCGTTACAATCCCGACAAATGCGCCGGCGAAGTTACAACCTCTGATTCCAAGATGTCATTTGGAACAACCGCCACAATTACCGGCGGCGCACTTGCCATTGCCGGCGGCGCGCTTGCTTTACTTGGTTCATCATCTTCTGGCTCGTCATCAGCATCCGGCGCATCTGCTGCATCTGCCCCACTTAATAAATACAATCACCCGACCTTACACACCTATCAATTCGTTGGTGCAGACGTTGATGAAATCACCCTTGCACACGCGACCAACGGCACAGAATACGCCCGCAACCAAAATCAATATAACGACATTCGCCTGGCATACTCACTGGCACGCGGATATACCGGCGCGACCTCTACGATTGCGGTTCTGGACACAGGTGCCAACGCATGGCACGGTCGTAACGTTGCATATCTGGCATCTGGTTCGGTTGCCCCCAACGCCAACGTTGTATCATACGACATCACAGACACAAATGGTGACTTTGTATCGTACGCAGCGATTGGCGACATTATTTCCAACGCCGCCAAAGCCAACACCAACATTTATAATCTAAGTTGGTCCGCCAACAAATACGCCAATCAAGTTCACACACGCCAACAAATCGAACACATCACAGACCCACACTTTGTCACCCAGATTACAAACGCCGCAAAAACTAACGATGCAATATTTGTGTGGGCGGCGGGCAATGACGGCCATACAGAATCCAGCACATTTTCCGCCCTGCCAAACGTAGTTCCCGAACTGCAGGGTCACTTTATCAATGTTGTCGCCTGGGACAGCACGACTGGCGCCCTGGCTGACTTCAGCAACGCCTGTGGCGTCACCATGAACTATTGCATAACCGCCCCTGGCGCAGCATTGGAATCCCCTAAGTCATCTATTTTGCTGGACGGCACCAGTTTTGCCGCCCCAATAGTTTCCGCCGCTGTTGCCGTCCTGCGCGAAGCATTCCCCTATATGCAATCCGGCGACATCACAAAATTACTGTTTGCGACCGCACGCGACCTGGGCGACACCGGCATTGACGCGATTTATGGTCACGGCTTACTTGACATGGAACGCGCCACACGCCCAGTTGGCGCCGCAACAGTTCCGGTCTCTGACACCGTATCCGTACCACTGCGCACCGCACACATCTCTGCCCCCATTGGCACCAAGATTAAATCCGCCGACATCAATTTTGCTTTTGTGGACAGTTTTGGACGCGCCTTTTCAACACCAATGAATCACAACATTTCGATTAAAAACCGCAGCATAGCCCTGGACCGCCTAACCGACAAATCGACCAGCACCCAAATCAGCAACGTTCGTTTTGGCTTTAAGCCGAACAACCTGCTATCCGGCACAGGTTTCCTGCAAACCCAATCTGACAATTCTATGACATTTCTTGAAATTTCAGACAATCATAACATTGGTGACCTGAATATCTTTTATTCTGCAACTCTTGGCACGGATTCCCCCCACGCATCCCCAGAATCCATAATTACCGGCTTTTCAAACATCTATACCGCCGCGGCACACCTTGGCATTACACATGGCGATTGGACACTTCAGATAGGCACATCAGACACAATAATCAGCGGCAACATGTACCTGCGCACACTCAGTGGTCGCGCCCCTAACGGCGAATACACATACACAAACCACACCATAAACCTGGCTTCCATTCCATCTGTCGAATACGTTTTGTCTTACCGCTTTATGACAGCCGGTTTTGTTGACAACCCCTATGGCACAGACGAAATTTACATGCTGGCCAAAACAAAAATATCATTCTAACTTCTATACCCCTTCCTCTGGCAAGTCAGTCATTTTTTCAATAAACCTTGCCAAAGTATCCCTGTGTACATGTAAACGCTTTGCGATTTCATATTTACTTTTACCATCACGCAGTTTCTGTTTTATATACTGTTCTCTACCATCTAACTTAGAACCACACCCTCCTCTTCCACGTGGTCTCCCGACACTTTTTCCCTCTGCCTTCACCCTTGCCAGTGCTTCTTTTGTTCTTTGTGAAATCAGATTTCTTTCTATTTCTGCAGACAAACCGAACGCAAACGCCAGCACTTTACTTGTTATATCCGCCCCCAATCGATAGTTATCTTTTATCGTCCAAATTTTTGCCCCCACGTCCATACAGTGATGCAAAATACTCATTATCTGCAGCAAATTTCGTCCCAGCCTTGACAATTCTGATGCTATGACCAAATCATCTTTCTGTATTCGTTTCAACAACCTGCCCAGTTTTCTTTTACTTAAATCCTTTGTCGAAGAAATTTTTTCTTCAATCCATACATCAATTTGCAAGTCATTTTTTTCACAAAATTTTTTAATTTCAAATCTTTGATTTTTTGTTGTCTGATGGTCTGTGGACACCCGCACATACCCGTACACCATAATATTACTCCTTAGGCTTAACGTACGTCTTAGAAAAAACTCTTGATTTTTTAGGGCAATACTGCTCAAATCAAGCATACGAAATAAAAACTAAAAGGAAGTGAACATGGCAGGCAGCATTAATAAAGTAATACTGGTTGGCAACATCGGCCAAGACCCACAGGTCCGCACAATGGGCAGCGGTCAAAAAGTTGTCAGTTTTTCATTAGCGACATCAGACCGCTGGAAGGACCGCACCTCTGGCGAATTCAAAGAACAAACCGAATGGCATCGCGTTGTAATCTTTAACCCTAATTTGGTCGAAGTTGCCGAACGCATGTTGCAAAAAGGCACAAAATTATATCTCGAAGGCTCGCTGCGCACACGCAAATGGCAAAATCAAAGTGGCGCAGACGTTTTCACAACCGAAGTGGTATTAAATCCATTCGGCGGTCAAATGGTTATATTAAGTGGTGCCAAATCACTTGACGGCAATGGTGGCGGCGAATATTCTGCGCCATCTGCACCACGCGAAGAAATATCCGTT
Organism: Candidatus Enterousia sp.; assembly: GCA_045133095.1. GTDB lineage: Bacteria > Pseudomonadota > Alphaproteobacteria > Rs-D84 > Rs-D84 > Enterousia. The sequence continues at coordinate 95,843 of JBGUTP010000007.1, forward strand.
GCGGACATCGGCGACGATATTCCATTCTAAACCACACCAATCAAAAAATCCCCCAAACGGGGGATTTTTTATCCTACGGTCAGTTCTTTACCTTTAACATCTATATAAACCGTACTTCCTTCACCAATTGCACCGGTCAGTATCAAATCCGCAATCTTATCCTCAACCGCAGACACAATCAGACGCTTTAATGGTCGCGCACCAAATGCCTCATCATAACCATTATTGCCCAACCACTTAATCGCCTTGTCTGTGATATTCAATTCAATTCGACGTTCTGCCAGGCGTTTTTCCAAACCGCGCAACTGAATACGCACAATACCCGCCATTACATCTTTGCCCAATGGGTTAAAGAACAAGATTTCATCAATACGGTTCACAAATTCCGGTCTGAAATTACGCTTTACCGCATCCATATCTGGCAGGTTGCTGGTCATTATAATAATGGTATTTGTAAAGTTCACCACATGCCCTTGACCATCGGTCAAACGCCCATCATCCAAAATCTGCAAGAACACATTAAACACATCCGGATTCGCCTTTTCAATTTCATCGAACAGCAGCACCTGATACGGACGTCTGCGCACACTTTCGGTCAGCACCCCACCCTGTTCATATCCGACGTACCCCGGGGGACTGCCAATCAAACGCGACACAGAATGTGGCTCCATATATTCACTCATATCAATTCGCGTCATTGCAGCATCATCATTAAACAGATATTCCGCCAATGCTTTTGCGACTTCGGTTTTTCCCACCCCTGTTGGTCCCAAGAACATAAAACTGCCCATTGGTCTGCGTGGGTCTGACAACCCTGCCCGACTGCGTCGAATTGCGCGCGCAATCACCCCCAGCGCATGGTCCTGCCCCACGACACGTTTACGCAGTTCATCTTCAATATTTAACAATTTTGACTGTTCTTCGGCGTTCAATCTGTCGGCTGGCACCCCTGTCCACTTACTAACTACTGCGGCAATATGTTCCGGCAACACAGTTTTATATTCGCGTGCATCTGCATTCATTTTACGAATATTTTCTTCTAATTCTGGAATCTTACCATACTGCAAGGCGGACGCTTTTTCATAGTCACCATTACGCATTGCGGCGGCAACTTCTGCCTTGGCTGCATCCAATGCCGCCATTGCATCTGACAACCCACGCATTTTTTGCTGTTCTGCCTGCCATTCTGCGGTCAGTTCTTTTGATTCCGCCTCGACCCCTGCGATAACATTTTCTAATTCCTTCAGACGTTTTTTAGACTCTTCGTCTTTTTCTTTCTTTAACGCCTGCTGTTCAATTTTCAATTGCATCAAGTGTCTGTCAACTTCATCCAACCTATCTGGCTTTGATGCAATTTCGATACGCACACGTGCCGCGGCCTCATCAATCAAGTCAATTGCCTTGTCTGGCAAGAATCTGTCTGTGATATATCGATTCGATAATTTAACCGCCGACACCAACGCGGCATCTGCGATTCGCACCCCATGATGCCCTTCATATTTTTCCTTTAATCCACGCAGAATTGAAATCGTGTCATCAACGGTTGGTTCGTCCACATAAACAGGTTGAAAACGACGTGCCAACGCCGGGTCTTTTTCTATATATTGACGATATTCATCCAACGTTGTTGCCCCCAAACAGTGCAATTCCCCACGTGCCAACATTGGTTTTAACAGGTTTGCTGCATCCATACTTCCTTCACCCTTACCTGCCCCGACCAAGGTATGCAATTCATCAATAAACAAGATAATTTTACCATCTGCATCCTTGACTGCTTTTAGAATCGCTTTCAAGCGACCTTCGAACTGACCACGGAACGACGCCCCTGCCATCAACGCGCCCATATCCAAACTTAGCAACTGTTTTTTCAACAGATTTTCCGGCACATCACCCGATATAATACGATTCGCCAACCCCTCTACAATAGCGGTCTTTCCCACCCCTGGGTTACCAATCAACACAGGATTATTTTTTGTACGACGACTTAAGACCTGAATAGCACGGCGAATTTCTTCGTCACGTCCAATAACCGGGTCTAATTTTCCATCTGCCGCCAACTTTGTAAAATCCGTTGTATATTTTTCAATCGCCTGTTGTGGTGTTTCTTGTAAATCATCTGGATTCATCAAAATACTCCTTAATTTTTCATTTCCCTATATATAGTGCCACAAACACGACTTTCAAGACACAGGAACGAATGCCTTGCCACCACACTATTTTTATACTAGCATACAAAAAAAGGACGGAACGATGACAGAAAACTACACCATCAGCGAACAAGACATCCCATCAAACATGACGCTTGCCGCGGTATTTGAACAACTGCAAGACTTCAAAAACGGCTTTCCCTGCACGGAAATTACATCTGCGGCGACTGACGGCAATGGCATAACCGCCCTGGAACAAATGCTGTGTCAAGACACCCCAGAATCAGATTGCACAAATCTAAAGATTGTAAAATTTGTACCTGCATCTGGTGCCGCCACCCGCATGTTCAAAGATTTATTTGAATATTTATCAACTGGCACAATGAATACCACCACCCAGACAGTACTGAACAACCTGGAAAAATTTGCTTTTTATAACGACTTACAACAAACCCTGCCCACCAATCCAACAGACCGCGACATCATAGAATGCCTTGTTACTCCGCGTGGTCTGAACTATGGCAACCTGCCCAAAGGACTATTAAAGTTCCACAAACACAACGGCGAAACCCACACTGCTGTTGCCGAACACCTGGCAGAAGGCGCCCAATACGCATCATCTAATGGCTGTGTAAACATTCATTTTACAGTATCACCTGAACACATCTCGGGCTTCACAACGCTTTTGGACACCCTTGTCCCCGAACAAGAGCAATCGACCGGCATGAAATATAACATTTCACTTTCCACGCAAAAGCCTGAAACAAACACCATCGCGGTAAATCCGGACAACACACCTTTTTATAATGACGACGGCACATTTCTGTTTCGCCCATCTGGTCATGGGGCATTGCTGGAAAACCTGAACGATATTGATGCGGACATTATATTTATCAAAAACATAGACAACATATGCCCCGCCAACCGTCGCGCAGACACTATAAAATCAAAAAAAGCCCTGCTGTCCATTGGTCTAAAGATTCAACGAAAAATATTTGAATACATACGCGCCCTGGACCAAGGCACCGCCAACGAACAAGAAATTTCTGACTTTATCACGACCCACCTTGGCATCAGAAATTTTTCCACGTCTTCACTGCGTGAAATTCTGAACCGTCCGTTACGCATTTGTGGCATGGTATTAAACACCGGTGCCCCTGGTGGTGGTCCATTCTGGGTTCGTGGCACAGACGGCACTGAAACACTGCAAATAGTTGAACCCAATCAAATATCACCTGAAAAAATCAGCATATTACACACCGGTCAATACTTTAACCCGGTTGATTTGGTCTGTTTTGTACGTGATTACATGGGCAATAAATTCGACCTTACCCAATTTATCGACCCAAAGACCGGGTTCATATCGGACAAATCTCATAATGGCAGGCCACTGCGTGCGATGGAACGCCCTGGGCTGTGGAATGGCGCGATGGCCAAATGGAACACCGTGTTTATTCCGGTTCCTGCATCAACCTTTACCCCCGCCAAGGTGGTAACCGACCTTATAAAACCCCAACATCAATAAAAAAAAGATAAAAATATGAAAACATCACTTGACTTTTCTGTATTTTTGTTATAAATTTAGGTCCGCTATTAATAAAAGTATAATAAGTAAGGTAAAGTATTATGCCACGTGTATGTAAAGTTACAGGTAAGAAAACAGAAGTTGGGATGAACGTTTCCCACTCTCATCGTCGTACAAAACGTACATTCTTGCCAAATCTGCAAACATTAAAGTTCCACAGTGATATTTTGGGACGCGATTTTTCATTACGCATTTCGACTGCTGGCTTGCGCACATTGACCAAGCATGGCGGTTTGGATGGTTATGTAATGGCGAAACCTGTATCACGTTTGACCGAAGAAATGGCTGCGATTAAGAAAGCCATTGAAAAGAAGGCTGGCAAACCTGCGGCACCTGCTAAAAAGCCTGTACACAAGGCAAATCGCAGCGCCCGCTTGGTCAAGAAAGTTGAAGCGAAACAGGCTGCTTAATCTAACAACAGTCTGAATCCACGGCCCCGTGGCGGAATTGGTAGACGCGCTTGACTCAAAATCAAGTTCAGCAATGAGTGTCGGTTCGAGTCCGACCAGGGCCACCAGAATTAAAATCCCCATTTGGGGATTTTTATTTTTATCTGGGCGGACGAAGAACCGTCGGTTCGGAACGTCAGTTGGTGAAATCGAGTGCAAACGAAGTTTGAACCTTACGTAGTGAAAGGGGCCCATGGAGTGTGAACGAACATGGGAATCAGACAGTCCGACCAGGGCCACCAAAATTAAAATCCCCATTTGGGGATTTCTTTATTGCATCAGTCGCAAAACAGCATCAAAAAACCGCCCAAAATCGGACCACGTAAAATTGTAAATTTTGTGGCTGATAATCGGGCGGTGACAAACTATCTATTAAATATCTTTTCTGGACTGTCTATATTCAGCAACCCTATCACAAAATCAACGAACGCCCAAACACAAACAATCACACCCGGCAATATCAACAGCCAACCGATTGTTCCCATCAATAACATCGCAACACCTTCGCCATTACGTCCCGCATAGAACTTATGCACACCCCACATCCCCAGAAAAAATGCCAGCAACGCATAAACCAGCGCAGATTTTTCACCGCACCCCGCCTTATATCCACACTTAGGACATGCCGCCGCTTTATCAGAATGTTTTGCGCCGCATTCACGACAATAAATCATAGCCATAGATTTTCACCTTTTGTTAAATTTATTCATCCAACGCCAATATAAAGATACCCTTTTCATTGGCTTGTCTAATCACCGCAGGTTTATTCACAACAAAACACGTCCGCGCATTCACGACGATACCACGCAATTTTGCCGCTGCCACTGCTTTTACCGTATCTACCCCGATTGCCGGAATATCAATACGCAAATCCTGTCCTGGCTTTGTCATCTTGGCAAACACACCGCTGACCTTTCTTTTATTTTTACGCATATCCACCACGCGTTCCAACATTTTTGCGGTACCTTCGGCGGCTTCGACCGCGATAACCTGCTTATCCACAACCACAGACGCCCCAATATCTGCCGCACCAATTGTGTGAGAAACCTCGATTGCACGTTCGATATTTTTTTTATCCGCGGCATCTGGTTTGACCTTGGTCTGCACCCCTGCTTTTTCAAAAGTCAATTCTGGTGCCAAATCCTGGGCTGCTACGATTTCAAAGCCCTGTTTTTCCAACACATTATTTAATGCCACCGCCATAGAATCATACCCCCGTTGATTTTTCATAATTTTCATTAAGGTCATAAAAGTCCACAAATCTGGTCGCAAATCAGAAAAGTTCGGATGTCCCAACGCGCCAACAAAGGTCAACTTTTTAATTCCACGACGCTTAAATTCACGGATTGCGCGTCCCGCCCCACCAAGTCTTACAATTAAATCTGGATTCAAATCCGGGTTGACAAAGTTTTTTAACCCGACCACAAACACATCCCAACCCGCACGCTGTAACGCATCACGCGTAAAAAACGGCAAATCAAGCGCCCCTGCAACTAATGCAATTTTATTATCTGTACTTTTATTTTTCATAATCCTATTTTACGAATAAATCAGACTGGAATCAAGTTTCAAATTATGATAGACTTCTATTGACATTATAAAACATGGATTTAAACAAGATGAAAAAAATATCTTTTTTCTGCGCATTAACGACAATGCTTGGCGCATTCAACGCACATGCGTCGTATGACAATGCTCAATTTCAATCTGAAATCTTAACGGGTCTGGACCTTATCAGCGCCCGAACCACCATCGAAGAAATCGAAACACCCGCCCCCGGCGCCCTTGGCCGCGAAGTTTACGAAGTTACGGACACCGTCAACACGGACGGCATTCAAATGTACATTCCGACAACAATGTATGTGCGCATGGGCGGTGGTTTAAACCTGGGCTTTGCGACGGACCGCGCCACATACCAGGGACGTGAATACGAAACATCTGGCGCATATACAACAAAAATTGGCATGGGTTGGAATTTATCATCCTATGTACGCAGCGAAATTGACTTTCAAACAACTACCTTAACCTTTTCTGACCTGAATCAGCATCAGGCAACATATCAAACATTGGGCGGCATGTTATATTTTGACCTGGCGCGTCGCTATGTACAAAACGGTGACATTACACGCCGTCGCACATTCGTTCCATTTATTGGCGTTGGTGCGGGTTTTGGGTTCTATGACTTCGAAGGCACCGGGGGTGCGAACGGTTTTGTAATTCCTGCGCCACGCGCTGAAATCGGGTTTAACATAATGTTCACGGACTTAATTGGCATTGACATTGCATACCAGTATCAAATGATGATAGGTCGTGGATTTGGCTGGGACGTTCGCGCCGGCGGCGTTGATAACATCAGTAATATAATGGCATCAATTCGTATGAATTTCTAAGAAAGGAAGCATTAGCATGATTGCAAAGTATATATTCCCTGCACTTTTAATAATCCCAACGATGGCAAGTGCTGCGATTCCCTATCGCGTGGAACAGACACGGATGCCACCCCCGGAAACGCCAAGCGGACTGGACAACGAAGCGTACGCCCGCGACCGTCGTTTTTACATTGGTGGTGCATATAATTTTTCTATGTGGCAAAATTTCACAGACGACAATGACATCAGCATATCTGGCAAAAACACATCTGGCTTTGAAGCCGTCGCCGGCATTCGCATTTTTGACACTTTCAGAATAGAGGCAAACTATCAACACATTGATGCCAAATGGAATCAGTTATCCTTTACCGGCGACACTGTTTTCATGAATGCCATCTTTGATGCCCGCATTGATAACATCTATCGTCTATTCCGCACCCAAATGTTAGTACCTTATGTTGGCATGGGTGCTGGTCTTTCGTGGAATTCGGCAAAAGATTCCGTCCACTTAGATAAAAAAATATCTCCTGCGTTGGCGGCACTGGCGGGGATAAGCATTGAATTTAACACAATATTTGCCTTGGATTTTGGCTATAAATATTTCTATATGTTCAACCCTGGAACCGACACAATATCAGACTTAAATCCAACTGCACATCAGTTCCGTGCCGGCGCCAGAATCAGTTTCTAGACCGACAATGTCAAACAAATGTCCATTTTTTGGTAAATGTGGTGGGTGTAAATTCGACTTTACCGCCCCCACATATCACCAAGACAAACTTTCCGCCTGGTCGGGTCCCCATGCGACATCCGCCCCAATATGGATACCTGCGGGAACAAGACGGCGTGCGGATTTTGCATTCAATGGTGGCAACTTTGGTTTTTACGAGCCGCATTCCAAGAACATTCTTTCCATATCGCACTGCCCTAACCTGACCTGTGACATAAATGCAATTATACCACACTTGACCGCGCTGCCATGGTCCGGCACTGGGTCATGCCTGGTTACATCATGCGATAATGGAATTGACATCTGTATAACAAGTTCCGTTCCATACTTTTCACCACAATTTCGTAATGCCGCACAAAAAGTACCTGCATTACGCATCACATGGAACAATCAAATAATCAAGCAATCAGACATCCCCAAAATAACATTTGACGACCAAACCGTTGAATACCCCAGTGGCGCATTTTTACAACCCAGCATTCACGGTGCCGACATTATGCGTGAACTTGTCTTATCACACACCCATGACTGCACCCGCATTGCAGATTTGTTTTGTGGGCTGGGCAACTTTACATTTGCCACCAACGCGGACGGTTTTGACATTGTTGGCACAGGCACCACACGCAACCTATTCACCCACCCCCTGACGGTTGGCATGCTAAACACTTATGACTGTGTTATAATGGACCCACCTCGCGCGGGCGCAATGGCACAATGTCGCGAATTAATAAAAAGCAACACCAAAAAGATAATTTATATATCTTGTAATCCCGCGACCTTTGCGCGCGACCAAGACATTTTAACCACGGGCGGCTATAAACTTACAACCTTAATCCCCATTGACCAATTCACCGGCAGTCATCATTGGGAACTGTTCAGTGTTTTTGAAAAATAAAAACATCCCGAAATATCGGGATGTTATATTTTCATCAGACACAAATTATTCTGCATCTTCTGCTTTTTCTTCTGTTGCGACTTCAGCTTCTGGTGCAACTTCGGCTTCTTTTTCTTCGACTTCTTCTACCTTCTTAGTACCAAAAGTCAAAACCTTACCTGCGACCAAAGCATCAATTTCATCTTGTGTCTGTGCGACAAAAATCTTTACAGGCACAATAACATCTGGATGCAACGCGATTTTTGTATCGAACGCACCAACAGACTTGATTGGCGCCCCCAACAGAACCTGTGCAGATTCAACATTAACATTCGCCACTTCTTTCAGCATACGTGCAATATCACGTGTTGACACAGAACCATACAATTGACCTGTATCTCCTGCCTGACGAATCATGTGCAGTTTTGCATTCTTAACTGCGTCAACATTTGCTTCTGCATTTTTCTTAGCGGCCTCTTGACGTGCGGTCAATTCTGCTTTTTTCGCTTCGAACAGCGCAACATTTTCACGTGTAAAGCGCATTGCTTTGCCATTTGGCAACAAATAGTTACGCGCATAACCTGTTTTAACTTCGACTGTATCGCCGATATTACCCAGTTTTGTAATTTTTTCTGTCAAAATAACTTTCATTTTATCTGTCCTTATTTTTTAAGTTAGGGTAAAACCCAAATATTCTTTATTAAAAAATAATTAGAATGAGATAGATGCGCCGTTGTTGGCAAGTGCAGTGTACAAATGCTACATAAACGCGCCAACAACAAGCAAATATCCATTATAATTATTTTTACCCAAGGTTGTTGCGAACGAATGGCATTAACCCCAAATGACGCGCACGTTTAATGGCGGTTGCCAACGCACGTTGGTCTTTCTGTGAAACACCACTGATACGACTTGGCACGATTTTACCACGTTCTGTGATATAGTGTGACAAAGTCTTAACATCTTTATAATCAATAACCTTGCCCTTTAAAGGGTTAGATTTTTTACGATAAATTGCTGCACGAACTGCCATTATTCTGCCTCCTCTGTATTCTTTTTCATCATAATAGAAGGTGTTGTCGCCAATTCGTCAACACGAACATTCAAGAAACGGATAACGTCTTCATCGATACGTGAACGGCGTTCCAATTCTGTGATTTGATTACCAGGCAATTCGATATTCAGCATGACATAGTGCGCCTTGCGATTTTTACGAATGATATAAGCCAGGTTTTTCAATCCCCAAAATTCGGTAGATTTAACATCCCCGCCCAATTCTTTGATGATTTCTGTAAATTTAGCCGCTTTTTCTTTAACCTGCGGTTCGGTCAGGTCCTGGCGGAAAACCAAGACGCTTTCATAGTAAGCCATTTTATTTCCTTTGGTTTAATCAGCCGACGACACCATATCGCCAGCAGGAACGACCACAATTATGGCAATTTTTCAACATAAATCAAGTATTTTTTACACAATTCAAAATAAAACATTGCACAAAAACACCACGCTTGCTAGAATTAAAAGCATCGATGGGCATACTTTTCCTTATAATTACACTGATACCACAAACATTGCTTGCCGCAAAAATCAAAGTTGACGACAGCACACATTAATCGCACACATGAAACAAGACAATTTTAAAACGTAAAACCTATTGACACACATTTTAAAAATTTACTAACCTATAACTAAGCGAGGGGTCCAAACAACATGACAAGACACTTTCACAGCGCACTTAATCGTATGGCTCTATTCACCGCACTGTTGGTTGCGGGCATACTGTATTTTTGGGCTGATTTCATTCAAATCGCGATTGCCAACGTCTGGTTAAACGGCGTAATTATTGGCACAACCCTGTTCGGCATTGGCTTATGTTTCACCCAAATGTTCGCCCTTTTACCGGAATACAAATGGTTGCACGGCTATATCATTGGTCGTCGCAACCTGACGCTGCCTCCATATTTATTACTTCCTGTGGCGACAATGTTACACACACGACCAAAGCGCATTTCCGCGACCACATTAAATGGTTTTATGGACATGATATTAATGCGTTTTGAAGACTCTCGCGAATCGGTTCGTTATATAACAAACACATTAATTTTCCTGGGATTATTGGGAACATTTTGGGGTTTAATATTAACTGTCGGTGGCTTTGCGGAACTTATTGGGAATTTAAACTTTTCTGATGAAACTGTTCTAAATTCTATGCAGGCGGGTTTATCTCGTCCCCTGGCGGGAATGGCGACCGCTTTTACCAGTTCACTGCTTGGTCTGGGGGGCAGTCTGACTGTCGGTTTTCTTGCACTTCAGGTACAATCGGCACAGAACACAATTTATCGCGAACTTGAAGATTATCTGGCGGCGCACACCCACGTTGCATCAACCGAAGACGTCGCCAAAATTTTACCCCAGATAAACCTGGCAACACGGGAATTAACACGCAGCGTACAAAGCCTGGAACAAAGTGTTTCGGACCTTTGACCCTAAATAAAGACACCAAGAGAGAGAAGAACCAATGATGAACATAAGATACCGTACAACAACCAACGCATGGCCAGGCTTTGTTGACCTGTTTTCCAATCTGGTAATTATTTTAATTTTCCTGTTGATTGTTTTTGTCTTTTTATGGACAACCACCAGTGTATTTAACAAATCCACCGGTGCAAAAACCGTGGCGGAATTAAAGCAACAAAACACCGAACAGGCACAAACAATCGCCCAAATGACTGCCGACGAACAGGAAGCCAAACGTCTGTTAATCCTGGCGCGCAATCAACTGGAAAACCTGGAACAAAGCAACGCGGCACTGAACGAAGAATTAACAGAAATAGATTCCAGCATCGAAGACCTTATCACTGCATATGAAACCAAGGTCGTTCAACTGCAAGAACAAGGAATTGATTTACAAAAAACTGTTGCCAATCTGACGACCCAATTAAACCAGGCAAATATTGACAAAGAAAAAACTGCTGAATTGGAACAGGAACGCCGCAAATTACAAGAACAAATGGAACAACAACGCGCCGACCTGGCGGCACAATTGACGAAACTGCAAGCGGCGCTGGACGCTGCCGAAGAAAAATCGCGCACTCAGGAAATTCGCTATGTTGAAATGTCCACACGCCTGAATCGCGCCCTGGCGGACAAGGTTGCAGAATTAAAAGACGTATCGCTGTACCAATCAGAATTTTACAAAGCCGTCAAACTGGCAATGGGCGACCGCACAACAATTCAAACTGACGGCGACCGCTTTATTGTCAACAGTGACATTTTATTCCCCAGTGGCTCTTACAAACTGTCACCCGAAGGCAAAAAACAATTACGTCTTATCGCAAATGTAATCAAAGACATGGAAAATAAAATCCCCAGTGATATTAACTGGATTATCCGTGTTGACGGTCACACCGACAAAAAACAAGTTCTGGCGGGTACTGCGGGCTATAAAAACAACACAGAACTATCTTTGTTACGCGCAACTGCGGTCGCCAATGAATTGGCTGCGGCGGGCGTGTCCAAACGCCGTCTGGTCCCCAGTGGTTTCGGCGACATGCACCCTGTTGAATTGGGCAACGACCCGGCTGCCCTTCAAAAGAATCGACGCATAGAATTGCAATTAACAAATCGCTAGGGTAAAACAGGGAGAGTTCCCTGTTTTACTTTTTTTTGTTTCACTTGAATTAATATGACTTTTATCGCATAATAAACGCAACATTTATCACAAAGGAAGTGTCATGATTAACACCGAAAAATTAAACGAAATCCTGAACCAGTATAAATCAGAATTTGCCACCCGTTGGGAACACGAAAAATATAAATGGGCGGCGGTAAAACACTTTCAAAAGCACTGGAACATTGACGCAACCGATTTTACCACCATGTTTGAAAAGGCTACTGAAAAAGCCGGTAACCTGCTGGGCGCGGGTCAATTCTGGCCACGAAAAATGATTTCTGTTTTTGCGAACAAAGAATCAAAAACAGTACGCCGCATGTTTCGCAATTTATTTGATGAAAACAAACCGCTGTTTTCACGCATTACCGCGTTTCGCGACACAGCTGAAAGACTGGCGAATGACATCACCCCGGGCCAGCAATCATATCAAACCGCAAACGCCATCACCACATACCTGTGGTTACACTTCCCTGAAAAATATTACATTTATAAATACAGCGCATCCAAACCTGCCCTGGCATTATTATCAGGCATTGAAATCAAGCGCGGCAACGACGAAACCAACATCAAAGAAACATTTGCATGGCACGATGAACTGAACGCAATCATCAAGAAAGATTCTGCACTAAAACAAATGCTGACCAATGCCATCGCCGGGGATAAAGACCTGTATCCCGATAAAAACATGAAACTTATGACTGGCGACATTGAATTCTTTATCAGCCAACAACAATCCAAAGACAACGAATCTGATTCTGCCACTACATCGGATACGCACTATTGGTTTTTGGTCACCAATCCAAAATTCTGGGATGCAAAAACCCTGGCAATTGGTGACACAACCTTTTATACATTTTATGAAAACGACGAAAAACGTAAAATTTTCGAAAATTACAAAATGGCACAACCTGGCGATAAGATGTTGATATATCAATCGCATCCACAAAAACATATTATCGGTCTGGCCCAAGTTTCTGCAATCGTACCCGACAAAGAATTGCACTTTACTAAAACAGCCGAACTTGCAACCCCCATTTCTCTTGAAGAACTTCAAGCAATCCCGGAACTAAACAACATCCAAGGATTAAAACAACGTTTCCGTGGCAGCCTGTTTAAATTAACCCAATCAGAATACAACACGATATTAAAACTGATATCTGACAAGAACCCAAATCTGATAATAACCGAAACACCCGCGGAAGACGAAACCACATTCATGTCTGACGCGCAGATAAAGGAAATAATAAGCCTGCTGCGAAACAAACAAAACATCATTTTGCAGGGCGCACCGGGTGTTGGAAAAACATTTAATGCCAAGAAACTGGCACGTCGCCTGGGGGCAACTGCTGATACTATCACCACAATCCAATTTCATCAAAGTTACACCTATGAAGATTTGATGATGGGCTACAAACCGAACGCCAATGGTGGTTTTGACATCAGATATGGTGCATTTTATAATTTCTGCAAACGCGCGGCATCAAATCCTGATACACCATTTGTCTTCATCATAGACGAGATAAACCGCGGCAACATCAGCAAAATTTTCGGCGAACTTCTTATGCTGATAGAATCCAAGTATCGCGGCAAAGAACATGCGCAACCTTTGGCATACGACTGTGAAAATACGTTTTACGTTCCATCCAACGTATATTTAATTGGCATGATGAACACCGCCGACCGCAGTATTGCCATGCTTGATTACGCGATGCGTCGTCGTTTTGCATTTGTCACACTGGAACCTGCCTTTGATTCTGCGGGCTTCCTGGCACACCAGCGCGAATTAAACAATCCACGCTTTAATCGCTTGATTGATGTGATAAAGAAATTAAACACAGAAATCAGCACCGACCCATCCTTAGGTCCCGGTTTCTGCATTGGTCACAGTTATTTTTGCGATTCCAACCCGGACCTGTCCAACATTGTGAAATACGAGATAATTCCAACAATTCAAGAATATTGGTTCGACAACGAAGAACAATCCAAATACTGGACATCTGAATTGGAACGCGCATTAAATGACTAACGACAACGGCATTTTAATCAAAAACATATACCACATGCTGGCCTATGCCCTGCCCGCGTTGGTCAGCAATGGTTACGCCAAGGTACAATCCGAACACTTTGACAACATTCACGATTTAATGGCGGCGATATTAATTATCGGCGTTTCGCGGCAATACAAACGCGGACTGCACAAAGATTACATCACCGTATCGGAAAATTTATCCACACTAAGGGGGCAATTAAACATCGTCGAAACAATTCGCAACAAAATCCTGTCGCGCCACAAACTGGCGTGCAATTTCGACGATTTTTCCGAAAACAATCCCGGCAATCAAGTAATAAAAACAGCATTATCAATACTATCTAAGTCCAAGCATGTATCCACACCTCGTCGCCACGAAATAAAAAAACTACTGCAACCACTGTGGCACATTGACACAATCTGCCCCACATCGATAAATTGGGGCGGTTTATTATGTCGGCATCACAACAAAAATTCTGAATACACGATGCTTTTAACATTATCTCGTTTTGTGATAACAAGCCAACTTCAAACGACGGTCGCGGGTGAAAACAAAACAATAAGCATCCAAGACTTTACCCACAAAGAACTTGCCGCTATTTACGAAAATTTTGTTTTAGCGTATTATAAGCGTCACTTTCCTGAACTAAATCCGCACGCGCCACGCATTGCATGGGACATGACGGAATCAACCGCGCCTGAATATCTGCATGACATGCACACGGACATTGTACTTTCCAATGGGCAAAGCACATTGATAATTGACACAAAGTTTTATAGCAAGCCACTGACCCAACACTATAACAAGACCATACTTCCCCCTGGCAATGTATATCAAATCTTTACCTATGTTATGAATATGGCTGCCACGACCCCCAACGTATCGGGCATGCTGCTGTACGCCAAGACTGAAGACAACGCGCCACCTGCCCAAGCTCATACTATATGCAATCACAAAATTGAAATTGACACACTGGATTTAAACCAGGATTTTGAAACGATAAAATCCCAATTAAACAATATAGCCAACACACATTTTTCAAATTAAAAATCCCCCTTTCGGGGGATTGAAAATTATTTTTCAACGATATCAACAACTTTTACCTTGAACACAACAGACTTACCTGCCAATTCTGGAACATAATCTGTTGGGAAAGTGATGTTAATATCACGTTCTTCACCCTCGGCCATACCAACAACTTGTTCTTCAAATCCTGGTACAAATTGTCCACTGCCCAAAGTTAATGGAAAGTTTTCTGCGGTACCGCCTGCGAACTGAGCGCCATCTAAATACCCTGCAAAATTGATAACAACTGTATCGCCATTTTCCGCCACAGGTGTTTTTTCACCACAACCCGCCAGACCTAATGCTGCACAGATACCAACAACAGATGCTAATTTTTTCATATTTTACCCCTTTTTTTTACGTTGTTTTTTTATTTCGCATATACACATCGAAACCCATATTCACGCATAGTTGCGCCCTCGGCTTCGATACGATAGTCAAAATAAGGTGTTGGTCGCATTGCATCGAACGATGGCCTGTCATAGACCATAACAATACTATCTGCATTACGTCCACAAACGCGTTTCATTTCATAATCTGCCACGGCTGCCAGTACACTTCGTGCATCGCCGTCAACATCCATACCATCTGCATTTTGCATCAAGCGCAGGCGCATTTCACGCACATCCGTATTCCCCAGCAATATTTGCACACGAACCATAGTCCCCTTGTATTCTTGCCATCTGGTTTCCATACGTGACGTATTCCACCTGTTAGAATTCTGTTCTTTTTCTGCGGCGGTCTTAGGCTTATACGAATCTATATTTGCATATTGGTTATCCGATTGCATAAAAGTACTTGTTCTTTCATTATACAGTGGCGCATCTTCCCCCCCCTGCGCAAAGTCGGCGGCATTATATGGCGCATCAGATTTTGACGCACACCCCACCAAAGCCAAGCACGCTAAAACAGCAAACAAAAATGATTTTTTCATAATTCTATCTCTCTTTTTTTTAATTTTACCAAATAAACTTTTTTGATTCAAGTCACGATTTATGGTAAAATCACATTGATGTCAAATATTGTACTAGATTCTTTATTAAAACCACTCGAAGAATTCTACAAACCATCGTTCGTAGAAGAAATCGCCATAAATCACGCGGGTCAGGTATGGATGCGCCTGCATGGTGCGCGCGTTCCCTGGGTTTCATACGAGGCCGCCACACTAAGCAAACAGTATCTTATCGACTTGATTCACACTGTCGCCAATATTTACGAGCGTCCCTTTGACCCGATTCACGGCATGCCTGTGGTGTATGCAACATTACCCGGCAATCATCGTTTTACAGCAATTGCGGGTCCCAACGTGCAATACGACGAAAACGACGTAACAGGCGGGGTTGCCCTCAACATCCGTGGCGGTGGCGCCCCCAGCACCAGTTTTGAAAACTATCACCTGCGCCGCGGTCAGGACTTATTAAAGGTAAAACCCCGCGAAACAATTCGCCCGGACGACCCGTACGACCGCCTAATGTCTGCCATCAATGACGGCAGTCCAATATTAATCTCTGGCGCGACTGCGACAGGCAAAACAACATTCTTAAATCACATGCTGACATTGATTGATAAAAACAGTCGTGTTATCACCGTTGAAGATGCGCGCGAAATTCGTGTACCACAAGCGAATCGGGTTCACTTTATTTTATCGCGCACGGAACAAAGCAACAATTTTAATTATGCGCGCCTGCTAGACTTAGTTGTCCGTATGACACCAGACGTAATCATAGGTGGCGAAATATCAACCGACAACGCATCGGTACTGTGGGAAATGTTGGGTACGGGTCACGACCACTTTTACACAACCATCCACGCCGAAAGTGCCGAAGCCGCCTACGCCGCTTTTGCAGACCGAATTTTGCACACTCAGCCTGCCTATAACCGCGCCGAATTAATCGCAGAAATGCATAAAAAGATTCGTGTTGTCCAATTATCACGCGACGGCGCACTGCGCGCCGTAACCGAAGTCGTATAACAACCAAATAATCCATGGGGAAAATTATGTCAGAACCATTACCTTTCATTATCGATATAAATCAAGAAATACCAAACACAACATACGCTGAACGCGAAGCAATGTACCGCGAACAAAAAATGGCTTATGCCATGCGCAAGGAAGACAAACGCCTGAACGCGCCAGGCTTTATTGATTATGTACTTAACGGTTTTGATGCCTGCCGTAACACATTACAACGCCTGCGGTCACACAGACATAACGGCAAATAAAAAAAAACGGGTTTCCCCGTTTTTTTTAGTTACAATAATAAGTATCGGCTGTAAACTCACCTGCACCAGATGCGTCTTCAAACTCTACCCCATTACCTATATAACACCCCATTATATTGTTGGTTCCTTTTGCAGATGTCGGTTTAGCAGAACCCTTCAAGTTGCTTGCCAAAACATTTGTCGGACATGGTTCACATGTTCCGTTATTGGTCAACCCATAAAAACCGACATTACATATTGGCGTACCTGAACTGCAATCAGCATTTTGCGGACACGTCA
The DNA here is from genome assembly GCA_045133095.1 of Candidatus Enterousia sp. Classification (GTDB taxonomy): domain Bacteria; phylum Pseudomonadota; class Alphaproteobacteria; order Rs-D84; family Rs-D84; genus Enterousia. Next base: position 113,264 of record JBGUTP010000007.1, read on the forward strand.
CACAATCATCCCCACTTTTATATGTGCCACCAAGACATGAAAAATCATTAGCATTACATTGCATATTCGCTGTCTTTTTTACACACTTGCTCTGTGCGGTCACCCTACAAAATCCATCATCACATTTAAAAGTCGAATTGTTGCCACCTGCACACGTCGCATTTTGCGGACACGTCACACAGTCATCACCACTTTCATCTCGCGCGGTTCCATAATACCCCTGCGAGCATACATAAGAGACATCTGGGGTTTCTCTACTAAAACTGCACTGCACACCCCATTGAGCGTCTGTAAAAACATCGATATAATATTGCGTAATTTTTGTCGCCGCCCCCATATCTTCAAGCCATATGCCGCATCTTTCGCTTGATTCTCCTGGCACCTGATGACAATAAGAATGCGCTTCAATTTCCTCACACGCACTACTACCTGTCTTAAAAAGACAACTGGCTGCCCATATATTTGCCCCAAGTAAACCTCCACATGCATATGGACGAAAATATTCATCACAAACCTGGTCCAAAATTTCAGCACCGTCAACAGAACTGCAGTCACCACCCTCATCCGCCCACATCGGATTTACAACCAACATCAAACCAAGCAACGAAAACATAATTTTTTTCATACTGCCCACCTATTCTGTATCTAACAAAACCACTATATATTTTTCCGCCTGGAACGTCAAATAATAAAAACCCGCCAATGGCGGGCTTAAATTACTTTACAATCAAACGATTATAAACTTTCTCATTAATTTCAATCGGATATTCACGTTTCAAGAAAGAATTATAATCTTCTTTCACACCGTTATCTGACATATTTTGCATTTCGTTCTGCAAATCTGCCATTTTTTGTTTATCAACCTGTGGCGCAACCGCATTGTTCACACTCAGCACATAAAACGCATCCGCACCTTCAACCAATGTTTTACTGCCTACGCCGTCACGGAATGCCGCAACCAGCACATCATTAGGCGCCCCCGACATACGTGTCACGGTCACAGACTTTTTATTTTCCAACTTGCCGTCTTTCTTTAAATCAACCAGATATTCATTTGCCTTTACATAGGCCTGCTTTTTTTGTTCGGCACGTGTCCAATCCGAAACCAGCGCCCCCTTTACACTTTCAAAATCCGCCTTATGTTCTGGGTTAATTTTATCCACGCGCACGAACAAGAAACCATCATCAGTTTCTATCATTTCGCTTTCCAGCCCTTCATCCATATCAAAGATTTTTGCAACCATATTGTCTGTCATTAATTTATCCACCGGTCGCCCTGCCCGCGCAAACGCATCATAGGTCACATACTTTGCGCCATGTTTTTTTGCTGCATCTTCCATTGTTTCACCGGCGATAATATCATCTTCGACCTTAACGGCGCTTGCATAACCCTTGTCATAACTGTCTGGGCTGGTCGTATCTGCGGCGACCAAAACATAAGATACACTTCTTGTTTCTGGAACAATTTGTGAATTCTGCTCATAGAACGCCTTTAACTGTTCATCTGTTGGCGCCGCAACCTTGAATTCAGAATAAGGAACAACCGCATATTCAATTTCACGCTTGCCATATCTGGCATCGTATGCCGACTGGACCACAAAATTTGGAACAGGCACCGCCACGGACATTGCCCCCAGAACCATTGAACGCAACACCTGACCACGCAATACATCTGCGAATTGCGCTTCGGAATATCCTGAATTATTCAACACCGTATCAAACGCCAGGGTTGAAAACTGACCATTAACCTGAAATTCTGGAAAATCACGAATTTCCTGTGCGATTCGTTTATCACTGACAACAAAGCCCAAATCTTGCGCCCGATTTTCAGTCATCTGATTTGTGACTAATTCTGCCAGCACCTTTTGTGTAAATTCATTCTGCGACGTGGCATCCGCATAAACCTTTCTTTGTTCATCACGTGACAACTGTGCCATTTCACGCGATTTTTCGGCATTAAACTGCTGTGCGGAAATTTCAGTTCCACCAACATGCGCAACGGCATTATCGCCCGCGGCGCCACCAAAAATCCATTCTGCGACCCCCCATCCCACGAACGAGAAAGCCAAAATTCCGATTAAAATCTTAGCGATTGGTTTTTCCGATGCATTTCTTAAATATTCTAGCATTTGTTCCCCTTTTGCGCTACCATAGCAAAACGAAATAACAAAAAGCAATGAAAAAAAGGAGATTTTTACATGAAAATTATTGCTGGGAATTGGAAAATGAATGGTACACGCGCCAACCTGGTTCAAATGGTATCAGACTTGTCGTCCATCGAAACCGACAACACGGTCATTTTATGTGTTCCTGCAACCATGCTGGGCATTGATACGGGTCGCATTTCCCTGGGCGCCCAAGACATCAGTCAACACACCCACGGCGCATTTACTGGTGAAATTTCCGCACAGATGATTGCGGACACTGGTGCCAAATATGTAATTATCGGACACAGCGAATGCCGTCAATATCATGGCGACACAAATTCTACTGTTCGCAACAAGGCAACCCAAGCATTGGCGAATGGCTTGATTCCTATTATTTGTGTTGGCGAAACAATGGACGAAAAACAGGCAGGCAAAACAATGGCAGTTATTGAATCTGGTGTTCGCGAATCCATACCATCTGATGTCAGCACAGACATCATTGTCGCCTATGAACCACGTTGGGCAATTGGTGCGGGTCTGACCCCAACATCTGCCGAAATTGCCGAAGCCCACACACTGATTGCAAAAACCTTATCAGATATGGGTCTGGGCGGCACACCTGTATTATATGGCGCATCTGTCAAAGGCTCTAACGCGGCTGAAATTATGTCTATTGCAAATGTTGACGGCGTATTAGTTGGTGGTGCATCCTTGAAAAGCGACGATTTCATACCTATAATAACCAGTGTAAAATAATTATATAGTATCGAAAAATGGAACCAAGTATGAACGAAGACAAAGAAGTAAAAATAGAATCAGTATCAATTGATGAAGCACCCGCCACAGCACCTGTTGCGGAAAATCAAGATTCAGAAATTGAAACACTGACCAAACAATTGACCGAATTAAACGATAAATATTTACGCCTGGCGGCGGAATTGGAAAACACACGCCGACGCAATGCCCTGGACGCTGAATCCAGGGCGCGCAATCGCGCAATGGGTGTGGCGGAAAAAATCCTGCCTGTGATGGACGCGGTGGACGCGGCATTAAAACACGCCCCCAACGACGAAGGGATAAAATCCATGGCACTGGCACTGGAATCTGCGTTTGACCAAATTGGCATTACTAAAATAAAGTCCGTTGGCGAACCATTAAACCCAATGTATCACAACGCGATACAGGTCATTGAATGCCCAAACATGGCACCAAACACCATTGCCCAAGAAATGCAACCGGGCTATCTGTTTGGCGACACAGTCCTGCGTACCGCAATGGTTATCGTTGCAAAATAAAAAAATATGCAAAACAGTCAACGCCCACACGGGCGTTTTTTTACGAAATCAATCAGATGCGCTAAATAAAATAGAATGATTTAGATAAAATCAAATCGGGCATCGTAGTGTACTTAACGCTACACGAGATGCCCGATTTGCTTTTAGATGAATTATTAGAATTGGGTACGGAATTTAATCATACCTGTCTGTGACGTATAATCCTTGTGCAAATCCAAGTCATACATCACTGAAATTTCCATACCGTGATACAGCGCGGTCAAACCAATTCCAAATTCGCCACCAAAGCGTGACAGTCTGTCGCTTGCCACTTTATAGGATGCAACACCTGGCAAAACAACAGTTGTCTGTGTGTCATCACTGATAAAGTCATACGTCATTGCTGCGCGCATTTCTGGACGCAATTGAATCGCCCAATCATTTTCAATTGCAAACGCATATTTCAGACCCGCAACCCCGGACAAGAAATCGGTTTCAGATGCTTTAACATCTGTACCAAATTCGCCGACATAACTATCCTGTGCGATATGTAAATAGCGAACGCCTGCCTCTGTTGTGATACCTGTGGCGAAATCATATCCTGTTACCAACTGTGCACCATATGAATCAACATCGTATGTATTATTCATATGTACACCACCTGCCAATGCAACATCTTCACTGTATTCCGACATAGTATATGTCGCCGTCGCATTCATGAACCATTTGTTTGGTTTATATTGACCGTACAGGAACAGTGTTTTTGAATCAATATCTGTATGTCGCGCATCCGCATGCACATCAGAATTATTGAACGCCAAACCGCCACCGATTGTCCACTTGTTGTCAATCAATGTATCTGCCCCCAGTGCGACCCCACGTGTATAACCATGGAACTGGTCTGCAAATTTTGACTTATTAAACAATCCCTGCATCCAGAAACCATTTTCCTGGGTTACTTCATCACCACCGGCACGTCCCAAGATGACACCGCCACCCATACGACCCGCGGTCAAAGACAAAACCTGATTTTGAACCGATGAAGACACCGCGTGTGCAACAGGCTTATCATCAGGATTCAACTTTTTAGTTTCTTGTTCAACGAATTCGGCATCCCCACCATTCAACGCATCTTGCAGTGCCAACGACACCTGGTGCGCTTTACCACTGGTGGCATTTGCCAATCCTGCGACTGCACCTGCGGCCTGTGTTGAAATGCCTGCATCTGCTGCAATATCTTCAACGGCCTTAGTTGCGATGACAACTGTACCATCCTCTTCCTGTGAAACATCATATGTTGCACCGGCAGTGACAGTAATATCGGCCTGACTGCCAAAGATTTTATAAGAACCCACCGAACCAACGTTCAACTTTAATTCTGCGCTGTCCTTCGCTTCAATCAGTCCCAACAAACGTCCATATGAACGATCGCTTAACACAGATGCCTGCACAATACCGTCGATATTGATTTGCGTTTGCTGCACTGTTGCTGTACCGATATTCAATATCGCATCACTTGCAACATTCAAAGTACCTTCGCCTGCAACCGCAGCATCAATCGTCGTCGTACCAGAAACAATATTTACAATACCATCATTGTAAATATCCGCCCCTTCGACCGCAGTATTATTACTGAACAGCACGTCGTCATCAAAGTTTATTGTAGCATCCACACCATTATAGATTGCACCACCCAAGGCATAACCCTCTTCAGACGTTGCAACAACCGAATTATTTACGAATACCCCAGACATCGATTCGATTGTCCCCATATTTACCAACGCACCACCAAGTGCCCAATCGATCCCCTGAACAGAATTACCTGTAAAGTTTGCAACCAGTTCATTGATTACGGCACCTTGGCTGTTGTACAATGCACCGGCCCAACCATTTGTCTTGGCCGATACTGAATTATTCACAAACCCCGAACCCGCCTGATGCAATGTACCAATGTTTCCATCATTTACAATCGCACCACCAATGGCTTCATTATCACTGCTGACTGCAGAATTACCTGTAAAATCAGCAACAACAGAATCAACATATGAACCAGCATAGGTATGAATTGCCCCCCCCTTAGCCGAGGAACCTGTCGCCTGCGCAACATTCTTGTCAAACATACCTGTCAGTTCACCGATTTTACCAATATTGGTAATCGCACCACCAGCTGCAAATCCTTCGTTTACAATTTTGTTCCCAGAAAAATCTGCATCCAACGTTTCAATATTCCCAGATTTTGCATTGTATAACGCACCACCATAATAACCATTGGCGACATTGTCTTTAAATACAGAATCTGTGATATTCATTGAACTTCTGTTTTGAATTGCACCACCTTCTTCCGCGGCCATATTTTCTGTGAATTTCGCACCTTCGATTTTCATGCTAGCCAATCCACCCCCAAGGTCCGCTTTACCTTCGGTATAAATCGCACCACCACGTTCGGCCGAATTCTTGGTAAACTCTGTTCCCTTGATATAAACAGAATCTTTTACATTTTCACTATCATAGAAAGTACTAAAGATTGCACCACCTTCTGCTGCTGCAGTATTACCTGTAAAACTACCGCCGATTATATCCAGTTTTGCATCCTTGTTATTACCTTCGTCTACGCCGCGCATTGCGATTGCACCACCCATTGCCGCCGAAGTATTGTTAACAAAGTCAACATTATTCAACTGCACCTGCGACAACGCCCCCAAGAACAATGCACCCGCACCATCATCAGTGGCATCTGTGGCCTTATTCCCACTGAATTTAACATTGGTCAATGTACCCCTGTTAAAGATACCAACAGCACCTGCCCCCAATGCGACATTGTTTGTAAATTCAGAATCCGAAATATCAACATTCTTGATCCCTGTTGATGTATAAATCGCACCACCGAAATCTGCGGTATTTGCATCAAATTCTGCATCACAAATAGTTGTGTCTGACCCTTTGGCCAAGAACATCGCCCCACCAACATACGCATTATTCTCACTAAACTCTGAATCTTCCAGTACTAACTTACTGCCATTATAAACGGCACCACCATAATTCGTTACGATATTACCAACAAATTCCGAATCAATAACCTTCATTGCGGCAACATTGTCACCGCGATCTGCTAATCCTTCATTATAAATCGCGCCACCATTAACAGCTGTATTTGCAACAAATTCATTATCTTCAATATATACAGAATCTTTGACATTTTCACTATCATAGAATGTTGAATAAATCGCCCCACCATTTTGTGCAGCAATATTCCCTCTGAATTCAGAATCAATAATATCTAAATCAGCGGCCGAATTATCGCCATCATCTGGCCCACGCATTGCAATGGCACCACCATGATACTTTGACTCATTCTGACTAAATATACTATTCTGAATCATCGTCTTTGATTCAGAACCCAATGCCAACGCACCACCACCCATTGGGGTTGTATCATTTTCAAAATCAGTCTGTGCCGTATTTTTACGGAATGTCACACCATTTGCATTCAAAGTATTATAATTTGCAACCGCCCCACCATCAAAACGAACGGTATTATTTTCAAATATAACCCCAGAATTCAAAGTCAAAGAAGATGGTGCCTTAGATGATGTAGAAAAAATACCCGAATCTGCCTTGTTATTTGCAAATACTGCCTCAGACAAAATGGTCACATCTCCATCTTTTATAAACCAAACAGACTGGTTACCTGAAGCTGTAGAAGCATCCAACCATGAATGACCGCCTGATATAGTTTCTATTTTGGCTATTTCTGTTTCCGACACCACGGTATATTCTTCCGCCATTGCGGGCATAATCGCCAAGGCTGGCAAAATACTGCAGACTTTTAACAAATCCGCCAAATGTTTAGTATTGGACATGATATCTCCTTCACTTAATATTCGTTCCTTGTGAACATATATATTCATAGCACAAAATTCACAATAATCAACCGAAAAGGTGGCAAAAAAACAACAAAAAAAACCCACTTTCCGTGGGTTTTTGAAAATCGCACAAAATTTATGCTGCTTTTTTTGATTCCTTGAATATTTCCACAGGCTGTTTTTTTCCCTCGACAACATCTGCATCGATAACAATCTCGGTCAAGTCTTCCTTATCTGGCGCATCAAACATTGGCTGCATCAATATTTTTTCCAAAATACTGCGCAATCCGCGCGCGCCTGTTTTTCTGGCGACCGCCATTTTTGCAATTGCACGCAACCCATCCTCTGTAATATTCAACTTAACGCCATCCATTTCCAACATAGCCATAAATTGCTTTACGACGGCATTTTTAGGTTCTGTCAAAATCTTAACCAGCGCATCTTCATCCAACGCCTCAAGCGTTGTAATCACGGGCAAACGTCCAATCAGTTCTGGGATAATTCCGAACTTTACCAAATCTTCTGGTTCTACGTCCTTCAAGAAGTTCTTTGCATTTCTTTCTTCTTTTGATTCGACGTGCGCACCAAATCCAATACCGCGACGTTCCGACATACGATTACCAATAATCTTATTCAGACCATCAAACGCCCCACCACAGATAAACAGAATCTTACTGGTATCCAATTGCACTGTGGCTTCACCTGGATGTTTACGCCCTGCGCCACCTGCGGACACATTTGCGACAGTACCTTCAATCAACTTTAACAACGCCTGCTGAACACCCTCGCCCGACACATCACGTGTCAAAGACGGGTTTTCAGACTTACGTGCTATCTTATCAATTTCATCGATATAGATAATTCCACGTCCCGCACGTTCTACATCATTTGCATTCTGCAACAAACGTGTCAGGACACTTTCCACGTCGTCACCAACATATCCGGCTTCGGTCAACGTAGTCGCATCTGCGATTGCGAACGGCACATCCAAAATTCGCGCCAGCGTCTGCGCAAACAAAGTCTTACCGGTTCCTGTGGGACCAATCAACAACACATTAGACTTCTGAATTTCAACATCAGACTTTGCCGCCACACTATGACGTTTATAGTGATTATACACCGCCACCGCCAACGTACGCTTTGCGACATCCTGACCGATGATATACTCGTTCAAAAAGTTATATATTTGCGATGGGGTTGGCAACTTTGCTGCTTCTTTGCCAACTTCGCGCCGATTATCATCTGCCATAATATCATTACACAGATTGATACATTCGTCACAAATACAGACATTACGTCCACTGACTAACTTTTTAACTTCATACACTGCCTTGCCACAAAAACTGCAAAACTGCTGATTATTTTCCGTCTGTGGTGTTTTATCTTCACTCATATCCTAATCCCCACAATAAAGATATTTTATTTACGTTCCAAAATTTCGTCAATAAGCCCGAATTTCTTTGCCTCTTCTGGACACATCCAGTTATCACGTTCCATGGCTTCAAACAGTTCTTTTTCTTTTTTACCTGTAAATTCAGCCATTTGCTTGATTAACGTTTTTTTATTTTTCTGATATTGGTTCATCTGAATTTCCATATCAGTAATTTGCCCTTGCGCACCTGCCAACGGCTGATGAATCATCACTTGTGTATTTGGCAGGACAAAACGTTTACCCTTTTCACCTGCCGCCAACAATACCGCCCCCATAGACGCAACCAACCCCATACCTATTGTTGAAACCGGTGCTTTGATATACTGCATAGTATCCATAATTGCCCAACCCGCGGACACATCGCCCCCCGGACTGTTAATATAGACGGAAATATCAGCATTTGGATTTTCAGATTCCAAGAACAACAACTGTGCCACAATACTGTTTGCCATTGTTGGTTCAATCTGTCCATTAATCATAATAATTCTATCGCGCAACAAACGTGAATAAATATCAAACGAGCGTTCACCACGTGGCGATTCTTCTATAACCATTGGAATAAGTGCCATAATACAAATCCTTTTATTTTCCTGTGAAATTATACCATATAAAAACCCGATTCGCGAATTTATGATATATATAGGCAAAAAATTCAAAAAATCAACCCACAAAAAAATCTCCCGATTTCGGGAGATTTTTTCAAGGTATCTGACAAATTATTTATCCAACGCTTCGTTGATTTGTGCGGCTGGGATTGCGCCTGGGAAGGCTTCTTCGCCGATAATCAAGAATGGCGTACCTGTGATTTCGAACTGCTGTGCCAAATCACGAACATTTGCCATTTCGCGTGCAACAACTGGACCATTCATATCTTCTTTCAACTGCTTTGTATCCAGACCCGCCTCTTCTGCGAACTTCATGATATTCTTTTCAATCGCCGCAGCCAATTTCTTAGGATCTTCGATATTTTCAGTTGGACGATATTCACGTGTCATAATCATATCTACCAACTTAGCGGCCTTTGCATTATCCTGGATTTTTGCAGCAATCATTGCACGTGCTGGACCTTCTGAATTCACACCATGGATAGAGAAGTTTTTAATAACCACTTTCACATCATCACGATTTGCCAACACAGAATCCAATTCACCATGTACACGACGGCAGAATCCACAAGAAGCCGCAGTCCATACATAGATTGTCTTTTTCGCTTCCGGGTTACCCAAGATTGGCGCATCAGCCATCATTTCACCTGCGTTATTGCGAACGTATTTGCGAATCGCCTTATTTTTTTCTGCGTTCTGCTGTTCCTGCATTGCTTCGACCATTTCTTGCAAGATAGCCGGATTAACGCTTGTCAAGTAATATGGCGTGTACAAGCGGCAAACGCTACCTGCCATAATCAACACAGCAATAACACCGAATGCTTTTTTTGTCAGAATTACGCCCATGCTCGGTTTTTTAGCATCGTGCTTTAACAGCATGCCGCCGAACATGTACAACGCGATACCCAAAATCAGTACCAAAATTGTCCAAGTCATGATTTTCTCCTTCTTCTGTTGAACAAGCCTACAATAGCAAATTTTCATAAAAGCGCAAGGAATAAATCAACATCCCCTAAAATTAATTCAACATTTTTCTTATCTGCGGCATTTGTCCTCCTTGTTGCATACAAACACCTTCTAAAAATCTGGCTGTTACGTTTAAATTCACCGGCAACCTATACAACTTTGCATCATAAGGTTCCCCGCATTCTGCGCACACCGCCCGCGCTGTTTTTGGCGAAACATATTTTAAATTAGTCGTCGTACCACATCCTGAACACTTTGACAGGTCCATCGCATACCCTAATCCCTTTAACAAATTCATTTCCCAAACCAAATAAGCCCCTGCCCCATCGCTTAGCAATTGCCGCATCAACTCTAACGTTGCATCATACAAATCGACATAAGCCTCTCTTTCCGGCAGCAAATTCACCAATATTTCAAACGCAGCATTCATATAAATTAACTTATCTGCACTCATCATCAACGGCGCCGCCAGATTTTTTTCTGCCTCCCAATGAAAGGTCCCCAATTGTGAATCCAATCTGGCATTCCACGCCACCGCGCCCACCTGTCCTATCAGTGGCTTATTCTTCTTGGCAACCACGCCCCCTTTCAGCATTCCGCCCAGCACACCAAAATCACGTGTAAAAATTCGTCCCACGGCATCTTTTTCATTAAAAGGCTTTAAACTGATTAAAATTCCTTCTGATTCCAATTTCATAAATGCCTCATCGCCCTTAAACAATTAAACCCACCGTTTGGTGGGCTGAAACTTGGTTGGGGCAGCTGGATTCGAACCAACACTGACGGAGTCAGAGTCCGGAGTTCTACCATTAAACTATGCCCCAATGCGCCCCGGATTATAAGGCTTTTTTATTTTCAATGCAAGCAGAAAGTTAATACTCGTGTAAAAAAAAACAAAATTAAAAATCAAATCTGGCGAAAATTCCTGGTCGTGTTGCACACCCAAGTAAATATCACGATATTACAAAACTCGGGCGGCAAATTAGTACTGTTAAATCAGATTCTGTGCGCGGGTAATATTAATTGTTACATATCTACACATCTTTTCAAGTAGAATATGTTCAAAAATTAACATGTTATTGATTGACAGTAGATTTAGCACCACCTACCATTCACCATGAAACCAATCGCTGGTTTCATAACCAAAAAGGACTTACAATGCTGAAATATTTACTGTTAACCAAAATAAAGAACGACCGTACAATTGCCTATCTATGCGACCATCCTGATTCACAACCCGGCGATGTTGAACCTTGCGCAGGAACCGATACCGACCAACCTAGCTGCGGTATAGCCATTATGGATACGGACGGTGAATGGATAGAAATGAAAAAACGTCATCAGAAGTATCGTCGTTTACAGTTGCAACGCAATAATGTTATGCACCAACGCATTCATTAACCTATTAAATATTTAGATTGCCATAAATTCATGGCAATCTATAATGATATTGAACAGAAATTATTTTTTATGCTTTTGCCAAATATATTTTATTTATCTAATGGAATTCCTGTCATTACAGATAATGCGGATTCCTTAACATGCTCTATATCTGTTAATCTTGGAATAGGCACACAAAATGAATCTTGCAATGAATATGGAATTACCCATTTCCTAGAACACATGTTAGGTCAAGGTACACATACATATTCATCGTTTTCACTACTTAACAAGCTACTTGAATCCTGTGGCGCGATATTAGATATTCGGACCAGTTTAGACGACATATTTTTTTCTGGAACGGTTTTAGCAGAAAACCTGGATACGCTTATAGAAATCATAGCGGATGAATTACAAAATTCTTTGTTTGATGATAATGTTATAGAAAACGAGAAAAAAGTCATATTAGACGAATATAGACGATATGTGAATGTAAATCCTTGGTGGCTGTTCAAGGCAAAAAAATTACTTGGCGCACATAATATTTTAGGCACTCCCGAAACCATACAATCTTTCACCAAGCGGCATTTGTTAGACTATTACCACAAACATCTATCCGCTGACAACATGTTGATAGTTATATCTGGCAAGATTAACAGCGAAGAAACATTAAAAAAGCGGTTGGAACAATTATTTTCATGGATTCCAAAACAAGACATAAAAAAAATATCGGCAAACATAACGCCGACAGTTACGCATAATTTTATAAATGGTGCTAAAAATCAGAAAATCACATTTGCCTGGGCAGATTCCATAGAACCAACAGTCATCAACCGGGAAAGGAAAGCTGCCATGGGGATTTTTAGAAAAATATTACAAGACAGGTTAACACACGCAATTCGTGAACAAAATGGTTTATCGTATTCTGTTCAATGTTCAACAATGGAATGGGCGGGCGCAAAATTACATACAATAAATTCAGAAACCCTGCCCCAAAATATAGAACGCCTTATTGGAGCCACCGCGGACGTATGTCGCAACATTATATCAGACATACCGATTACAACAAACGAACTACTTTCAGCACAAATGGTGGTAAAACTACAAAATGCTCAAATTATGGAATGTGGCGCAAAACGCTGTGCACTGTATGCGAATTATTTCAAAAAATACAAATCTATATATAACGTATCCGCAGAAATGCACCAAATCAATAATTTTGTTTTGACCGACATTATGATGGCAGGACGCGATTTCTTTACTGCACCAACATCTATTTTGACCCAGGGCAATATCTTGGAATGCGATGTTAAAGATACATGGAATAAACATTTTGTTATATAATTTCAAATAACGCCCTACTACAGAACCAAAAAATATATAAATCACCCCAGACCCACCTAGGTATAACAATATAAAAATATTATTTTTCTAAAAAATCATCTTAAATTATGCTATAATTCACGACATGCGGATAGCGATTGAAACCATTAACAAATTTCATCATCTGCGCACGGCGGCGCATGTTGACTGTCTGAATTATTTTGCAGGTCTGTTGGGCTATCACTTTCCCGAACACGACAACGACAAAAATTCCGGTCCTATGCGTACTGGCTATGCACACATTAACCATGCAAAATATCACCCAGAATTTACACTAACCGAACACCAGATTGAACTTTACAACGACATGCATGACGAACACCATCGAATGCAACCGCACCATCTGGAATATTACGGTCACGATGTTTCAAAAATCTCTGATATAACATTAATTGAAATGATTTGCGACTGGCACAGTGCAAATTTTGAACAGCGTTTTATTACTTTCGAAGACCGCCGCGATTTTACTGTTTCTGATTATTTTAATCAGAATTTATGCCACGACGGCATCCACAATTGGTCACAACATCAACTGACGCTGATAAATGACACAATTGAATTTTTATCAATGTACGCGAACCATGACGCCATAATGAAAATCTGGTTTCCTGTAATGTCTGCCTAAGCGTTGGCAATGCTTCCTATTGCCCATTTCCCCACAACAATGAATAATTTTACACAAAGGGGGAACCAAGAAATGAACTGCATTAAATATTTTACAACACTTGTCGTATGCCTGTCACTTGTCCAATCTGCGGACGCCTGCACAGGAATCACACTGCAATCCAAAGACGGCGCCACCATTGTCGCCCGCACGATTGATTGGTCAGGCACCGAAATGAACAACATCTATGCGATTGTTCCACGCGGCCACGCCCAGCAATCACTGCTGCCCGACGGTTCGATGGGTGGACTGCCATACATATCATTATACGGCTATGTCGGCATGGCTGTCCAGCAACCAGAATTCGTTGTTGATGGCACAAACGAAGCCGGTCTGTCTGCTGCCCTATTCTATTTTCCAAACTATGGCGAATACAAACCATATAACGAAGCCGACAAAGACATATCGTTGGCAGACTTTCAGGTTGTATCATGGATACTGTCACGCTTTTCCACCATTGACCAAGTCAAAGAAGCCATTAACAATGTCCGCATCATAAACATAGACCCATCTGCATCAACCGTTCACTGGCGTATTACCGAACCCAATGGCCGCCAAGTCGTTATGGAAATAGTTGATGGCGTTCCAAACTTTTATGAAAACGAAGTTGGTGTATTAACTAATTCACCGGGCTTTAAGTGGCACACAACCAACCTTAACAATTATGTAAACCTGCATCCTGGCGGCGCAGGTCCGACCGAATTTGGTCCGATAAACTTGCGTGCGTTTGGGTCTGGGGCTGGTTTTCTGGGTCTGCCTGGCGACTTTACACCACCTTCACGATTTGTGCGCGCTGCATTTCTAAAGACCTATTCTCTGGAACAGGCAACCGCATACGACACCATGCAACAGGCTTTTCATATTCTGAACAACTTTGACGTTCCTTTGGGGGTCCAGTTTTCCGTAGGAGCCGCCCCAAACAACATGCCTTCGGCGACACAATGGACTGTTGCGACCGACCTAAAGAACAAAACCATCTACTATCACACTATGTACAATCGCACAATCCGCAGCATTGACATGAAAAACATAGATTTTGCAACCGTACCATTCCAGTATCACCCCCTGGACACAGCAAAACGACAAACGATAGTACCGGTTCAAATTGACTGACCAAACAACCCGCCCAACGGCGGGTATTTTTTTATTCAATAAAAACTTGCAAAAAACATAAAGTTATATATAATTACAACGATTTTGCGGGTGGGCGCACAATCAGTCCGATTAACCCCACAAGACCTCGCTGTTTTATAACACACCGGCGACGGCAAACTTTGATGAATATTTTCTTATGAAAGATTTATCCAAAGATTTATTTAATCCATTATCTGGCGAAGATTTTGTCCAGATGTTTAACACAAACTATGGCACTCAGGAAACATTACAAGGTTACGCAACCAAGGGTACTGTCAAAGATATCCGTGGCGATTTTGCAATGGTTGACGTTGGCTTGAAATCCGAAGGTCGTGTTCCATTAAAAGAATTCGGCGCATCAGTTCCTACCGTTGGCGACATCATCGACGTTTTTGTTGAACGTTACGAATCCCGCGAAGGCACTGCTGTTTTGTCTTACACCAAGGCGCGCGCTGAAAAAGCATGGAAAGACTTGGAAAAAACTGTTGCCGAAGGTATCGACCCAGAAGGTACAATTATCGACGTTGTTCGTGGTGGTTTCACAGTGGACATCAATGGCGTATTTGCATTTATGCCATCATCCCAGGTTGATCACAAACCAATCCGCGATGCAAAGTCTTTGATTGGTCTGAAAGACAAATTCCGCGTATTGAAAATGGACGCATTGCGCACAAACGCAATCGTATCTCGTCGCGCGATTCAGTCTGACACCATCGCCGCTGCACAACGCGAAGCGATGAAGAACATTTCATTGGGCGCGGTTCTGGAAGGCACTGTTAAAAACATCACTGATTACGGTGTATTTGTTGACTTGGGCGGCATTGACGGCTTGCTGCACGTCACAGACCTGTCATGGAAACGCGTTAATCATCCACGTGAACTGGTTCATGTTGGCGAAAAGATTAAGGTCAAAGTTATCCAATTCGACCCAGAATCACATCGTATTTCACTGGGCGCGAAACAGTTGGAAGAAGACCCATGGGATACCGCATCCCGCGCATTCAATGTTGGCGACACAGTATCGGGCAAGGTTTCGTCTTTGACAGATTACGGTGCATTCATTGATTTGGGCAACAATATCGAAGGTCTGGTTCACATGTCTGAACTGTCCTGGACAAACAAAAACATCCACCCAAGCAAAGTTTTGCAAAACGGCGCGGATGTAAACGTTGTTGTTTTGGGTATCGACCAAGACAAACGTCGCATTTCATTGGGCTATAAACAACTGCAACCAAACCCATGGAAACAGTTTGCAGAAACCCACAACGTTGGCGACGTTATCACTGGCCCAATCAAGAACACGACTGAATTTGGTCTGTTCGTTGCCCTGACACCAGAATTGGACGGTATGGTTCATATTTCTGACCTGTCATGGAACAAACTGGACGAAGAAGAACTGAAGAAATTCGTTCGTGGCCAAGAAGTAACTGCGAAAATTTTGGACATCAACCCAGAAAAAGAACGCGTTACATTGGGCATCAAACAATTGACAGAAAGTGCTGAAAACAACGCTGCATCCTTAAAGAAAGGCGCGGTTGTATGTGGTACAGTAGCCGAAGTCACACCTGATGAATTGGTTTTGACATTGGCTGGCGATGTACGCGGTGTAATCCGTCGCACAGACCTGTCCCGTGAAAAATCCGAACAGGACACATCAAAATACAGCATTGGCGACAGCGTCGAAGCATCTGTTGTTTCCGTTGACGACAACACTGTAAAATTGTCTATCCGTGCCCTGCAGGTGACATTGGAAAAGCAAGCGGTTAAAGAATTCGCAAACGAAGCAGACAGTGGTTCTGTTTTGGGCGACATCTTGGGCGCTGCGATTGAAAACAGCAAAAAATAATTTGCAAAATTGTAAATTATTCCACCGTCTGCTTTGCGGACGGTGTTTTTTTGTGATAGAATCAAGACATGACAGATAAAAAACAAATTATTGTAATGATGGGCGGTCCCGGCGTTGGCAAAGGCACATTTTCTAAAATGTTGATGACGCGCCACACCTTTAAACATATCGAAGCGGGTGCCTTACTTCGTGCCGAACCATCAGATTCTAAGATTGGGAAATTAATATCGGCGGGCAACCTGGTACCTGATAAATTAGTCTGCAATTTAATGACACAAAAAATCACAGACCACGATATAATTCTGGACGGTTTTCCCCGCACAATTGGTCAGGCAAAATGGCTGGTCAAAAACTATGCCGATAAATTTAACATCCATGTTCTGTATCTGGCGACCGACGAACAGACATTGATTGCACGCATAAACAAACGCGTTCGCGATGGTACCAAACGTGCCGACGATGCCACAATGGACATAATACGGCACCGTCTGGAAAATTTTCAACACATTACAATGCCTGCGGTCGAATGGTTACGCACCGCCCACGGCATAACATTCAGTGAAATCAACGCCGCGGGCGACGTCAACGACAACTTCGCCGAAATCGTATCGGCGTTGCAATCATAGATACCGTCGTACCGACACAAACCGTCACCAATCATAAAAAAATCGCCCAACTGGGCGATTTGACTTATTTATTTTTCAACAAGCAACAACACCATTTACCCAATCACAAAACACGCGATTGTACTGTTGCCACTTATTTCTTTTTAATCGAACGTTTTTTTGCGACGCCCGCTGGCTTTGTAACCGTTTTTTTCCCGCCAGACTGCTTGGCACCATCAGACGGCTTCTTGCTTTCTGCCTTTAATTCTTTTTTAAAGACATTCAATCCATCCGCCAAATTTTTCATCATTCCCGGAATCTTTCTGTGACCGAACAAAATCACAACCAAGACCACAATAACCAGGATTTCTGCCCATCCCAAACGTCCAAACATTTTTTATCCTTTTATTTTATTTTGCCACATAGCAATCCAATCCATCAGACTTAGCATTTCTGCAGAATCCATTAGCATCTGCGGCTGTCTTGAACGCCACACGCAATCTGTATGTTGTGGTTCCATTCTTCAACTGTGCTGCCAAGATAACAAACTGCTGACCTTCGAACAGTCCTGCATGTGCATTTCTGATTTGACGTTGTGCATTTTCCGCCAACGCACGTGTACTGTATGAACCAAATTGAACATACCACGACCCTGCGGCTGGCTTTACTGTCTGACTTTTAACTGCGGGCTTTGCCACACTTTTTGCCGCTGGCTTTGCCGCAGGTGCTTTGGCCTTTGCGACTATTGGCTTTGGCTTTGGCTTTGCCTCTGGTTTTGGTTCCTGCGCTGCTGCCTCTGGCTTAAACTGAACTTCTTTTCTTTCTTCCACCACACGCACAGGCACCCCTGCCGTAGCCTGAACAGGCTGTGGTTTTGCAACAGGCTGCTGCGCCACAGGTTGTGGTTGTACCACCGGCTGTGGTTGTGGCATTGCCTGTACAGGCTGTACAGGTGGCATCACATTCATATCCACAGGCGCCCCTGCCCCACCATCAACAACTGCGACTGGTGCATCCAAGTCAAATTCAACGGACGAAGAATCTTCATCACCAATGGCACGAACGATGATATAGGTTGCCAAAACAATAACTACCACCCCAATCGACAACAACAACCAAGGCTTTTTTGGTCGTGGGTTTACGAACGGCGTCGCATCCGGCAAAGTATCCATTGAACCTGTATCGTCTAAATCTAATAAATCTAAGTTATCATCATTCATGATAAATCCCCCCGTATTCTGATTATGGACATTATATCATAAAAATACACAGAAACAAAACATTATGACTAAAAAATTATTTTGGCATTTGACCAAAGTTCGGTGGCACAATCAGTTTGTGATTTTCTTCGACAATTGGTTCAACTTCGCACTGCTGAACACATCCCGCCACAACCATTGGCATCATCAAGACAACCAGCATCAAGATTTTATTCATTTTATTTTCTCCCTTCTTTTTTAAATTGGGGTGGCACCCCACCCCATAAATATTACAGTGGCATTTTCACAGCATCTTTCATCATTGCGACAAAATCCGCCATTGACATATTTTCCTGTTGTTCCACGCCCAAGCGACGCAACGTAACATTTTTTTCTGCCATTTCTTTTTCACCAACCACTGCGATAATCGGCGTTTTTGCCAAAGACAACTCGCGGATTTTATAATTTACCTTTTCATCACGCAAATCTGCACGTGCATTCACACCCGCATCGCGCAAAGCAGACACAACCTCGTTCGCATATTCCGCGTGTTTTTGTGAAATAGGTGTTACAACAACAGGCTCTGGCGACAACCACAATGGCAAGTTCCCACCCGTTGATTCCAGCAACACACCCATAAATCTTTCAATCGACCCCAACATTGCACGATGCAACATAATTGGGCGATGTTTTTCACCATCTTCACCAACGTACGACAAATCGAATCGTTCCGGCAGGTTCATATCCAACTGTACCGTGCCGCATTGCCACACACGCCCCATTGAATCTTTCAGATAGTTATCAATCTTTGGACCATAGAACGCCGCATCCCCTTCGGCGATTTCATATTCGATACCGTTTTTATCCAACGCGGCTTTTAACGCCCCTTCGGCCTTGTCCCAGATTTCATCTGACCCGATTCGGAATTCAGATTCTTTACGCGTTGCCAACTTCATAGAAATTTTATCAAAACCAAACTTACCATAAATATCTTTGATAAATTTCAGGATTTTAACAACTTCTTCTTCTAATTGTTCTTCGGTACAGAAAATATGCGCATCGTCCTGTGTAAATTCACGCACACGCAGCAAGCCCGACAAACCACCAGCCGCTTCATAGCGATGAACCTTGCCAAATTCCGCCATATACAGCGGCAAATCTTTATACGAACGCAACCCATGTCCAAACACCAGCATTCCACCCGGACAAGACATCGGCTTAATACAGAACACTTTACCATCCTGTGTTTTACCGGAATAGTTATGTTCACCATACTTTGCCCAGTGTCCACTGCGTTCCCACAAACATCTGTCCATAACGGCGGGCGTTGAAATTTCCTGATACCCTGCCCGTTCCTGGCGCGCACGAACATATTCAATCAGACGACGATACATCTTGTACCCCTTGTCGTGCCAGAACACCGACCCCGGCGCATATTCTGGTTCAAAGTGGAACAAATCCATATCTTTACCCAATTTTCTATTATCACGCGCGGCGGCTTCTTCCTGCATTTTCAAGAACGCATCCAATTCTTCCTTGCTTGCGAACGCATCAACATAGATACGCTGTAACATTTTATTTTTCGCATCCCCCTTCCAGTATGCACCGGCAACACTGCGAATTTTGAATGCATCACGTGGCAAATCCTTGGAACTTTCAACATGTGGTCCACGACACAGGTCCACAAAATCACGGAAGGCATAAACAGATAACGCTTCGCCATTTGCATCATATTCGTTCAACCATTCCATTTTATATGGCTGTGACGCAAAGATTTCTTTTGCTTCATCTAATGAAACATTACGTTGTTCAAAACGCCCATTAGATTTAATCAAATCACGCATTTCCTTTTCAATCTTTGCAAAATCATCTTCTGAAAAACGGTATTCTGTATCAAAGTCATAATAAAAACCGTTTTCAATAGCAGGCCCCCCTGCAAATTTAACATCTGGATGTAATTTTTTCACCGCCGCCGCCATAACATGTGCCAACGAGTGACGAATCGTTTCGATTGGATAAGACATAATAAGAACCTTTATATTTTTTTATTTTGATTAACTGAATTGATTATAAGAATTTACGCGGCGCACCGCAACACAGAAATTACACCCCCAACGGGGTTGTAGTAGTTGTTATAAAGAAAGACTTAAACAAATTCATGCTGGCAATTATATTACTATTCGCGCACAAAATCAAGATTATTTCTTTAAAAGAAAAAAATGGGGATACACCCCCATTTTTTTTATTTATCTTCAAGTATTGCGATTCCTGGCAATGTGCGCCCTTCGATAAATTCCAAGAACGCCCCACCACCCGTTGAAACATATGTGATATCACCTTTGACACCACACGCTTCTAACGCGGCAACCGTATCACCACCACCAACTATACTTTCCAATTTACCTGCACGTGTCTGTTCTGCGATTGCATTTGCCAACGCGAACGAACCAAAAGACCACGTCGGCGCCCATTCTGCCATCCCGACTGTTCCATTCCAAATCACAGTTTTTGCCGCCCGAATTGCCGCCACGTCACGCGCCGTTGTTTTTTCACCCGCATCAATAATCACGTCATCATCTTCAATTTCTGTAAAGTCCTTGTTCATACGCACCGCCCCCCGCGCAAATTCCTTTGCGACACCTTTATCCAGCGGCAACAAAACCTGACAATCATTCTGTGCGGCAAAATCTAAAATCTCCAATGCAGTATCTTTCTGGTCGGCTTCATACAGTGAATTTCCAACTTTACCACCCTGGGCATAGTTAAACGTTGTTCCCAACGCGCCGCCAATAATCAACGTATCAGACAACTTTGCCAACGCTTTCAGCACGCCTATTTTTGTTGAAACTTTGCTGCCTGCAACAATTGACAACAGTGGGCGTTTTGGATTTTCCATAACCGCACTTAAATGCTCTATTTCTGATGACAGCAAATCCCCTGCATACGACGGCAGAATTTCTGCCACACCAACAGTACTGGCATGCGCCCTGTGCGACACCGCAAAAGCATCATTTACAAACAAATCAAATCCGCGCGCCAATTCTGCCGCAAAGCCTGGGTCATTTTTTTCTTCCCCTGCATAAAAACGCACATTTTCCAACAATACCAGGTCACCATCGCTCATAGTTGCCAAGAAATCCTTGTCTAAACAATCCGGTATTAATTTCACCCCCATAAAATCTGCAATAGGCTGCAAAGAATATTCCGGATTTTTTTCTCCTTTTGGTCGGCCACGATGCGCCACTATTGCCACACGCGCCCCCGCATCACGCAACTTTTTAATTGTTGGCATACTTTGTTCAATACGAAACGCGTCTGTAATTTTTCCATCAACAATTTGCACATTAAAATCATCACGCAGTAAAACATATTTTCCGCGCAAATCTAATTTTTCAATTACCCTTAACTTCATTTTTTATCCTTTCCTTTATCGGTCCAAAACTTTTTCTATAGTGCTGATTTATACCATACTTTTCAATTGCCTGTAAATGAGATTTCGTCGGATACCCTGCATTTTTATCCCATCCGTATTGTGGGAATTGCTGTGCCAAATCGCGCATTAACCTATCTCTTGTTTCTTTGGCTATAACAGATGCCGCCGCAATCGACAAAGACTTTGCATCCCCTTTTACCACCGCCATTCCGGTCAAATCTTTCGGCAACCTGTTCCCGTCCACCAAACAGAACTGCGCCTTGCAACTTAAATTATCTATTGCACGTTGCATAGCCAACATCGACGCCCATAAAATATTCAATTCATCAATCTCTTCTGGGCTGCATTGCCCGACCGCCCATTGCGTATTTGTCACAATCCAATCGTACGCCAACGCGCGTTGCTTCTCGCTCATTTGCTTAGAATCACGAATAACCACCGGAATTTCAACATCAAATCGCGGAAACACAACAGCCGCCGCCACCACAGGCCCACACAATGGACCACGCCCCGCTTCATCCACCCCGGCAACAACATCCGCGCCAGACGCTATTTCCAAACTAAAATCAGGATTTATTTTCATCATACCCCCCAGCATAGCAACAAAAACACAAAATAACAAAACTATTTTAACAATTGACAAAGATATATTTTTGTGCAAACATCGCTTGTGATATAAAACAACACAAAGGATACAAAAATGACAGAAAAAGAAAGAGTAGCCAACGAACTGCGCAAAAAGTTAAATTGGTATCTGGCGCGCCAAGACATAAACAAAGCCGCAGGTCACTGCGCGTATATCGCGGCTGCTTTATTAAGCATACCGTACATTACGCGCGCATTTGAAACCGGCAACATAGGCGACTTCCTGGTCCCAGGCATGATGCTTGTTATGGCAAAATTGGCAAACATGAGTGTCGAAGAAGCAAACGCATCATTAAACGCCAAACACAAAGAATTCAGCAACAGATTAAACAACCTGATTGCAAATAAAAAAACACGCTAGGGAACGCCACACACTATG
The DNA here is from genome assembly GCA_045133095.1 of Candidatus Enterousia sp. Lineage (GTDB taxonomy): Bacteria > Pseudomonadota > Alphaproteobacteria > Rs-D84 > Rs-D84 > Enterousia. The sequence continues at coordinate 136,219 of JBGUTP010000007.1, forward strand.
AACAATAAAAACTCAAACAGAAATAAAGTACTGCTTGAAATCTTGTTTTGCGGCGAACTTGTACTAAACGCATATGCAACCGGTCAAACCATCGGCAACACATTCAAGATTATCAACAACGGCTATGACCGTAACACGATGATGATTTTGTTGCTATGGTTGCTGATGGCGGTCTATACCGGTCACAAGGCATACAAAATCCATCAGTACAAGAAAAATATCAATAACAACAATAAACAGCGGTAATAAAAATGAAAAGAGACACAATCAAAAAAGCCGCCCGAAATTGCAACATCTCCGCCCATGTATCTGGGGCTGGGGCGGCGGCGGCATTTGTAATTGCACTGAACCAGGCAAACAACGGTGACATAGATTGGGCATTAATGAACGCAGCACTAAGCATTGCCTGCACCACCCTGGCGGCTATTAATTATCAAAGTTCCAAAAACTTTAATAACTATCTAAGAAACTGCAATACAAGGCAAAAATAAAAAAACGTCCAAATGGACGTTTTTTAAATAGTCATTCTTTCCGCAATATGTTGCTGAACGTATGCATCTTCACTGTTATACAATGGCCAATTACCATTTGCCAATTCTTCCATCGACGTCAACGGTTGATTTAATCTTGCGCGATACAACCACAAATTAGACATCACACGCTTAATATAACTGCGTGTTTCATATGCAGGGAAACTTTCGATATACAACAATGGGTCATACGTATAAAAAGACTTTTCAAATTTAACCATTGTTCCCATTCCCGCATTATACGCCGCCAGCATTTTAATAATACTATTTTCCACGCGTTCGTGCGCCAACAAATCCACAATATACTGCTGTCCCAAGAACATATTATGTTCTGGATTAGACATATCAATCTGTGAAATATCAACCTTATTTGCCCGCGCCACGCATTTTGCTGTACTTGGCATTAATTGCATAACACCATTTGCCCCCGCCCCAGATTTTGCGGTCGTTCTAAAATTACTTTCCTGCTTAGTAATCGCGAACAGCAACGCCCTGTCAATAGACCACCCGCCCATAGGTTCCCAATCTGGCAACGGATACTGTGCAGAATATATAATATCATCATCAATTTCCAAAATACCACGGTCTTTTATAACTGATGCAGACTGAATTGAAACACGCGGCAAACCGTACGCAGCGGACACAGCACTGACCGCGTGCAACACCCTGTCCGATGCCCGCGAAGTAATCAAGAACTTTAAATATTCTTCTGCCCTGTCCTTGCGCCCGACCTGCAACAAAGCCAAAGCCATTTTTCCATACTTAGTATTTTGCAATTCTTCAAAATCTTCATCGGTCACATTTGTTTCAAAAAATTCATATTCTGGCTGATGCCCCAACATAGTCGCCGACAACGCCCCATAGAAAGCCATCGGATACGCCGCCGCGACACGCCAATATTTTTCTGCGCTTTCCCTGTCACCCTTAAAGTCTGCCGCACGCCCTGCCCAAAAAGCCGCCTCGGTCTTACGTGCATTATTAATTTGCGACAAATCTAAAATTCTGCTGAAATACTTTTGCGCCTCGGCATATTTTTCTTCTTTGAAATACAGCAATCCCATCGCCCACAAACCATATTCTGAATTTGCATCGGATGCAACAAAGCCCCATTTTTTTGCCAATTCCATTTCACCATTCGTATAATAGATAAAGGACAAACGCCCCGCCAATCTGCCATAATCAGATTCGGTTAATTTTTTCTTAAACGAACGCGTTTCCAATATTTGGCGTGCGACCTTGGTTGAACCACTACGAATAGCCCTTTTAAACTCTGTAATTTTCTTATCTGTACTGCCTGAATATTTTTTTGCGGTCCACGTTTCAGACTGTGCCGTTTCAATAGATTCTGCCCCTGTCATAACACTTGGCACTTTTGGCTTACGCACGGTCGCCTTTTTAATCTGTGCCAACTTATACATTCTTTGCGCCCCGGGCATATCATAATACTTTTCCATCCAGGCTGAAATTTCTTTACTACGCGTACGATAAGTATCTGAAATATAACGTTGATACAACACTTCGCCCATCAGCATTTTATCTGCTACCTGGTCCTGAACCTTGATTGCGGTGTTAATTTTTTCCTTATCCTGCAACATAAAAATCTGTTCATACAGGCTTGCATCAACATCAGTCAAAATTTGTGGCAATCCCGCCGCCAACAAATTCAGCGGCAAAATCAACCCTATAAAAGACAAGAAAATTTTTTTCATCTTATACACTCATCAAAACAGCGATGTTTTTGGCAGTTTACAAACGACCGCACCATCGTCGTCTTCTGGGATTTGATCGATAATTTTCTTAAAGTCTGCAATTTTCGAAAACTTACGATACACAGACGCGAATCTAACGAACGCAATCGGGTCCAAATTCAACAAAGAATCCGACACCATTTGTCCGACCATTGCACTTGTGACCGTATCATCTGGCGTTTCTGTTTCCAATCTACGATGAATAGACGTCACTAACTTTTCGATTTGTTCATCACCCACATCACGGTTACGGCACGCCAACTTGATACTGCGGCGCAGTTTTTCACGGTCAAACGCCTCTAACTTTCCGCTGTTTTTCCGCACCATCAAATCGCGCATTTGCACACGTTCCACCGTTGTGAATTTTGCCCCGCATTGTTCACAAACGCGGCGCCGACGAATAATCGCATCTTCAATATCGGGTCGTGAATCCGTTACCCGACTATCTGTTGAATTACAATATGGACATCTCATAGTACATATACGGTAGCAATCAATTCGTATATTATCAAGTAAATTTATTTTTCAAAAAAAATGCATTTTTATAAAAATCAAGTGCTTTATTACAAAAAAGCACAGTCTGGCGCAAAAAAATTCACCCCAAAATATGATATAATATTTCTTAGCAAAGGCAGAGAGAGAAATGAACAAATACCTTAACCAGATTTTTCAAGGAGATTGCATTGAATTAATGCGCGGTCTGCCTGATGCATCTGTTGACGCGGTATTTGCGGACCCACCATATAATTTACAATTGGGGTCAAAAACATTATATCGTCCCGAAGACCAAACTGCGGCGCGCGCGGTACGTGACGAATGGGATTCATTTGCATCAAGTGCCGAATACGACAAATTCACACGCGAATGGCTATCTGAATGCAAGCGTGTTTTAAAACCAAACGGCGCCCTTTGGACGATTGGCAGTTACCACAATATTTTTCGTGTTGGTGCGGCACTTCAAGACATGGGCTTTTGGATTTTAAATGACATTGTTTGGGTCAAGACAAACCCCATGCCGAACTTTCGTGGCACCCGCTTTACAAATGCCCACGAAACATTAATATGGGCAACACCGACCAAGACAGGCAAATACACATTTAACTATGAAACCATGAAGAAATTAAATGGTGGCAAACAGATGCGCTCTGATTGGGACATCAACATCTGCCTGGGCGAAGAACGCATCAAGGGTGCCGACGGCAAAAGTCTGCACAACACACAAAAACCGCTTGATTTATTACACCGTGTAATTTTGGCATCAACGAAACCCGGTGACATTATTCTGGACCCATTTATGGGTTCTGGGACAACTGCGGCGGCGGCGCGCGAACTGGGGCGAAATTTTATTGGCTTTGAACGCGAAGAATCCTATGTTTCTGCGGCACGTGAACGCGTTGCAAACGTCACACCAATTGACCTATCTGACATAGAAGTTGCAAAACCAAAACGTGACGAAATTCGTGTTGCTTTCAAAGAACTTATTACTGCGGGCCTGCTGTACGTTGGACAAACATTGGTCAGCCCACGTGGCGAACGCGTCATGATTACCCAAGACGGTCAATTAACGCATCAACTTTATGGCAAGGCATCAATCCACGTTATGGCTGCAAAACTGCAACGCAGTGTCAGTTTTAACGGCTGGGATTATTGGTCCGCACAAAAGCAAGACGGCACCTTGGTTGCAATTGATGAACTGCGCAAATACATTCGCGAAATAAAGTCCGACATTAAACAGGCGGCATAAAACTTCAACTTCTTCTGGAACAAAAAAAATCCCGTCAATTGACGGGACTTTGTCCAATATATGTTAGTTTATTTTTTTAAGTTCTGATTTTAGAACTGAACATTCAAACGAACACCCAATTCAGCCTTCACATCTGTTCCGTTCTGAGATTGTGCATGCGCTTCGTCAAATGTGTATTCGCCATAAACGGCAACCTGCATAGCATCTGTCATCTGATATGCCGCGGTCAGGTTCAACACATATTCATCAAACCCATCGTCCATATCGGCAACTTTTGCCAACAGACCATTAACCAATGCCGCCTGTTGTGCTGCAATTGCTGGCACAGCTGATACATCTGGCAAATCTGTCGCCAAACCTTCAACCCCATTGTCAGAGTGGTGTTTATATGTCAAACCGCCACCAAACGACCAACGGTCATCCAATTGATAGAACATTTTCAAACCTGCATTAACTTCGGTCGTAGATTTCAAATCAACCGAAATTTCATCGGGCAACAACGTCAAACCATACGCTGCGACCAACGCATTAGCCTGCGCTGCCATTGCCGATATATCAATACTGTTATTGTCATTACCGAATGTACGCAAAACTTCTACGAACCCAGCCGCACTAAATTTATTCCATTCACGACCGACCTGTGTTCCAACATGGAACCCCCAACGACCATTTGAATAGTTATCATAGTTAAAGCCATTCGCAGTATATGCGCCAGACATTTCACTGATTCCACCCAGTTGTGCATCGGCATACAAATCCCATACCCAACCTGTATCTGTATCAATGGCACGATATTTCAACCCTGCACGTCCCAGATGCATACCCTTGCGGTCAATATCGCCATCGTGGGTATATCCGAACTTTGCATATGCTTCTAAGTTATCCAAAATACCATAGCCTAATTCTTCGTGAACGCGCCAGACTGGAAATTCTGTTGCGCCATCATGATTCTTTGCCTGATGAGCCTTAGAATCGTCTGCGACCTTATACATAACGCCCGCAGATGTTTTGGAATACACTGCGCCCTGTTTTGGCATATACAGTGGGTTTTCCAAGTTGGCTGCAATCGCAGGTGCAGATAACACTGACAATGCAACTGCTGCACTTAAAGTTTTTTTCATCGTTTTAACTCCTTGTTGTGATGAAATGCCGTGCCCCCATTATTGGCAAGACCCGGGTCCACATCCACACCGCCCATTATTGGCAACAGCATGTTTTGATGATATGAACACATTCATATTGCACTAACTTTACCCCTATGTCAAAAAATCTTTTTTCTTGACACACACCCCTTGAAAAGTTAGGCACCTTGCCCTATATAGAATTGCTGTAGGGGATGCCACAGCATTTGAACCAAAGGGGCAAACCATGGAAACACAGAAAAACATCGCAGAAAACCAAGAAAAATTCATCATTCATTTTGACGACAAGATTGCCAAAACAGTCCCCCCGCATACACGCCAGCAATTGGCGGCGGCATATTTAAAATTATACGCGGGCTTTTCATACATTAATTGGACCAACAAACATTCACTTGGTCGTGCATGGCAAACAGCCTTCACTCAATGCGAAAGTTTTATCAAGACCAAGAACAAAAAAAATCCTGCTGCAAAATATTTGAACAATGTTTTAGGCGCACATAAAAAATATTGGTCTCGCATAATTATGACACACCCCAGTCGCGAAAACACAATTAATCCCACGGACAAAAAAATCCAAGAATTACGCGCAATTGGCACAAACATGATTCGCACCGCCATGGACACAATCAATCTTATTCTGGCGCGCTATAACGAATACATCGAAGAAATGACCATCAACCAATCAAACGATAACGCCAAACCACAACAAAACATACAACCGATCGCACGCGCCGTGGCAAAACCAATCGAAAAACAAATGCCACAACAAAACATACAACCGGTCGCACGCGCCGTGGCAAAACCAGTCGAAAAACAGGTGCCACAACAAAACGCGCAACCGGTCGCACGCACCGTGGCAAAGCCAGTCGAAAAACAGGTGCCACAACAAAACATACAACCGGTCGCACGCACTGTGGCAAAACCAATCGAAAAAACAATGGTTCAACAAAATAACCAAAAAAACATTCAGAAAATTCCAAACATACCGGAAAAACGAATCGAACCAAAAGCAGAATTATTAAAAACCGCACAAAAACGTGTCGAAACCAACACCAAAAAACACATTGAACTTAACGCGCAACAACGCGCACAAATTCAACAAAGTTTTCAACAACGCTTACAAATTTGGAAACTGAATCAATTCAAGCAAAACGCCGCATAAAACAAAAAAAGAACCCCACCAAAATGGTGGGGAATTTATTTACATTTTTTCAACATAGTCAATATCGATTTCTGTCTTAAAGATACCACGGTCCACCTCACCATACAATTTCACCGTATCACTTGGACTGATTGTCTGACCACGCCAATCATCTTCGTCTATTTCCACGGCAATAGACCCAGTTGCATCTTCAAACAGATATTTTTCATCCCCCATACGCTGAACAATGTGTCCTTTAACGATTACCGGCACATCATCACGCATTTCATTTACCTGCTTTACCGTGACTATAGTTTCCGCACCACTAACAAATCCACCTTTTGTACTAGTTGCCACTGCTTCTGGTGCATTTGGGCCTGCAAATTCTGCACTTGCCGCCCCCATAAACAAGACCGCCATAAATGCCGCCATTGATATTTTTTTCATAATCAACCCCTTTGGTTAGAATTGCTTTCTTGCAAAATTATTATATCACATCAACATAACAAAAAGTCTAGGAAAAATTTACCCCTCTAATTATTTTCCCGCACACAATAAAAATCCCCCATTTTATGGGGGACTTGATTACATTTGAATATCTTCGCATTTTTCCACCGGTTCACTCGTCTTACAATCAACCGACTGACTGCCCCCGATACCCAAAAATCCATTACTCTTCTTTGTGGTACAACTTTGCGTCACGGTACTGGTACAGAAGTGACAAATTCTGGTATCGCGATTAAAGGACGACCAAACTTCACGCGTATAACCTGCACCTTCAAACTTATGGCGTTTTGAACCAAAACTAAGTGATGCCAAATCCACCCCAGACTGACTGAAATCCGCCTTGGTCTTCAAGCCTTCATTTGAAGCATGTCCACCCTTCGCCAGGTCACTTAAATCCAAGCCCATACCAACATCGTATGAAATCGCATACGGTGGCGCCAATGGGGTATCAATATCAGAATTCAACGCCCCTGCCAATTCACCATTAGTTGCCGCCAAACGTTGACACATATACTGTGCCAAATCAGCCGATGCGTCTTTGGTTGCCGCCGTTACCGCCTCATTAAACTTCTTGTTATAGTTATCTTGTGCCTGACGCAGCGCGGACGATGCGATTTGCATTTTAACCTGATTTAACAGATTTGGGAATCGTCCTGTTGTCTTTGCATTGTTCTTGCCAGTAATTTGCGACAAGTCACGCCCATTGACACAGAATTGAATTTCTGGGTCAGATTCAATCAAATCAATCGTACGATTAATTGTTCCTGCGATATTATTCAGTTCTGCTTCAATAGTAGCGATGATTTCTGTTGAATTTGGCACATTGGAATTTCTGATTCTAATCTGAGATAAATATTCTTGCACACCAATTTCACCTGGTCCCAACCTAGTGGTTTCATCTTCACCCTCATCTTGCATTCTTCCGGTCATATCGCCCATTTTAATCGACCCAAAAGAAATCATTCCGGTTACACGATAAACATTGCCAACTTTTTGTGAACGCAAACTGCCCGACCCCAATGTATCATCGGTGGCAAATTTATCACAATCAGTCGTAGAACCACACACCTCTGCCATTTTTCTGTCAACCAATTCCTGGCACTGGTCCAAAGCTGAATTATCAATATTCAGATACAGCCCCATCAACATAGAATCCAAATCATCCATTGTAAAATTCGGATTATTCGCCTTACAAACGACTAAACTGTCAATTGGACAAATATCATGAATATAGTCATAATCCATACCGATACAATTCTGGAAATTTTCGCCACAGCGCGTATCCGCGGTAAAGCAATCTTTAACCTCTTGTGTACAGGCATCAACACGCATTGCCGCCAACTTATCCTTTACATACCCCCAGATTAAAGGCTCCATTCTTTCGCATGGGTCAATTTCCACCTTACAGAAACTGCGTGCCATATCAGGACGCGACAAACAAGCATCCATTGTATCGACACCTTTTCCTGCGATATCATCCTTACACGCTTTCTGAATACACGATGAAATATCGGTCAAACACGATTGACGGAATTTTGATTCCGCCGCTGATTCTGCGACCTTAATTGTTGGTGCTGCTTCACGCAGGAACGCCGGCCAAACCATATCACGCACGGCGACACACTGTGCCAAAACATTTTCACAAATAGTACGCTTAGAATCCAAGATTTCCATTGTAGATTCGGTGATGTCATACTTATCAACCGTTGCAACCTTAGTTCCCGCCGTACTTTTAGCTTTTTTATTTTGCATATTTTCAGATGCAATCACCGACACACAATTTTCCCAATTTTCACCACACGCATCCTGGGTCGTCATACACTTTTTAAACTGCACCATACATTGCCCCAGGTCATATTTATTTGCCGCATCAAAACTTTCTTTCAACGCCATTCTTACATCTGCATTAGCCTGCTGCAGTGCCATCTCTGCCTCTGCTTTTTTTGTCGCTATGCTATTTTCCAACCCCTTGCAATCAGATGTAATCTGTCGCGAATACATATTGCGCAACAATTGAATATCACCACTGCATTCATCTGGCACTTGTTCCAAGCACAATTCTTCGGCGGCTTTATACAACGCGCCGCCTTCCAAACTTGAAAAATCAGTGGCTTCACCCCATCCTTCCTCGTCATCTTCCAAGGCTTCATCCCACATCGACATTAAATCCTTGCGCGCTTTTTCCTTGTTATTTTCAGCGGCAATTTCATCAATCTCTTTCAAATTACCTTTTTCGTCATATTCACGCGTACCGGTAAAGATAATATCAGCCTGCGCCCCAGCCTTTACTTTTTCAACTTCGACGGTTGAAACTCTTTCTGCTTCGGCAACCAATTCTTTAATTTCTGCCAACTGTTTATTATATCCAATACTTAAATCACTGCAGGCGCAACTTCCGCCATTATCATTATCAGTTATACAAAACTGGTCCATGCACCCATAGTACATATCATAGCATTCCTGGTCATACAACCCCGACGCTTCTGTCTTGGCACGAACACTGGTACCCTTTTGAATTGCGGACTGCTTTGACGCCTTCTTGGTCAACGCCACTGCATCTTGACCTGCCCCAACGACCAGCACACACAATGCACTAATCAACGCACCGAAATATCTTTTATTCATACGCTCTCTCCCATGCCAAGAATTACATATTTATATCTTCACAGGATTCAATTTCCTGACAGAACTCTTGCTGACCGGCACCACTACGACCTGCGAACAATCCACCCACAGCCCCAACGACACCACCGATTGCGGTTCCCCACCCCGGCGTAATCATAGTACCCGCTGCGGCACCTGCGGACAGTCCACCTGCTAAACCCTTCAGACCTGCTGTACCTTTTGTTTCACCACCTGTTTCACAAACCTGTTGCATACGACACACGTGACAGTTACGCAAACTTGGTTCAAACGAAACACTGCGGATATAACTATAGTTCTTATCAGATTCTTCTGGCGTTTCCACCTTGTACGTGGCATAGCAATTCTTTTCCGCCTCTTCTATATCCTGCTGGCGTGACAATTCTGCAATCTTGGTTTCCAGTTCACGCAACGCACGATTTTCCGCACCAATTTCTGCGATAAGTTTAGCAGTATTAAACACGCTGTTCCCCAGGCTGGTGCGCCCTGCCGGTTTTTCAGCATCCGCACACGCCGCAACAGTCACATCTTTTTCAAATTGCTTAAAGAACTCATTAACTGCCGCCTTGGAATTATCACGCACCTGAACACGCAACGCAATCATTCCTTCTTCATCATCTGGAATTTCTGTCAATCCCATAATTTTATCATCAGACGGCAAACACGCCATATCAGTTCCACAAACCTTACCTAACTGTTCCCCGAAATAGTTAATACAGCCTTGCATCATCTGATAATCCATCTGCAGAACCGCCGCTGACACAATAATATCAAACTGCGTTTCATTCTTACATGACGGGAACATGCTTTGCGGACACAACTCAACAATTTCCGATGGTGTTTTTCCAACGCATTCTGGCGCAGTAAAGTTTTCTCCACACTTATCACGCAAACACGCATCCACATCATTCTGACAGAATTGCGTTCTTAAATATCCCAACTTATCATTAACAACTGCTTTTAATCCCGGAATAATAGAATTACATTCATCAATAATCGGACACACACCCGCGGCAACATTAACGTCGGTCAAGCACGCAGAATTAGTTCCTGTCGAACATCCATCTTCCAAGCACACTTGAATCTGCGCCAAACAGGTCTGACGACGATATTTATCGGCATACTTTGCCGCATCAACCAATATAGCCTCGGCTTCTGCCTCCCAATCCTGCAGCACATAATCCTTTACTGCCAAGCACTGGTCCAAAACATTTTCACACGCATTTGCACGACGCCCTAACAAATCCGCATCTAAACAGTTTTCAAAGTTAGAACCACATCCACCCTTATCTGCAATACACGCCCGATACGCCAACAAGCATTCACCACGATTATACTTATTTGTCGTATCCAACATTGCCAATCGTGCCTGTCGCACCGCGGCTTCTGCAGTACGTTTATTTGCCTGTGCATTATACTTCTGGTCCGACAAATACGAATCGAACGCCTTGCAATCTGCAACAATCTGACGCGAATACAGCATCTCTTCCATTTCTGCCTTATCGCCACACGATTCCAGTTCTGACGCACAATATTCTGCCGCCATTCCATAAAGTCCATCACCAATATCTTCGTCCGCCCCCAACGCGGCTTCTTCATCAGAACCTGAATTCAACCACTGTGAAAAGCTTAACCCCGACGCGCGTGAACTTTTCTTTGCCGCCTCACTTTCACCAAAGACCAAACGCGCCTTTGCACCCATCTGTTCACGCTCCACACCTTCGGTATAAAGTTTATCTGCCTCTTCTTGTATTTTTTGAATTTCTTGAATTAAACTTTTTGACTGATTGATATTATCCGAACACGCGCAACGATACCCTTCGGATTCATCCAACAAACAAAATTCATCCATACAGGCACGATATGCCTCGCGACAATTTTTACTTGGTGTCGGTTTAGTATTAACTTCTGAATCTTTATCATCCGACGGCACATTATCTTCATCTGTACCCTCATCCACATCGCCGGCATCAACATTACCAGAATCTGCCTTTCCGCTGCTTTTATTCACCGTAATAGTCTTACTCATATTCGGCGCACGCGCCCCCGCCATTGACACACGCTGCACACCGACACGCGCATTTTCATTACGCGCAACCGCCGCTGCAACACCCGGAACCAAGACCAACAAAGCTGCCAAAATTCTGATTTTCATCATAGACTCCACCCTACATGTTTTGTTATCTATTTTATCAAATATCCCCCCGCTTCGCAAGCAGATAAAAAATTCTTGCAATTTCAAGCCACAACCACTATCATATTGGGCGTAAAAACTTCAGAAAATCCAAGGAATAAATACATGGCAAAAGACGACGTAATTGTTTTTAGTGGCACCGTAGAAGACAAATTACCCAACACGATGTTTCGTGTAAAACTTGAAAATGGGCATGAAATTTTGGCAACTGTCTGCGGCAAAATGCGCAAGGCACGCATTTGGGTAAACGTTGGCGAACGCGTTCGTGTTGAAATGACCCCATACGATTTGGACAAGGGTCGCATAACATTTGTTGAACGCAACCGTCCATCTGGCGATACTGCAAACTAATAACGCAAACCACCTTCTGGTGGTTTTTTTTTATACGATTTTAACATTCATTTTTCTTGTTAAGCACACCACTTTTTGATAAACTATAAATAATTTATATTACTCAAGGATGAAAAGGGGTTTAATATACTTAGCCACCATACTTTTCAGTATCGGCATTGCCGATGCTGCTGTTCGTGACGACAAAGCTGTATCCCGCGCCCCACAAAAACAAACCACCGTACGCACATCCGTGACCCAGCGCGCAACCCCATCAACCACTGTGGCAACGGCACGCACAACAAAAAACACTGTGGCACGCGGCGCAACATCAACACGCGCAAACGCATCCACCGCACGCACTGCATCGTCAACACATGCACGCGCGGCAACCACGGCGCGCAGTGCCATCGGCACCAATCGCGCAACATCTGTGGCACGTTCTGGCATACGCCCTGCCCGCGCGACTGTTTCGCTAAACGTCGCCCAATCCAACACATTTGGCACCGGCTATAACACCTGTCGCGAAGCGTACTTTACATGCATGGATCAGTTTTGCGGCACTGCGAACGACACGTACCGTCGTTGCGTCTGCTCTTCTAAACTTCAAGAAATTAAGTCACGCGAACGCGCACTGTCCCAGGCGACCGACCAACTTGCCGATTTCAAGAATTTAAATCTTTACGTCATCGACAAAACCGGTGCCGAGGTTGGCGCAATGATTACTGCCTCTACCGGCGAATACACCCAGGCAAACATCCGCGATACATCGGACAGCGCGAAACAACTTACCGGCATCAGCGACATCTTAAACAAAACAAAGACCCAATCACTATCCACCCAGGGCAGCCTTGACATCGCTGGCGACATTAATTCTATCTGGGCAACAACCGACCTAACCGGCGGCACCAACATTGCCAACCTTACTGGCGAAGCGCTCTACAACGCGGTCCATGCCCAGTGTTCGGAACTTGTTGCCGACAAATGCCCCAGTGAAACGACCCAGACCATGGTTGTATCTGCATACGGCATGTACATTGAAAACGACTGTTCAGCACTTATCAATTCACTGGACAAGAAACTGACCTCCGCGAACAGCGTTATTCGTGAAACAGAACGCGAAATGAACCTTGCACGTCTTGACACATACAACGCCCACAATTCAACCGCCATCAACGACTGCATTGCCAAGGTGCGTCAAAACATCACTGCGGACACGGCGTGTGGCACCGACTATGTACACTGTCTGGACATCACCGGTCGCTATTTGACCTATGAAACTGGCGAACCTATATACAGTCCGAACTTCTATCAACTAGAATCCTTGACATCCTTGTCTGGCGACGTCCTGACCAATCAAACCAACCGCATGATTGTTGCAACCCTAAATGCCAAGCGTATTTTTGCGGAAAAATCCCTGGACACCTGCCGCGACCTGGCGGACGAAGTTTGGGACGAATTCATGCGCCAGGCCATATCTGAAATATACCAGGGTCAACACGACCGCATTCGCCAGGTTAAGAATGAATGTCTTGACGTTGTAAACGCATGTTATGACGAACAAAGCCAACAATTAAAAGACTTCAGCAATGTCAAAGAACAACTACTAATTGGCTCGCGCTTGGAATTATCGGAACAGTTGTGCCAAGAAAAACTTGACGCATGCAGCAACCTCTACGGTGGCGGTCCCCAGGGTATGTCCGCCCTGTTGACTGCTATGCATAACATAGTCGATCAACAAATTGGCAAACAATGTCTGGTCACACTGCAAGAATACACAACCCAACTTTGCGCCATCCCCAGCAACGACACCATCCACTCGTTCCCGTATGGCTGTCGTGTTTACAACCCTGGCGACATGCAATACGCAACAATCGCACAGTGCAATTTATCTGCCGCCATATCAAAAGCAAGTGGGGGCGTTAACGGCACAACAACATCCTATGCAGAAAGAAAGTACACATGCGATATTAGCGGTGACAAACGACCAACCAAGAAATACACATCGTGTAAAGATGGATATTACATGACGAAAAGTGGTGGCTCCTCGGCAGTACAAAGTATCGATGAAGCTGAACCAGGCAACGCATGCCTACCTTGCCCATGCGATAAGGAATATTGCAAAGATGGAATAAAAAACTGCCCCGCAACCAGCAGCCTATGCGGCAACTACGTCGGCAGTCTTTATCACCGCATCGCACGTTACGCACTTCAGGCCTGCATCCGCCCTTCTGAATCTCAGCAAGGTGCAATCCCTGCAACGGTCTTGCAAGACATCAACGTTGTGATTGATGAAATTCGTATAAAAATGGCAAAATCATTATCTGACGAATGCGACCGTCTGGGCGGTTCATGGGTTAACGCCGCATGGGTTGACACAAAATCAGACACGGGCTGCTGCGCCAATAACATCTGCGTCACAGACACCAACGAATCAACCGCAGATGGTTGCCATGACATAACCGGACAAGTCTTATTCAAAGACTTCTATTCCGAAACGTCCGCCAACACCGACTGGGGATTCTGTTCCGAACCTGCAACAACAGAAGAACCAAAATGTACCGCCAACACCGATTGCAAAAATGGCGAAATCTGCAACACAGAAACCGGGAAATGCGAACAACCTGAATGCACCGCCGACACTGGTTGCAAAGAAGACGAAACCTGCAACACAGAAACCGGGAAATGCGAACCGAAAACAACATCATCATAACGACCTGTTGCACAATATGACAAAATCTGATAAAATAAGACAAACAGGAAAGGAAAACATGAAGAAATTATTTATACTTTCAACGTTATCACTATTTTGCGCATCTGTGGCATCTGCGGCAACAACCCCATGGTGGTTACAGCCAACGGTATGCCGCCTGGACCCAACCGATTGCTATACCGCAATGGGAACGGGCTTTGAACCGGAAATGTGGGACGCGACCAGTGGTTGTTGGGGTCTTAAACTTATCTGCCCCGAAGCGTTAACCACCACATCACGCGACGCGGTTCCTATGGGTCGTGCTGAAATTGCGCGTGGCACCGGAATCAAGGCTGACTTTGACACAGATTTATTATCTGCAACCGACGAATGTTTTGGTCGTCGCAAAACTGCCGAAGGTGGCGCGACCGCATCTGTTGACGGCAAATATGTAAACGTGTGGTGCTTTGGTATATTGAACAAGTCCGACGAAACACTGGACAACGGTGAAATCGTTTATGGCGCACAACCAACATGCGCATCACTTGCCCTGGACGGCTATGTTGCGGTTGAAAATGGTCGCTGTTATGGCAAATATTACGACACCAGCAAATATTACATTGACTGTGGTTCAAAACTGTTGCCAAACCGTTTAATCGTTTTAAATGGCGCGGATTACAATTCACCAACCAACGGCGCACCAACGACCCAAGATGCGGCGGACAAATTATTTGATAAAATGTACGCGGTGTCACAAAAACAAAAAGAAAAATATTTCGACAAATAAAAAACGCCCATCTGGGCGTTTTTTTTATTTCATTCTTTGCTTAATTAAATTCATTCGCGCATCAACTGCCGCATGCTTTACATCAAACACATCTGTCTGCATCATCGCATCAACAAATTGTTTAGCATTTTCATTTTTCTTTAAATCAGAATATCTAACCCGCAAAACAGTCTGCTTATTATAGAAAATATAATGTGTTTTATGTGTCTGTGGTTTAATACCATTACTGCGCAAAATATAGCGCGCCAATTCAATATTCACCGGATTCGTCAAATAGTACCAATAATGACCACCATTTCTTGCCGTCACATAAAAACTGTCAATCGCCAAATATGCCAACACATCCATATCCGCATCCCTGTTATCCGTTGGCGCAACAGGCTTAACATTAGGAAACAAATTTTGTACATAATCAACAACTGTGGAAAAACTAATATTCATTCTAAACTATCCTTTATTTTGTGCCACGCAATAATAACGAAAAAAATAATAATTTCAAGCGATATAAAAATCGGGCTTCTGCCCGATTTTCTTTATATTCCTAACCTGTGTGACAATCGCATCATCAACAAAGTCTCATTTCCAAATTCAGATATATGATTTGGATTGACCCGATAAATAAATCCGAACGCCCCATCTGTAAATTCACCAAATTTATGGTTATAGGTTCCTGCGAATCTAACCTCGCGGCGCGATGGTGCCAAATCAATATCCGCCACATGTGTATCTACGATATTCAGTTCATAACTGCCATCCTTTTGAACTACGTCATATTCTGCATGTGCATACTGCAAGCCCCCATCTGTAATTGCCAACGGTTGCGCGACACTAAATTCAAAGTTTCCCGCCTTTACCCCCAACGCGAACGCATTTGAATTAATATCATCCAACCCTAAGACAAAGTCACCATTCGCATCAGATGTCGTCCGTGCAAATGTTGCACGCGCCACAACATCAATCACATCATTAAAATTATAACCTGCCATCAAATCAACATAATTTGTATTACCATTCCCCAGATTTAATAATCCACCTGTTTGCGCCCCCAGCAAAGTATCTGTTTCACGCATCACACCAAACGCCGCGGCAATCTTTACCCCATCGCCCACCCATGCAATTTGCGATTGTCCACCCTGTGCCAACCCTAATTTTGCAGGCATATATTGATTTGAAATTGCCGGGTCATTTTCCAACAACCCTTCATCAGTAATTGCCCCCGAAAACGCACGCGCCCCAAAGAACCACTTACCAACACTAAATCCTGCAGCAGACACAACCGCATTCGACACCAAACCCATAATAGGATTTCCCATTCCAACAAATCGCGACTGTCCGTCGGTCAAATAACGCTGATAAGACGCCGACAATTTCCATGCATCATCTGCAAACCCTATCTTCATCATATCCAGCCCGCTTAAATTATCCGCATAGTCACGTTCAGACACATTCATTTCAAAATTTAATTGTCCAACTTGTACGGAATCCACCGCATCACGCCGGGTCATAAAATCCCCCAGCACATCCCCCATGTACAAACCACGACGTCCATCATCCCCCAGCGCAAAAGAATTTTCCCAAACACGTGGCATTGCAACACTGCCATCAACATTTTGCAGTACATCAAAGAACGGCGCACTGACACTTGCCCCGCGCACATTCAACACCGCCGACGGACGAAACACAGTATTTGCCGCCGCGCGCCAGTACGCATTACCATTCCCCGACACAATTTTATTACCGTCAAAGAAATAAATCTTTTTATTCGGTGTCATTGCACGTTCCAGATTAATCATTCCATAACCATAAACTTCTGCAAATGCATCAAGATATTCATCGGCATCAAATTCATCAACATTATATTCCCGTGGCAAAGAATACATAGACTTCAGATATGCCACCAATGATTCTGTTGTAAATGCATTGCCCGCCGAATCTGCCCCCAGCAAATAACCATCAGACGTCAATGCCATCAACGTAAAGATTTGTGAATTAGACATATATTCAAACGCCGCCTTCAGCGATGCGACCGCCCCTGCGGCACTGGCGGTTGCCATTTCAGATGTTGCACCTGCCGCGGCAAAGCACCATGGGTCAACACCATTAACCCCAACCCCTGTCACACCGCACTTACGCGACATATAGTTAACATCATCGGACGTGTCGCCAAGTGTCCCATTAAAATCGGTCCACGCTGACAAATACAATGGTCCAAACGTTTCACCAACGCCATTTCCATATTCACCAATAGACCCCGCCGACGACGTGCCGTTTTGCCCCGAATGCCCAACCGCAACAACAGTCATGAAAAAATGCTCTAAATTTTTATCATACAATGCCGGCGCATAGTTTTCAAAGGTCGCATCCAGCGCGGACAACGATTTACCTTCACCATCACCAAAGGCAAACTCCCCCGCGGGCATAACCAATATTGGCGACCCTGCCCCATACCCATTAAACATCAAATTGGCGGCTGCCCCCTGTGTCAAGGTTGTCGGACTGTAAACACCGTTAATCTTAGCCTGGAACACATCGGTCTTGGTTGCCCCAGTTGACGACCCCAACGCTATCAATGCCGGCATTTCGCGCACACTAAGATACCCAGCACTGCGCGACGGCTCTATCACAGACACGTTCGCCAAAACATCACTTACATTTTTTGCATTATACAACGCTTGAAAATTTTTATAGTCTGTATCAACCAATTCTTTCTGTGCATAAAGATTATTTTGATTTACAGTGTAAACCGCATCAACGGTATTTCCACCAGACGTATTCACATAATAGTATCCATCGGTACCGACATAAATCGCAATATCCGACACATCTTCGCATTCCTGCGTATCGGCACAAACACCCTTTAACATGGTACTACCATCTGGCACCCTGTACGTTGTTCCATTAACTGTAACGGTTGGATTTTGCACTGCGGCACCATCGGTTGCCAACTTAATTTGATACGTCACACCACCCAACGTCAGCGTATCACCTACTTCTATATTATTATCCGTCCCGGACACAGTTCCCAAGACCGCACCTTCTGTCGCATTGGCGATATCTTGCCAACCTTGTCCACCACCTGTTCTTAAAATTCCCAACTGTGCATTTGGCACAAACCCCATAAAGTCACCATAGGACCGACCGCCTGCCTCCCATCCGCCGATAATCTTCCCCAGCGCACTGTCATACGCAGACGCGAATGGATTTAATGCGGTACCACTGCCCGACAAATCGAACCCAGACAATTCCGCGCCCAACACCCCCGCCACAGGATTTGCATAATTAAAGTATTTATCAACATACGACGTTGTTGCATCTGCCGCCGCCGACAAAGCATACGATATTCCATCTGCACGCGCCGCCGACCCAGTTGCGCTGATTCCATTGCTGGTCACAATTCCGACCCGAATCGGCACGCCGCCGCCTGCACTGTTTGCGACCAAAACTGGATTTCTGGTTGTTGCATCACGAAAGATTTCTTGCCCCATATACTCATTTGCAAATGCAGAATACCCATGCATCATCAACAAATAATTTTGCACAGGCACCAAAACCCCATCGACCACAAAGTTATTATCCACCTGTGTTGTGTGTCTGAAATAGTTAAAGTCCGCCTCTCTGATTCCACCTTCTGACGGATTCCACGCCAACAAATTAGCCTGATAAGTTGCATCACTGCTTGTTAACTTACCATCTGCCCCCAGATATGCTGGGCTGTATGGCACAGTCAGTCCTGCAACCGCCGTCCCCCCATTTTCACCGCCACCAGGATTATTATTTGGTCGGTCGCCACCGCTGCCTGCCGATTCGTTATCATTACCCGGGTCAAGCACATCTGTCAGCAGCAACAGCCCACCTACAACAACGGCGGCACCCGCCGCCGCTAAACTTATGCTTTGGGCAGACGACAGTCCGCTGAACAAACCGCCGCTTCCCTTGGATTTATTTCTGTTGTTATATTGTTTAATCTGCCTGTCACAGTTTGATGCATCCGCCCCATACATCTGCAAGATTTGCGCCGCCCGCACATCATTATTCATCAGTGCCGTACACACAATAGACAACCCTGTTGCATCCACAAAATTAACATCTGCGCCATTATTAACCAAGGCCTGCACCTGTTGAATATCGGCACTTTTTGCCGCCGCCAGCAACTGCGCCGCCAGCATAAAGTCCCCCTGTGCGGCATGCGCCCCAAACGGTGCCAAGAACAAAGAAAACACTAAAATTCTTATAAACTTCATAACGAACTCTCTCTTTCAAGAAAAATCTTAGCACAAGATACTTTTATATGTCCAGACAAAAAAAATCGGTTCGCCATTGACGAACCGACATTATCAGATACCATACCGCACATTATCTGTAAACGCGTCTTTTCTGTGAAACTTCGCATTCGATAACGATTTGTCTGGCATGTGTTGCGCGCGCCAAAGTATCCGCTGCAACCACTTTGCGATGATTATGCACAACCGCATTATCACCGATAATAATAGTACCATTATTAGTACCACCGTTTGACAGATTGATATCAGTATTTACCGCCCCACCATTAGAAATGATAACATCACCATTTCCACGTGTGTTTTTATTATCCTGTGGTGCCGGCTTATATTCATGCACAACAACCACAGTATCCTTTTTTGCAGGCTGTTTTTTTGCAGGCTGTTTTTTTACCGGTTGTTTTTTCACAGGCTGTTTTTGTACCGGCTTATTCTTTTTACTTTTTTTACAATCGACCAAGCGTTCATTAACCTTGCCCAAAGAATCATTCAAACCGACAATAGAATCATTTAATACAACGATAGAATCTCTTAATTCAACGATAGTATCTGCCTTTGCGCGGTTATCCCTTTTCAATTCTTCTGCATAATCGCTGATACTTTTCACTTTTTTTGTTGCCTCGTTCAACAAAGAATCCGTCTTTGCGATGACCTTTGCGGCATCACGACATTCTTCTTCTGCACCGTTCTTACCACCGCACTGAGACAATCCAAAAATAATCAAAGCCAAAACCCCAACCCCCGCAGACGCGTGAATCAACCACCATTTTTTATCTCTGCCTGTTGTCGGCGTTGGTGTAGGTGTAGTTCCTGTTGCCATTTTATATCCTTTTCTTTTTTCTACAAATAACTTACATTGACAAATATAGACAACAAAGTTTATTTTGTCAACCACAAAAGATACAAAACATGAAATCTTTTTTTACACTGTTTTTCTCTTTGCGTACAGGTCAGAAATTTGATATAATACCCCACAAGAGAGAACATGAAATCACACATTATATTTTTACTATCTACCCTATTTCTTGCGACGTCTGCGCATGCTGCGTCCAAGTGTTCACGCGCTAATTTGACACGTTGTTTGGATTCCGCGTGTGCAATAAACATATCGTCAAATCCGTCTGCCCGGTGTCAGTATTGCGGAACAACATCTGCGGGTCTTCCGCCGTCCAAGCCTGCAATGCGCAGTGTTTCCGCCGGTGCATCTGCGAAATACAACATATCTGACAAGGAATTAAAAAAGGCCCCCAGCGACCCATCCGAACGCTATACCTGGGCGATTAAGCAATGTTTATCCAAGGTTTCTGGTTGCACCCCGGACGACGTAACCGACACATACGATTCATTAATTGAACAATCATGCAAGGCTGCGGGCGTATCTGCGCAACTTTCCAAGACACTGGACCAGATGGCAAAAAAGCGCACAAAATCATCATGCCAGGGCGACATTCGTGCCTGTGTAATTGCGGACAATCGTTGTTCTGCGGACTTTCGCAATTGCAAAGAAAACGCCGACTTTGACAAGTTCTTTTCCGCATGTGGCGTCGAAGCGACCGGTTGTGACGAATACATATCTGGCATACGCTCTGACTTGATTGCCGCCCGCGACGAAGCGATTGATAATGCGGACACACTGCTGGCACAAATCATTGCGTCTTATCAATCTGCCCGCGAAAAAAAGCTATCATCAATCAAATCTGGCTGTGCTGACAACAGCGTTCGCGACAAATGCATTGCAACGGTATGCGCAAACAACATGGCGCACAATTGCGAAGCCGGTTATGAATCAGAAACATCGATGGCAACCCAACTGTGCAAGTTTTACGAAATCGCATGTGCAACCATAGATTAGAAGATGAAAACGACAAACAAGATATTTAAATTTTCATTATCGATGTGCGCATTTTTAATGTGCATCCTTTGCTGTATTACAACTGCGGATGCGGCGGCGGTTACATCTCGCACCCAACGACGCAGCAGTGCGGCATCACGCATGCCGACCATGACCCAACAGATTCAGTCTGCCACCACCGCCACCACTGCCCCCGGCGACACCGATGACACGGTTCTGGACGACGGCGACTATACCGAACCTGCGGACACGGACACAGTGGACACGGACGTCGAATCCGAACCCACCGAATATATAATCGAAGACAAAACATCACAATTTGACGATGTTATATCTGACGTCTCGACGTCTGTCAACGACTCTTCGACCAGTTCACTTGCCGACAAAATCCGGGCGCAACGTGCCGCCCTTGATGCTGCGGATGCATCTAACACTGCGAACAAAAAAATGCAACAGGCCCTGGTCAGTGGTCAAAACGCCTGCGATGCAAATCTGCGCGCATGCATGATGGAAAAATGCGGCAAAGATTTTTCAAAATGCGCGGGCGACACGGACACCTTGTGGGGGACAAAACTGGACGCGTGTCGTCGTGACCTGCCGTGCAGCGGTCACGAATACACACTTTTCACGGCGGAAATCAAGGCTGACCGTGACATGAACGCGCGCATATCTTCATATAACAAGATAGTCGAATGCGGCAACAGTTATAACGATTGCATTATCAACGCGTGCGGTCCAACGTTTTCCAAATGCCTGGGCAAAAAGGCGGGTGACAAAGCCATCTCTGACTGTGGCAAAATTGCAAAATCCTGCACCGAACAGGACAGCGGTCTTGCATCACGCGCCATGAACGTTTTCGGCGTTTTGCGCCAAGATGCGGAAAAGCAGATTGCGGCGGACGAAAAACGTCTGTATGAATTACGTGACCTGATGCGTGACACATGCGGTCGCCTGGGTGCAATGTTTGACGAACGCACACTTGATTGTGTTTACACTGTCAATTTCTATGCGGGGGACAAGAACACTCTTTACGCGTCCAAGAAAGCATACGCAGGCTCAACATTTAACTGCGACCAGAATTGGTTTGGTGTTGACATAACAACATTCAAAGAAAACGCGTTTCGCCTGACCCGTGAACAGCAATCTGCATCATCTGCGCTGATGGGTTCTGGAATTGGTATGGGCGTTGGTGCCATCACATCTGGTGCAATTGACCGCGCCATTGACCGTCACAAGGCGGAACAAGCCGCCAAAAAGGCAGAAAAAGAACACAAAGAAATGTACGGCGACGAAGATTCGGACGAAGATGATGACGCGACCGAAACCGAAGAAAAAGATAACGACGACGACAAGGACGATAAGGACGCTAAGGACGATAAGGACGCCAAGGATAATAAAGACGCCAAGGATAACAAAGACACAAAGGACAAAAACAAAAAGAAATCCAAAAAGGAAAAAGAACAAGAAAAAGCACAAAAAGCCACAAGTGAAAAACTTAAAAAAATTGACACATCTGACCTGGATAAAAAAGTTCAGGATAATAAGGACAAGACAAGCAAGGAACTAAACAGCAAATTATCCGGCAAAATAGAAACGTACAAAAATCCTACACCAATCAAGGCTGACACCAGTGTATCAAACGCCGTAACAAAAATAGACGCATCATCTATCACGGTACCATCCGGCGGTTCCAGCGGCAGTTCCGGCGGTGGTTCCAGCAGTGGCTCTGGCAGCACTGGCGGTGGTTCCAGCGGCAGCAGTTCAAATAGCGGTTCAACATCAAAGTAAACAACAATGAAAAAAATTATTAATATCTTTATCGCACTGTTCATAATAGCCTGCCCTACAATCACAAGGGCTGCGTCTGAACCCCTCAAGGGCGACACCAGTGTATCAAACGCCGTAACAAAAATAGACAAAAACAATATCCCAGGACCAGGTCAAATCAACATCACTGGTACAATCATTGGTCCAGCCCTAGACGATAAAAACACAGAACCGTACCCCGGTGCCACTGTTATGGTTGTGGGAACCGACAAGGGCGTAATCACCGACCTTAAAGGAAAATTCACACTGACCAAAGTACCCAAAGACGCCTCTGTGGAAATATCATACGTTGGTTGCACCAAACAGACATTAACCGCCAAATCCAACATGGGTACAATAACATTGGCTTGCAGTGAAGAACTTGATGAGGTTATAGTTACAGGCTGTAAAATAAATAAAGATAAAGGCGAAAAAACACGCGACCCAAACAACGACTGTAAATTAACCGAATGTGTTAATAATACCTATTACGAAATTAAAAACAACGAATGTGTTTTTACCGAATGCATAATAGAAAACGGCACGGGGCAACACGCCAAAATAGATAACAGATACCTATGTCGCGCTATTTCATGCAACAAAGGCATGGCACCAAGCGAAGACGGAACACGCTGTGAAAAATGCCCATGTGGCAAAACCGCCAACGCGGACGGCACATCATGTGTTGACTGGGATGCAAACACATGTACAACGAAACCAAATCATGCAAAAACCATCCATCGCACCTGTAACAACGGCACGGAAATCTGCATTGTTGACACTTGTGACAAAGGCTATAAACCAAACGAAACCAAAAACGCGACTTCTTGCATACAAGAACTAAAAAAATGTAAAGACGAAGACGTAAAAAAGCATCCGAACGCAAAACAAACCGGCATCAAAGAAGGTACAATTAACACATGTATTGCCACCGAATGTAATTGCGGCTATACCCTGGACAAAACCAAGGGCGAATGTATCCAATGGACCGATAAAGACGAATCTGGCAACCCAATCAGCAAATGCGACGCCATGCCAGACAACGCAAAAAGCGCGCACTTAACCTGCGTTGATGGCAAGTCTGTCTGCAAAATCACCGAATGTATCAGCACTGATTTTGACCTGGACGACCAGAAAAATAAGTGCATCAACAAAAACAAAAAGCCATGCACATCTGACGACAAAAACGCCACTGATGCCGAATACAGAACTATTGACGGTAAAACGGTATGCTTTATCACGGATTGTAAAAAAACACACACCCCCAGCAAGGACGGCACCAAGTGCAACCCTGTTCCACGTCTAAGCGAAGAAGATTCACAAAAAAAGGTCGATGAATTAAAAGAAAACGCCAAAAAAATGAAAGAAAAAGAACAATCGACCGCCAATAAATTATTAGGTGCGGCGGGCATTGGCGCAACCGGCATCGGCGCAATGAACCTGATGTCTGCTGCCGCGGAACAATCTGCCGACAAAAAAGCCGAAGCCGCAATGAAGGCATACCTTGCA
>JBGUTP010000008.1:0-6346 GCA_045133095.1 Candidatus Enterousia sp.
CGCGGTATATTTCAACCTCGGAAATTCTAAATTTAACATGTCACAGAATGACGCCGAAAATTGGGCGGTATTCCTGTTAATCTGGCATCCCGTGACGGTTAACGTTAATTCATCTTGTAATGTTTCGGTTTCGGGGTGCCATTGTCTGTATGTTAACAGGGTTGGTTTCATGCTGTCCATTGCTTGCATAATGTACGAATAACATTCGCCGTTTACGCCACAAATTGCAAAGGATAAATCACTAAATCCGTTTCCCGAACGTTCGGGCATCTGAACCGTAAACGCCGCCGCATGGTATACAACGCCATTTAACCGCCTGTTATCCTGCGCCAAAACAACATTTAACGTGCCGATTTCTTCGTTATCAATTGTTAGCGTTATAATCGGCATCTGCCCGCCGGATGCGTAAATTTCATTTAACGAAACTAGCATATTAATGATCCCACTCGAATGTTGGAATTAATGCCATGACTTCGGCGTATGTCGGGCGTGGACGTTTTCCCGCCTGGACGTCTTCGCGGATTTTACGGGCGGTTGCCCAACATGCATCACGCCACGCGTTAAATTTAACGGCCTGCGCTCTGAATGTCGGATCGGTGCTGCCTAAATACGAGACAACGGAAGCGGCGTCGTCGTACTCTTTCAACGATGCCACATAATCCAAACGTTGTTGGATGCCTATTTGAACTAATCTTATTAATGCTTCGTCGGTCTGCTCATTCTCTGCGGGAATGATGTCCAATTCTTCGCGCATGTCCCAAATCTTCCCCGCGGTTCCAGTACTGTACTGGCAACAGGTTACATAATGCCAACCGTCAACATCCCTAACATACGCGTTAAAAATGTTGTGTTCGGCATCGCACCATTGCGTTTTTGATGTGTCAATTACTATCATGTTTTTTATTCCCCCTGGTCCTCAACTTCGATCAGATATGATGCCCATCCGGTGGCCAAACATAAATAATCAACGTTATTAACTCTATAAATTGTGTCCGCAACTAAACAGCCCGGTGTGTATGCCTGCTTAACAGGAGCCTTGGTGGCCGTGTTCGGTGTATATACCTTGCGTAAATATATTTGTGTGCTTAGGATTCGTGGAAAATTCGGCAGCCTGTTACCAAAAAAAACATAATTCGATGTTGCATCCGTATTTAATTCGTCTAATAGTTGAGCATTAAGTCTATGCATTGCAACCGGGCCGGCCGCTTCTTCGCTATTAGACGAATATATCGCGGTATTGTATGATCCCATACTTCCCCATACAAATGGATTGTTTGACGTCGGATAATTGAGGGCAAGGTTCGCGGTTCGCGTTCCTATGGACGAACTAGAACTTGTGTTTGTTTGCGTTGTCTGGTTCGCCTGCATCTGTTCATTTAATGAATACATGGCATTTGTCAAATACCCACCAGATACGTTGAACCATCCAAAATTTGCATCATTTTCGTTATTTGAAAAAACGATATAATCATTTTTTCCGTTTACGGCAAAAATTAAATTTTTACTACTCTTCCAAAACTTTAATGTTAACGTTAGTGTTGCGGAGGTAGTGTCAAATTCAAATAATTCGATTGTGCCGCAGTATCTGATGCGGTTGCTGGTTGAATTAATAAATCTCAATTGGCTTAGTATAATGCTTAATGGTTTTGATTCTATGGAATTTAACCAGTCTTGGAACTCAAAGGAACAGGTGGGGCTGAACTTTAGAATGTGTTTGTCAACCATAACGCCAGCCGTCCAATTGCTTTTATTTTTTCCTAAAATAAAACAATCTGAACCCAACAGCCAGGTTGAATTGACGCGCGACGTAACCGCGGACGGTGCCCCAGTGCTCACGTTGTAAAGAGGGTAGCCGCTCCACTTGGACGAGCCGATCTCGATTTTCTCTAATTGCTGAATGCCGCTAATGTTTGACAAAATCCACGCGATCAGCTGGTTTAAAATGCTGTTTTCGGCCTGCACGCGGGCGGTTACGGTTCCGTCGGTAAAGTCTGCAACATTGGCCGTAAATGTGACCGTCTTTTTATAACTCATTTTTGCCCCTCTATTCTATTATTGTGTACTGGTTAATGCTGTCTTCCATTTCTTCAGAATCGTTGACGGTTGCATCCGTCTCCATGAATGCCGTCAATGATGCGATCACATCCTCAGACGTAACCACGCCCGGATCCCATGACCCATCATCAATGATCGTATTTGATACGTCCAACATCATGGTTAATTTATAAATGCTTCCAACTTTCGCCCCCGTGCTCTGCAATGCGGCGTTAACTTCTCCGTTCTGAATTCTTACATACTTGTATTGTATTGCGTCGTCTGATTCTGTGGATAAAAGCGGCATGATAAACCAATCTTGGCCGGAACGGATTTCCGATTTATACCATGTCAAAAACGCGCGGTATTGTGATTCGGTTAAACAAATACCAATGTTTACGGTATCGGGTGCCCCTTGGTTAATCAACCGTTGGCGGGTATACCCGTCAGCCATCGCCGTGCGTAACATATTTGGTTTGTGTTTGGTTGTGTACCCCGATTGTAACGGGCGGGGTAAATTAATCGGGTAATACTTAAAATCACTATTCATTTACGCGCCCCCGTATCTGTGTAATTGGTATGTCGATTCCATCGCCTGCGCCATCCTTCCGCCCCTGCGGATATTCGAAACAAAAATATTAATAACCTGTTCGCCGTCCATGCCCTGCGAGGTGTCAACGGTTCCCGCTCTGGATGCATCTTCGTATAAATTGACTTGGACGCCGTTTCCGTTTAACGCTGAACGGGCAAGATCCGCCGTGTCCTTTCTGCTTGTAACATTAGCGGGACCCGTTACAATTTCGGGACCATATTCGCCAACGATGCCGATTTTTCCCGCTGCAATTCTTCCGCCGCGATCATGCATTTCAACCCCTTTTAATTGGCTTAAAATATTGGTTGTCATGGCTACGGCTGTGGCATAATTTGCCAATGCGGCAAGCCATCCGCCCTCGCTCTCCCCTAACGCCTTTGACCATGCCAATATAGCGTTGGTTGTCGCGCTTGCTACTGCAAACGCCTTTTGGATTGCAAATAATGCTTTGTATTTTGCTCCGCTCTGGCTCATGCTGTTAGCCAAATTGCTGAACGCTCCGGAAAGGGTGTCCATGCCATCGCCAAACGCCTGCAATTCCTTGGCCTGTTCCGTGGTAAAAAATAACCCGCCGTCCCCTTTCTTTTTCTGCTTTTCACGTAACGCCAACATGTCGTTATTGTATTGTTCATATAATGCGTTGCGGGCGTCTAAAAATTCAGATTCGCTCAACAACTGATCGGCGTGGAATGCTTCCAAATCTTCCATTTTACGGGAATAACTTTCGCGGATCTGCTGTTCCTCATTCCCGATTACGTCCGTGTAAAATGTTAATGCCTGTTCCCTCAATTCCTTTATTTTCTGGGCGTGTTCCGTTTCCAATAATTCGCGTACGGTGTTTATTTCCTCGGCGGTTGCGGTCTGACTTTTTCCCGCCTGTTCCTGCAACTCCGCCAACTTGGAAAAATATTCCGCGTCGATTTTTTCGCGCTCGCTCATGGCGTCGGACTGCAATTCCAACATTTTGGTGTAATATCCGCCCCATGTATCGGTTGCAGCCTTACTCCCGCCGTTTCGTCCGCCCCCGCTTCCGCCAATCTGAAAGGAAACGCTTTCCGGTAATTTCGGGGTCGGTAACGGCTTGTTTAATTCTTCGGCCAACTTCTTGCGATTGTTGTCGATGTCCTGCAATTGAAATTTGATCGCCTGGTCCCAATGCTTCGCCGTTTCGTTCATCTCGTCCGCGTTGCGGTTAAGGCTGTTGTTGTATGCGTCGAAAAAATTACCGCCGCTTAACGATGTTCCTAACCCTTCCCCAATTGCGGTTAATCCGCCACTAATGGAACCCCACGCCGTGGCGGCAGGCTTTGCCACGTATTCCATGAAACCAACGCGGGCAAAATTAAAAAACTGACTTAGAAAAAATCCAATATTCGAGATCCCGTCCTTGGATTCGCTTTCGGAATCATCCCAAAATTTGGATATGAATTTAAACGCGGATTCCGTCGAATCCTTTACAACCTTGGCAATGGTCCCGAATGCGTCTCCAATGCTCTGGAAAAATTGTTTAATATACGGACTGTTTTCATTAATCCACGATGTTACGGAATCCAACCCGCCCGCAATCTCCCGCACGGCATCCGTAATTAATTTTCCGATCCCGCTTTCGGCTAAACTGCGGACAAAATCCCCCCAGGCATTATCCAAATGATTAAATGCGCCCGTCATTCCGGATTGTAAATAATCCAACGCCCCCGCGTTTTCTTCGCCGATTTTTTCAAAATATCCCGCCAATGCCGCGGAATTTTTTTCGATTTCGGTTGTTGTCCCTTTGTACGTTAACGCGAGTTTGTCGCCCATGTCCTTGGCGGTTATGCCCAATTGGTTTAACGATTTAAACCGCCCCTGCAACGCCGCGGTAAACGATGAGGTTACGGTTTCCAACGATTTACCGGAACTTACGGCAATTTGGCTGAACGTTTTTAACTGCTCCGCACTCGGGGCGATCCCGTTCCGCTGTAAATCCTGCGCGGCTGCTTTCAACGCGTCGAACGGTTGCAACGTGTCGCGTGCCGCCTGTTGTAACATTTCGAACGTTGCGCGTGCCTGCTCAACTCCGCCCGCGGTGCTTATAAAACCCGCTACGGCGGTTTCGGTGGCTTTCAATTCCTTAACAACGGCGGCGCCCAATGCTCCCGCGGAAATCGCCCCCGCAACGCCCGCCCAAACGTTGCCCATTGCCTTAAATGCTGATCCAATTTCCTTGGTTTCGGCCTTGGTTTTCTTCCGCATTTTCTGCAGATTTTCGTTATATTTGGCGGTGTTTAAACTCACCTTGTTTAAAATGTTGTTTACAACTGCCATTTATTATTTAACCTCTGCGTTTAACATTCTGAAAACATCCCGCGGGTTTATTTCCGCGTCCGTGTCATCATCTGCGGAACCGTCTTCCGTTTCGCCGTTCATAATCTCGGCTTCATATCTGTAAACATCCGCCCATGCGTTCAACTCTGATAACGGCATTTTCATTATTACCGTTATCGGTTGGTGTATGTCCCGCGCAATGCGGGCACATAACAGCAGGGTGGTGTTTATCCTTTTTTTTCGGGGGTTGCCTGCTCATTCAACCCCGCTAATGCCGCATTAATTCGGCGTAACAATCCCGCCGGGATTTTTTCCATTAATTCGATTGCTTCGTCTTCGGTCTGCAGCATTCTTTCGCCGTCATCCCTTACCAAACAATTGTATAACATGAATGCCGTTAATTTTTTTTCACTTTCTCTAAATTCGGCATCCTTTAACCTGTCGATTAACTCGGCATGTTGTGCCCCGCTCAACTCTTTTAATTTAATTTCGGCATCCTGTCCAAATTCTGGGGCGGAAACCAACACGGTTTTAAACTCAATTTTTGAAAAATCGCTAATTAACATTTTTAAACCCTCGTCACATAAAAAAACGGGCACCCATGCGCCCGTTTGTTAAATCGTTCATTACAAACCCGTACCAAATACAATGGTTGGTCTTTCAGAAATCTTCCCGACAACATCCCATTTAATTGTTTCGCTGAGGCTGACTTCCTGCGGGTACGCGGATTTTAACGCCACTTCCATGGTTAAATTGGTGCCGTCCGGATATTCGATCTGTACGTCCACAACTGATCCGGAATTGGCCGCATTGATTAACGCCTGTTGGGTGGCGTCTCCAACGTAATGATGGATGGTAATTGTTAATTCCCCGCCATCAAATGCACCCGCAAGGTAACGCTTGGAATCCTCGGCAATACATGATTGATCGATGTCTTCCACGGAACCGCCCGGGGTTGTAAACACTGAAACGCCCGGGATGGTGGTAAAATCCGCTTCCGGGGTCTGGTTTGCCAAACGATAACCAACAAGGGTATTCTTACCCGCGATGGCGTTTTTCTTCGTTGTTGGTGTTAATGCCATTTTCTGCATCTCCTATTACTTAACAAGGTTTTTGTCGATAATCTCAACTATTGATTGCTCAATATTGCGGATAATCTCTTTTTTGTGGCTTTCCCACTCGTCCCGCAAAATATGACGCGGTTTTAAATGGATTGTGCCCAAATCCTGCCATATACCAATATACGTTGCGGGTTTCGGCTTGATTACGAACCCCGTTCCGTCTTTCCTCATTTTCTTGGTGTGAATGTCGGGCAGATTCTTGTCTCTCCATCCGAACGTGGTATATGCCACGCCCTTGGTAACCCTGGATTCCTTGGTTACCTGTTTAACGCTTCGGGCGGCGTAACCCGTATGC
>JBGUTP010000009.1:0-2067 GCA_045133095.1 Candidatus Enterousia sp.
GGGCAAAGTACCAGGAAGAACGTCAGCAACTCGAAGCTGAACGCCAACAATCAGTAGTTATTAATAATTCACATAAAGGACAATCCGATACAACTCTATTATCAACCGAGGGGTAAGGGACTGAACTAGGGGGACATAACATGGAAATGATTAATTTTGAGGAATTAACACCGGAACTACAAGCGTACATCGATCAAGAGCGCACGAAAGCGTCTAAATCGGCCTACGCTAACGCAGAAAAGAAGTTACGCAAAGACGCGAATTTCATTAACGACATTCGCCACGCGATTGAAGAAGAAGCGCGTTTAAGCGGGGAAGAAAAACTGGCGAAAGAACGTGAATTGTTTTTAGAAGAACAACGCCAATTTAACCGTCAGCGTAACTTATTCCAAGTGGAATCTCAATTAAGTAAAGCGGGGTTTGACGGGGAACAAATCGACAAATTTTCAAAATTCTTAGTCAGTGAGGACGAAGAAACGACACTTAATCACGTTAATGACTTCCTTACGACGTATCGCTCAACGTTTGAGCAACAATTAGCCGAGCAGAAAAAACAACTATTAAAAGCGACGCCAACACCACAAACCGGAGAGAGCGTGGGTCGTGAGGATCATTATAAAGCGGAATACGAAAAAGCGAAACAAAGCGGGGACGCGACTTACATGGCGCGTATCATTCGTGAAGCCGCACAAAACAATATTCAATTATAACCATTAAGGGGGAAACACAATGTCAGACGTATTTGCTACATCATTTGGGGTTTTAAACTATTCGGGGTTATTATTTAACCGCAACAACGTTCGTACACCTTTAGTTAATGCTTTAGGGCGTAAAGTAACGAACCATGTGGAGTTCACGGTATCAAGTGAATACGCACAAGGAACACCGTCGATTCCTAACATTTCAGAAATGCAATCATTAACGGCACCGGACGCAGCGGTGGTGACACGTAAACAAGAAACAAACGTGACTCAAATTTTCCAAAAAGCAACTGGAATCTCTTACGCTAAAATGGCAAACATGGGAACATTAAGTGGATTAAACGTGGCTGGACAACAATCTAACGTGATGAACGAATTAGATTTCCAAGTGGGCGTTAAAATGGCTGAAATGGGAGCAGATTTAGAGTACACGTTATTAAACGGTAAACACAATAAAGCGACAACAGACTCACAAGTAAACAAAACACGCGGATTTGTTGAAGCGATTAAAACAAATGTGATTGAAGCGGGATCAAAAGGTATCGACCATGAGTTAATCAACGATGCCATGCAAGCGGTTCGCGAAAAAGGTGGGGACACTAGCTCATTAATCATGTTAGTATCGCCTAAAAATAAACGTGAAATCACGAAACATTACAACTTATCAAACGGATTCATCTTACCAGCTTCACGCAACGTTGGGGGATTATCAATCGATCAAATCGTCACTGATTTCGGTACAATCGGGTTAATGATCCACGACATGGTATCTGATGAAGAAATCTTATTCTTAAACTTATCAGTATGTGCCATCGTTGAGCAACCAACACCAGGTAAAGGTAACTTCTTCTGGGAAGAATTAGCACGCACGGGGGCTGGAATCAAAGGTCACATTTTCGGTCAAGCTGGTTTAGATTATGGTCCGGAATGGTATCATGCTAAAATCACTGGATTAACAGTAAGCGGAGCAGCGGCTCGCAAAAAATAATGAACGTGGGTGAGGGTAATGGACGTATTAGCGATGTTAATCGGGCTATTGCCCGATGCCGACCCGATGGCCTTAGAAATGGAATTGGCGTTAGCCGCTGAAACGATCAATAACATCCGCGGATGGGACGATGGTCGTGAGGTGGAACGACGCTTTCAAGGGTTGCAAGTCGAATTAGCCCTGGCAGCATATAGCAAACGGGGAGCCGAGGGGCAGACGTCTCATAGTGAGTTAGGGGTTAGCCGCAAATATGGAAATGCGGATATTTACCCGAAAGAACTATTAAGACGTGTGACACCGAGACTACGCGGGGTGAAGATGTATGAGGACGCTTAGACGAAATCAAAATCGTACCGTGTATGTTTGTCAGCGACAAAC
>JBGUTP010000010.1:0-12865 GCA_045133095.1 Candidatus Enterousia sp.
CCCAAACGTTTAACATGCGGTTCAATAACTGCCGTTCCCCAACTGCGTTGGTTGGATATTCCCGCATCGTATCGGCTAATAATGGCGTTGGATATATCCCGAACGTTTGGGGCGTTTACCGTTGCGTCGCAGACTTCAACCCCCGTAATTCTGTTTTTATCCAACAACTTTTTAATTAGCTGTCTGGCTTTATCAGTGTTTATGTAATACTTTTCGTCAACCTCATTTTCCAAAATGTCTTTAACGCGGATATTCAACGGCATTTTTTCCGGGAATTTAAACCCGCCTTTATCAATATCTTTACGAATCGAAACGATAAACACGCGTTCGCGATTCTGCGGGATGCCGTAATCTTTAGCGTTCAAAACCGCCCAATAATTGTTATATCCCGCTCCGTCCAAGGAATCTAAAACCGTTTTAAATTCCTTTTCGAACTTTTTCGAGGTTAACGCCTTTACGTTTTCCGCGATTGCATACAACGGGCGGGTTTCCTCAATTATTCGCAATGCTTCAAAAAACAACCCCGAACGGGTACGGTTGCCGTCCTTATCTTCAAAACCTCGTTGTTTTCCTGCTGCGCTTATGTCCTGACATGGGAAACCGTACGTAATAAGATCGACGTCATCCATTAAAACGGTGTTAACCTTGGTAACGTCGCACAGGTTTAATTCCTCACTAACCCCGTGTATCTGGCTGTATGCATTAGCCGCATATTTATCAATTTCACAATAACCAATTAATTGGTATTCGTGCCCCCCCCTACGTAATGCGGTTTCGAATGCACCGATACCGGAAAACAAACTTAACAATTTAATCATTTATTTTTTTTACCTCGTTGGAACGTTTAAATAAATCTTAACAAAATAATCATGGTATACAAAATACTTTTTAAAAAATAACAAAAAAATGTGATGGGAAGAAAAAAACAAACGTTGGTAAACCCCCGGCGATCTTCCTGGCACTGTTCCCCGGGTTTCCCCTTATTTTCTTTCTTTATTTTCTTTCTTTAATTTACTTTATTTATTAATAGAAGTATAAACTGGAATAATTCCACTTTTGATCTGCAAAAATTCCACTTTCAAACTGCAAAAATTCCACTATGGAAAAATTCCACTATAAACCGGAATAATTCCACTTTGTAAACCGGAAAAATTCCACTATATAGTGGAAAAATTCCACTATGGAAAAATTCCACTTTGTAATAACTGTGAACAACATCAAATTGCTAAAATAAAAAACTGAAAACAGCTAAAAATTATTCTATACTTTAGTTATTAAATAATTCTTAATTTGTTTAGATACTCATATGAAAAAATTTGTTAAATCTGCCGTGTTAGCTGCCTTGGTTGCTGAACTGCCCGCCAAATTGTGGGATGCTTCATCATTTAATGAAACCGCATCCGGTTTAATTGCTTTCTTCTCCGGTGAAAAATGCCACATGTATGGCGGGTGGAATCATTCCAAGGGTTGGACTTCCTTAACATCCAACAGCCCGAATGTTGCCGCCCTGTCAATCGTTCAGCGTGCATTTCCCAACATTCGCATAAATTGGGACAATGACGCCCCGCGCGGTGGAGCCAAAGGCAAATATTATTACATTACTAAACGTGATTATCACGTTATCCGTTTCGTTAACTATCTTTTAAGGGTTCCTATGATTTTAAAAAATATTGATGATGCAATCGCGGAATTGGATTCCCTTTCCGATTATGAATTACTCGACGAATTACAATTTATGACGGCCATTTTATCGGCGGAAAAACTCCCGCACAAAACAACAAAAATGTTGTTGGATTACCTGGCCGAAATTGACACATTGGCACGTTTACGCGGATTAATTGAGGGTTCTTCAAATGACTAAATTAAAATCAATATTTGGGGTGTCCTCTGGTCGTGGAACTTGGGGCAAAACTTCCGATTGGGGTTTGTAACCTGGTTCGTTTTCTTTTCGTTTGTTATGTATAAATTAAATGAGGTGTTTATGGATTTTTCTTCGTACTTGGAAAAACACAAAACCCGTAAAAATGCCATATTGGCATTACATGCGGGTGAATCCGAAGCCAACGCATGGCATACCCGCCGTTTGCTCGGCATCGGCGGTTCTGAGGTTGCTTCCGTGCTTAACCTTGATATGCTCGGGCACAAAACCCCATACGATGTATGGCGCAAAAAAACGGGGCAGGATTCTTCCAATTTCTCCAACCGCTTTACGTTATGGGGTCATATCCTCGAGGATGTTGTGGCGCGTCATTTCTCCGATGTAACGGGTTTCGGGGTTGCTAAATGTAATAAACATTTTTCCATGAAATCAGCTCCGTGGATGGTTGGCAATATTGACCGCGCCATTATCGTAAACGGCAAAAAATCGGGTGTTCTGGAGTGTAAAACTTCGTCCGCATACAACGATCATAAATTCAATTTGGATGCCGCTTGGTATGCCAACGATGAATTTTATTCACAAAATGAAAACGGAATAACAGATAAATCCGACATACCATTAAATTATTATCTGCAGTGCCAACACTACATGATGGTAACCGGGTTACATATGTGTTATTTGGCCGTGTTGATTGGTGGCAATGATTACCGCATTTTTAACGTTCCGTTTAACGAATCGGACGCAAAATATATATATGCGGCCTGTTCTGAATTCTGGTGTAAAAACATTCTGGACGGCGTACCGCCGGAACCAACTTCCGGGGATTATGTAAAAACGTTCTTCCAAAACGATGAGGCCACGGTCGTGGCCGATTCCTCAACAATGGAAATCGTACGCGCGTATGCTGATATAAACGCCCAAATTTCCGCCTTGGAAAAACAAAAAGACGGCATTAAATCCAAATTAATTGATGCCATCGGCTGCGCCACTTCGTTGGTGATGCCGAACGGGCAAAAATTGGCCACGCTTAAGGCTTCCAACCGCTCAAC
The DNA here is from genome assembly GCA_045133095.1 of Candidatus Enterousia sp. Lineage (GTDB taxonomy): Bacteria > Pseudomonadota > Alphaproteobacteria > Rs-D84 > Rs-D84 > Enterousia. The sequence goes on from JBGUTP010000010.1 coordinate 2,929, forward strand.
CGTGGACGTGGACGCAATGGACGAACAGGAACGCCAAATATATAACGAATTGGTTTCCGCCTATACCGTTAAAAAACCTTCTGAATCCCGAACCCTGCGCGTAACTTTTAAGGAATAATTATGGATAATCAAAACTTAACAACCGCCATGGTTTCCGCATTCGGTGTGAATATGCCCGCCGAATACGAACAGGCAACCATCGACGTAATTAACGAATTGGGCGTTAACGTGTCCGCTCCCGTACTGTTTGAATACGCTTATAAAATAATTTCTAATTACGGGGCGCAAAACGTAACCAAGGAAGACATTTTCACGTTCTTAATCCAATGTAAAAATCTTGGACTTAACCCGTTATTGAAACAAATTTACGGGTTTGTCTCCCGCGGTAAACTGGCTATTGTGGTATCAATTGAGGGTTGGAATGCGATCGCCAACCGCTCCCCGCAATTTGACGGGTGTTCTTTTGAATTCGGACCCGTTACCGTTCGGGATCTTTCGTATTCCAAAACCTCATACAACCACGGGCAGAAAACCAATAACATGGTAACCGTTAAACGTTCCGTTGCCGATTGGATTAAATGTATCGTATATAGAAAAGATCGTTCACATCCTGTTTGCGTGACAACATTCTTTGATGAGGCTTATACCGGATCGGAACCATGGGCAACGATGCCAATGCACATGTTACAAAACCGCGCATTTGTGAACGCTGTCCGCAAAGCCTTCAATGTCTCCGCATATTCCGACGATGATAAATATTTTAATTTGGAACCTGCGGAACCAATGGCGGCATATGCTGAGGAAATTTCCGCCGATGCCCTGCCATCTGCAGAACCTGTTCCGGAACCTCTTCCCGCTCCATCTGACGCCATGGACGTTCCGCCGTCAATTCTCGGACAAGTGGATCCGTCATTTAACGCCGACGATGTGACGATCCCCGAATTGGAACCGGTCAAAAAACGCGGCCGCAAGAAAAAAACGGAACCCGTAACGGAACCAATTCCGGAACCAATTCCGGAACCTGTTCCCGTATCCGGTGCGGAGGATCTTCCTCTTCCTCCGCTTCCTGGTAACGAATCAGCGGAACCTATCCCGGAACCTGTGGAACAGGATGCAAATGCCGAGGCCGTTGTTGCTCCGCCTTCCGTTTCTGCCATTGCTGCCGATCTCGCGTATTCGTTAAACCAGGCAAAAAACAGCGACGCGCTTCAACAACTGGGATATATGATCCAGCAAATGCGCACATTGGCGCCCGCCGATAAATCATATTTGCGGACAGTTTACACAAATAATTTAAACCGTTTAAAAAAATAGGAATCTGAACCATGAAAGGAATTAATAAGGCTATCGTGGCGGGCAATGCGGCCGCCGATCCGGATTACCGCATAACCAACGGCGGGCAGGCCGTGTGCTCTTTAACGCTTGCGTCTAATGAGTCATATACTGACGCCAACGGCCAAAAACAGGACCGCGTCGAGTGGTTCCGCCTCATTTTCTGGGGCAAACTTGCGGACGTGGTCAACCAATATATTAAAAAGGGTTCCGCTCTTTATGCTGAGGGTAAAATCCGCACTCGTTCATACGATGATCAAAACGGCGTTAAAAAATACGTTACGGAAATTGTTGTTAATGAGCTGGTTATGCTTCCGTCCGGTGGAAATAATCAAAACGGCCAAAACGGCCAAAATTATGGCAATGGTGGCGCACCTGCCAATTTCGGCAATAATGAACCGTTACCGTTTTAATTTTTGATTTATGCCCCGGCATTGGCCGGGGTTTTTTGTGACTTATTCCACAGGTTTATATTTGCATTAAAATATTTTTAATTTATTACTTGTATTTTGTTGTATGTTTTTGTATCCTTATAAATAAGGAACGGGGCAACGTTCCGATGGTAAAACAAAATAACGAGGTGCAATTATGAATAAATATGTAATTTTGGTTGAGTATCCTTCCAAATTTGATGTTTTCCCCCTTGTTTCCTGTGATGGAATCGCGGCAATTGATGAGGCAGAATTTTTTTTAAAAAACAATTTGAATTATAACGATAATGACATTTATGTTGTCCGCATCTGCAAAAAAAACGGAACTGTTACCACTTCCGTAAATGGAACCCAGTCCCAAATGTATGATGCTGTTATGTGCTCCCATAATGGTGTTGATTGGCATTTAAACGATAACGATCACGCTGAATCAAACATGCTGATCGAAGTCTCCAAAGACTCCAACGGCAAATTGTGGGTAAGTGCAATTTAACAACAACGGGCGGGCATGCTCCCGCCACTGATTAACAAAATAACGAGGTGTAATTATGAAATTATTTATTATAGGCACACTTGAATTTATCGGTTTTAGCCTGTTCGGCATGTTCTGGCTAGTGGTTCTGTACCTGTTTCTTGCCGCTTTTTCGTAAGGATCATTTAAATGGGCGGGCATGCTCCCGCCTCCCTCTAGCTCTCTATAAGGAATCTATAAAATGAAAAAATATGATGTATTATCCGATTTGGATTTGATTGTTGACGACGAAAATGCCAAAAATGTGGCATCCTGGATCGCTGCTCTTTCTGATGGTGAATATTTATCAAAATTCAATTACACGGAAGAAGCCGTTAACGATGCCGTGGACGCTCTGAAACGTCTTAACTCCCGCATTGATTTCGTTGTGTCTGACGGCAAAGGCGTTATTTATGCCTGTTTAACTGGGTTTGATAATCTCGTTAAAACTTTAACGGATTACATGGAAGACGATGCAACGCGCGACACTGATGCACGTTATAACGTTCGTGCATACAACCCGTTTTGTTGTAACGCTCTTATTGTCTGTAATGAACCTGCGCGCGATGCGTTGGACGATTTGGACATTTATCAATTAATCTGTCTTCTCAAACTTTAAATAATTATTGCTGGGTTCTTCCCCGCTTCATTCGGAGGCTTATATGACAAATGAAATTTTTAAAAAAATCCGTGTTTTGCTCCGCCTGCGACAACAGGATTTTGCGGAAATAATCGGGCGCTCTGTTTATACGGTCCAGTCTATTGAATGCGGCCGTCTGGGCGTATCCAAAAACAACGAAATTATTATATATGACTATCTGAAAAAACACGGGCGCAACGACATAATTGCCGAATGCTTTAAATGATTAAAATGCGGGACATCTGTCCCGCTTTCGTTTAGTGAATAATTATTACATCATTTTTGATCTGCTCCCAGTCCGACACTCCCGCATATGCCAGAAGCCCTTCCTTATGCTCAAATATATGCGTTTTATATTTGTAATATCTTTTTTTGTACGAATAAATTAAACAGTCCCGCAAACATAGCCCCCGCGCCTTCCTCTTCATGTAACAATTAACGGTTATGTCGTAATGTGCGCACATAACAGCAAGGCTTGGGTATTCATTGCCCAAATGGTCGCGCACCTTGCCATTTGTGTTATTTTCCATTCTTCCCCGCCTCCCGTTTAATTGCCAACGCCAGGCCAAATGCTCCCACGTCTACAATATTTTGGAGGCTTTGGTTCTCCAAAAATTCGAAGCCCTTTTGATATAAACAAAATAATAATTCTTTCTCCGGGTAATTATGATTTATTATTTTTTCCGCGCTCTCTCGTATTATCTGTGTTAATTGGTCGAGTGTCTCGCTCTGTTCTTCCGTCATGCTGTAACATCTCCATATTGATTAACGGGGTTGGTTGGGTGTCCGTTCCCTGCATCTGCGGGGCGGTCGGTTTGTCTTCGTCCGAAACCTTACACAATAATTTTAATTTGCTAACCCTGGCATCCGTGATCGTTGATGCGTAAACGTTCGCGGTTAACCACTCCGTTGGTTTAATCATCTGCGGCGTAAATCCTTTGTTGTCCACGGTAGAGAACCAACTATATAAAACACGGCAGGCAGTTTCCCTTGTTGTCTTCGGAACTCTTACGCCCTCAACCACATAAATAAAAATTTTGCCGTTGCTTCCGGGGTGAACGTGATTCCAATAATCAATTACGTTTACACTCTGCGGGTCGGGTATTTCTCCCATACCACTGGATGCCGATTTAATCAGTTTCCAACGTTGCCCGTCACTGTCCACGAATTCGGGCACTGGTTCCCAACCATCAATTTGTGTCAACTTCAAATCGGGTGCCATGCTGTTGGGATATAAATTATTAATTAGGTTGCTGTTTATGCTGTTCATTCTTCAACCGCCACAATCTCAATAACGCTACGGACAAATGATAAATATTCGTCATGGTGTCTTTTTCGGTTTTGGCGTCCGCCAACTCTCGGTATTCCATTTCGATAACTTTTTTAATACCCGCTTCGGTCTTGGTGTCGTAATTCTTCCATGTTTCGGGCGGGTTCATGTCCCATTTTGCGCACATTTTCATAAATTCGGCGTCGGGGCTGCCGCCGTATATATCAACATCCGTCCCGTGTTTCGTCTCATGTTTCGTCTCATGTGTCCTATTTTCTGCGGGTTCATGTCTCACGTTTTCCGCATCATGGAACGCGGTTCCGGTTCCGTGTCTCTTTATCGTTATTATTTCCATTTCCAACTTTGTTCCAACTTTGTTCCAACTTTGTTCCAAGTTTTTTGGCCAATGACAAAAAACGCCCGCGGAATCTGCGGGCGTCTGAATCATCACATTAACCGCCTGCGGTTGCGGTGGTTGGCTTTAAGGCCGCAATAATGGCCGCGGTCTGCGCGTTCATGGCGTTGGTCTGGAACAGCTGCGCCTTTAACGCCGCGTTTTCCGCCTGTGTATTGGTTAACACATCGCGTAACGCCTGTGTCTGAATTTCGCGCTGTAACTCACGGTTTGCGCAACCCTCAGTTTCGATTGCTCGGACAACCTGACAGCAGCATGCCTGCTGTTGTGCGGCTAATTCCTGCGCCTGCAGTCTGCTCTGCGCTCCCTGTTCGGCAACGTTCAGATTCAACGCGCCGAAACCGCGATCAATGGCTGAATTGATACCGCCGAACCCCTGGCACATGGCGAGGTTGGTCGCGCCCTGGTTCTGGGTCTGTGCCAATGTGCCCGCATTAACTGCGTTAACGATTGCGTCCCCGGTTGAATTGATTAAATTTCCCATAAACTGGTTTTGGCCGCTAGTCTGCATTAACAGATCACGGTCGGCGTTCGCAATCTGACCGGAAACATTGTTTAACTGATTAGCAATACCGTTAATTGCTCCGGTGTCGTAACCGATACCCGCGCGGGCACCTGCTCCACCAAAACCGCCAAAACCGTTACCGAGCCAACTGCCGATTAAACCGCCGAAACCTGCGCCCAATGCGCCGCCCCAACCGCCGCCATTATTTGGCAGGATTGTATGGGTTACTTCGTCCATATGGATTCCCCTTTATTACTGATTACACTAAAACAAAAACGTTTTTTAAACGTTTTCCCCCTCTCTCTTATTTTTATTTTAGTGCGAGACAAATCCACTTTTTTAAATAATTTGTTTTATTTAGACGCGCCCCAAAATTCTAATTTTGAAACATTATTTTTTATCTTTTTCAAAAATTGTGAACTGATATAACTTTCGTTTTTTTCTGCTTCAATCATGTAACGGCGGAAATACTGTCCAACCCCTGCGGGTATGCCTTCCGTGCTCCATGGCTTAACCCGTCCGTAATAATGAATCATTACCGGGGCGGTGGTTTTGTATTCCGGGGATGTGAACATTAAATTATACGCATCGTTAATTACTCGTATTTTTTCGGTACACTGAAAATTTATAAAATCCTGTTCTGGGCAGTATATGTCATCCGGAAACCTGTTCAAAAACGCGGAATATTCTTCCAACGTCAATTTTTCGGCGGCATCCGCTCCGTAAATCACAAACCCCGAATTTATATAATTGTGGGTGTTTACGATGTCTTTAACATTTAACGCCTTTACCCAACGGGAACGGTTTTCCCGCTCACTCACGCCGAGGATTTCGTCACGGGTTGCCGAACATGCCAATTTTTCCACGGTGTTTAAAAAAATAACGTCCATGTCAAAATTAATAATTACGTCCGCGGTTTCCCTCAATTCTTCCAATGCCTTTATACGCATTGCGAACGCGGGTAATGCTGCCCTATTTATGAAAAATTCCAACCACGGGTTATGCTGTCCGAACGCTTCGCACTCAACGCTGGGGAACTCCCGCGTCAAAATCGTTACTTGGGGATTGTTCCCCGTGGCGTCCGCGATTCGTTGGATGTTTGTTCCGATTTCTGCAAACACAATCAGCGGGATATTGCGGTTAAACTTCAAAAACGAATTTATCGCGACGATTGCGGGATCTATATACCCCGCATCAACTACACAAAAAGAAACTTTTTTCATGTCTCAACCTTTAACTATTCCGAAACCTCGGGTAAATCATCCGCAAAAATCCCCGCGTCATAATTGATTAACTTTAATTTGCAAGTCTTATCTGCGGGGATTACGTCCGTTACCCAACATTTAACCAATTGTCCAATGGCAAAAAACGGATATTCTATCGAAACGCCGTATTGGTCATCCCAAACAATCGCGGAATCTATTTCCAACTCATGCGGACCATTGCGCGTATAAACATAATTGCCCATGGTTCCGTTTTTGTTCCGAATGTAAATAACCCCCGTGTTTAATTCCTCGGGAATCTCCATATCCGGATAAACCTTTAACCCGTCAACGGCGGTAATTCTTCCCGTAATGTCGGACAGATTTTCGTCCAAAAACAACCCGACAAGATCGTTATACTGACAATTTAACCCGTCTAATTCCGTTTCGATTTCGTACGTTATGCGGGTGTTCTTAATATAACGTAACCGACGCATCCCCATGGCTTCCGCCTGGCGGGCATTGGTTACGCCGAACGCCTTTAACTTTTCCTGTTTGTCGCTGTTCGGGTAACTTGTAATTACTTTGTCCCCGTTATCGTCCAAACTGCAGAAAATTGTTTCCGTCTTGTATGTTTCCGGCGATGTGTATTCCGTTACAATCTCTTGGGTTTCATCATCACGCGGCAAATTAAACGTAATTTCCGGACTTTTTGTTAAATTCTGCGGCGTAAAAACTTGGGTTAATGGTTCGTCCGTTTCCTGCTCATGCAATCTAACGAACGCCAATTTATTGTTACGGATTACGGGGGCGGAGAATCCCACGTTTAACGCATCGCGTAATACGTCTAGTAACGTGCTTGAACTGTCCAACGTTCCGTTAAATGTTATTTGCTGACTTTTCCATAAATTATTAAATTCTTCTAACGAATCCGCGTCAACAATCCCCGCATACTTTGAATTATTACAAATATAACTTATGGCGGGTGCTAAATCCTGCGTTGCCGCAATTACGGAAGGGGCTTCAATTGTCGGTAATTTACGTGTCCAAAATGTCGAGATCTGGTTACTGCTCAATTCTGACAGGGTTTCCGTGCCTTTGAATCTGCCAATAATTACCGTCACGTTATCATATTTGTTTTTTGTGGAAATAACGGACTTTAAACCAACCCATTTACATTCTTGTAATGCGCGGGTGTTGTCGATTTCCTCGGACAAATTTTTGATTTTGAACTCATAATTGCCGGGGGTTTCAACTTCTAATTGATACGTGTACGCCAATTCGTCATTAGTGTTATTCGTAAAGGTTTTGGTTTCCGTTGTCCACGGGTCATTACTTCCCGCGATGCGGTACGCTATTTCGATTTCAACGGTTAAATTCCTAAACGTGCCATTGTCTTGTAAATATCCCAAACCCTGCGGAAATTTAATATCATACTCAAATATTGATGATGACGCCCCCACCGGGCAGGCGCGGTATGGTCCCACGCTTTCCCCCGCCATGGCTTCGGATGCTTCATCCAAAACAAACGTTAATCCCGTCTGTTCTGTTCCCTGTCCCCAAAATTCCACCCAATCGGTAATTACTCCATAACTCGAATTTACACGGGAAACGGTATAAACTCCGGTCGCGGTATCGTGGGAATCGATTTTATACAGTCCGTTGTCGGCGTATGGATAATCCGCGGGCATCGGCTGCAAAATTACAATACTAATCGCGGTCGATGTGCTCACGTTGTACGCCCCGCCCGGGGTTGCGGGTGCCTGCGGGTATGTGCCCGCGTCCAATTCTGCGGTTGGAACGTCAACGGTTAAGGTGGTGCTATCCTGCGCGGGGTCATAATCCACCGCCAACAATTCGCACAGGCTGACAACCTGGGCGGTTGCTTCGTCCGTAAAAACATGTGGTCCGCTCGTTCCACCCTGTAATGTATATGTTACTTTGGTGGTTTTCTCAACCAATACGCGTATGGAATCGCCCGCGATGATTACGGGATTTTGTTCTTCGTCCAATTCCTCACGGTGCGGGCGTAACCATGATTTATGTAAATCTTCGTTTGTGGAAAAATTCCCCGCAATGTCTGCGGTTATATGGGTAATTGTCGGGTCTTCGGAATCCGGTTCGATGGTGTCCGTATCTGCCGAACCAACCAAGCGGGTGCCGTTTGTTCCGCTGATTGTAAAATACGCCCCAACTTCCCAATTAAGATTTAATTTTTTTGTAACGTAAATTGGATCGCTTGGTCCCGAGCATCCGTATTGCCCACGGTTTCCAACCTCGGAATATGTTCCAAAAAACGTATTTTCGACAAAATCAACGCTTGGGTTAATCTGGGAACTCTGGTCAACTTCCTTTTTTGTCCCTTTTAACGTGTGTCCGCTCTGCGTTACCTGTGTTGAACTGTAATAACAATACCATGATTTATCTTCAATTGAATTTAACGCGGTCATTTCTTCGCCGGGTTCGTATACCCTTATTTGGCAGCCGTCCAATTCATTAATTGGGGTTTCTCCCACGAAAACATCAGAATGATCGCCCGCTCTGGCGTACTGTCCAACCCCTTGACACAGGATCATGTCAACGAATTGGATGTTATTTCGATAAAAAACATGCCTATCGGCTAAATAATCCGGAAACCGCTTAAAATATCCGAAATTCTCGGGGATCACGTTGTTTAAATTGACTTGGTTTCCCTGTGCGTTAACGTCGTATATGCTAGATCCCTGTTTTGTTTCCGCTTGTGCCTTGGCACTCAGCCGATTCATGGAAATAATCGCATACACGGCGGAAGCAACCGCGGAAACGATAGATATAATTAACGCGATTGTACCCGCTTCAATTCCGCCCGCTTCGATTACGATTCTAACGGTTTTGGCGTCCCGTATCTTTACAATGTCCCAATCGTCATATGGAAATCTCACGCCGTCCACGTATGCCGATAAATACGGCGTAAATTCTGCAGAATATGCGGGGCATTCCCTTTTAATTAAATCCAACAACGTGGCGGGCGGGTTATCAATTGTTTTTTGTTCCAAAACCCGGCTTAAATCGGCGCGTCCGACAACTTCAATTTTTAACATAATGGTAAAATCTCCGTCCCGTTAATGTTGTGTCCTTTAACTGCTCATATCTGCAGTTTTGCTGTTGGCTTGTATGTAAAATTTTGCCGTTCCAAAAAACACCGACATGGAACAGCCTTCCGTGGATAAAAAACGCGATAACGTCCCCGTTTGTGGGTTCCGTTACTTCCGTAAATCGCCCGCTTTTTCGTTCATACATTAACCCCGTTCCCATGTTTTCGGCGGTTAAATCGGTGTAATCGTTTAATTTTATACCCAAAATTTCGCGGTAAAAATCAACAACCAAACCCCAACAATCCAAACGTGGGAATATCCTTCCGTTTGGCGTGTGAATGTTCAACAAATAATCATTTACTGCCCGCATTTAACCCCCTTTTTTATTTAATGAACTTCAACCCCGGCGCATTGTACGCGGTATATTTCAACCTCGGAAATTCTAAATTTAACATGTCACAGAATGACGCCGAAAATTGGGCGGTATTCCTGTTAATCTGGCATCCCGTGACGGTTAACGTTAATTCATCTTGTAATGTTTCGGTTTCGGGGTGCCA
>JBGUTP010000011.1:0-1691 GCA_045133095.1 Candidatus Enterousia sp.
CCCGAAACCGAAACATTACAAGATGAATTAACGTTAACCGTCACGGGATGCCAGATTAACAGGAATACCGCCCAATTTTCGGCGTCATTCTGTGACATGTTAAATTTAGAATTTCCGAGGTTGAAATATACCGCGTACAACGCGCCGGGGTTGAAGTTCATTAAATAAAAAAGGGGGTTAAATGCGGGCAATAAATGATTATTTGTTGAACATTCACACGCCAAACGGAAGAACGTTCCCGCGTTTGGATTGTTGGGGTTTGGTTGTCGATTTTTACCGCGAAATTTTGGGGATAAAATTAAACGATTACACGGATTTAACCGCCGAAAACATGGGAACGGGGTTAATGTATGAGCGGAAAAGCGGGCGATTTACGGAAGTAACGGAACCAACAAACGGGGATGTTATCGCGTTTTTTATCCATGGAAAGCTGTTCCATGTCGGGGTTTTTTGGAACGGAAAAATTTTACATACAAGCCAACAGCGAAACTGCAGATATGAGCAGTTAAAGGACACAACATTAACGGGACGGAGATTTTACCATTATGTTACAAATTGAAGTTGTCGGACGTGCCGATTTAAGCCGGATTTTGGAACAAAAAACAATTGATAACCCGCCCGCCACGTTGTTGGATTTGATTAAACGGGAATGCCCCGCATATTCTGCAGAATTTACGCCGTATTTATCCGCATACGTGGACGGCGTGAGATTTCCATATAAAGATTGGGACATTGTAAAGATACGGGACGCTAAAGCCGTTAGAATCGTAATCGAAGCGGGCGGAATTGAAGCGGGTACAATCGCGTTAATTATATCCATCGTTGCCGCGGTTGCTTCCGCGGTATATGCGATTGTTTCCATGAACCGTTTAAGTGCCAAGGCACAGGCGGAAACCAAACAGGGATCTAGTATATACGACGTTAACGCGCAGGGAAACCAAGTCGCGTTAAATAACGTGATTCCCGAAAATTTCGGATATTTTAAGCGATTTCCGGATTATTTAGCCGATAGGCACGTTTTTTATCGAAATAACATCCAATTCGTTGACATGATCCTGTGTCAAGGGGTTGGACAGTACGCCAGAGCGGGCGATCATTCTGATGTTTTCGTAGGGGAAACCCCAATTAATGAATTGGACGGATGCCAAATAAGGGTATACGAACCCGGCGAACAAATGACCGCACTAAATTCAATTGAAGATCGATCATGGTATTGTTATTACAGTTCGACACAGGTAACGCAGAGCGGCCACACCTTAAAAGGAACAAAAAAGGAAGTTAACCAGAGTTCCCAGATTAAACCAAGCGTTGATTTTGTCGAAAACACGTTTTTTGGAACATATTCTGAGGTTGGGAACATTAGGCAATACGGATGTTCGGGACCAAGCGATCCAATTTATGTTACAAAAAAATTAAATCTTAATTGGGAAGTTGGGGCGTATTTTACAATCAGCGGGAGCAACGGCACCCGCTTGGTTGGTTCGGCAGATACGGACACCATCGAAACGGATTCCGAAGACCCGACAATCACCCATATAACCGCAGACATTGCGGGGAATTTTTCCTCAAACGAAGATTTACATAAATCATGGTTACGCCCGCACCGTGAGGAATTGGACGAAGAACAAAACCCCGTAACAATCGCGGGCGATTCCATACGCGTATTGGTTGAGAAAACCACAAAAGTAACG
>JBGUTP010000012.1:0-9777 GCA_045133095.1 Candidatus Enterousia sp.
CATTCATGGCAGAGACTTTGCCAATTCGTGGAATCCCAAAATAATTTTTGGTCGCCTTTGTGCGGCACAATGTGATCCACTTCCGTGGCGGGTCTGCCGCATTTAACACAAATCGGATGCTTAATTAAATAAAATTTGCGGGCGGTCTTCCACTTGGAATTATAACCGCGGGCGTTACTGTTCGGGCGTTCGGCATCCTTTCCCGCGGAGAATGCCTTTCGTTTTTCGGCCTGTTGCTCCTGCCATTGTCTGTAATGGTATTCGCAATAACTGCCGTGGGTTGCCCACTCTTTACAGCCTGGATGTGCGCACGGTTTACGGGGTTTAATTGTCATCTTTATTAAAATTCGGAATCCATGGGGTTAATGTCTCATTGTCCGGGTTTCTGCCCTTTTCCTTTAAATATTTGATTGCGTCCAAATTGGGCGGCAGCTTACGTTTAAAAACTTTGGTCGCGCCCTTTTCATCTTTTCCGATTTCCTCAACGGTTGCACCAATCGCCAACGTATATAACGCTTCGTCTAATTTCTTTTGTTTGTCTTCGTCCGGTGTCATTCTATTAACTCCGCCTTTTGCTCGGAAAATTCTTCCCAACGTTTAATTATTCGGTCGCAATAAATCGGGTCTAATTCCATTACGTACGCGGTGCGCTCTAGCTGCTCACACGCCATTATTGTGGTTCCTCTCCCGCCGAACAAATCCAACACAACATCATTTTTTTTGGTGCTGTTTATAATCTGTTTTGCGAATAACTTAACGGGTTTCATTGTCGGATGCTGTTCGTTCTTTGCGGGTTTGTCTTCCCTCAACACGTTAAAATTAACGGCATCCATCAACGAACGACAGGCCGTTAATAATTCGTCCTGTGTCATTTTCTCGATGTTGAAATCATCACGGATAACGTTAACGTTGTGTCGGTCGTTTATAAAATAATGGGGTGCGCCCTCTTTCCAACCATATAAACATGATTCCGTTAACCAATGGTAATCATAATGGCCAAGGGTAAATACGTTTTTAACCCATAATAATATTTCGCTCAACTTTAATCCGCTGTCTCTCTGGGCGCGTAAAAAATTAAAACTTTCACCCGCTGCATACCAAATATAAAACGGTGCGCCGCATTTCATCACCTCAACCGCGTTTTTAAAAACCTTTAACAGAAAATTATAAAAATCTTCATCCGCCATTTTGTCGTTTTGTATTGTCATCGCGTCCGCGGTCTTTCCCACATACTCCACGTTATATGGCGGGTCGGTTAATAATAAATCCGCTAAATTTCCGCCCATTAGCTTGGAAACATCTTCCGGGTTGGTACTGTCTCCACACATGAGGAAATGTCTTCCCAATCTGAATAATTGACCAGGTTTCGTTACTGCTTCCGCGGTTTCGTCTTCGTCTTCGGTTTCGGCTTCGTCCAATTCCTCGGGGTCTGGTTCCTGTTCGTCAAATCCGAACGGGGTTAAATCAAAATCTACATCTGTTAATTGCTCGATTTCCTTGGCGAGTAACTCATCGTCCCATTGTGCCAATTCCGCGACGCGGTTATCAACAAGCCTATATGCTTTAATCTGGGCGTCTGTTAATTCGTCCGCGATGATACACGGCACTGAATCCATGCCCAATTTTTTGGCGGCTAATAAACGGGTGTGCCCGGTAACGATAACGTTATTTTTGTCGATAACCAACGGAACTTTAAACCCGAATTCCGCAATTGATGACGCAACGGCATCAACCGCACCCGCGTTTATTCTCGGGTTGTTGATATACGGGATTAATTCGTTAACCTGTTTTTGAAATATTTTTAAATCGTTCATAAAAAAGGCCGCCACCTGGTCCGGGCACTGTTGCCAATGCTCCCGTGTGGCGGCTCCATCAGTTAGGTTGAACTTCCAACAATTGAAATGGTCGCGGTGTATGTGGAAACAGGTTCCGGAACATCGCGTACTGTGGTAACGTCAACGTCCACATTGGTTACATACTCACCGGATGCCAGGGCGTCTTCCCCTGTGTAACTGTCAGACATAAACGTATTAATTGCGGTTTCCAACTCGGCAAGGGTTGCCGCCTGCACTAACTTAACGCGTGCCAAATATGTATTTATTGCCATGTTATTAACTCCTTGATGATGTGATTAAAAATATTTCAAAATCATTTAAATTTGATTTTATTTTCTTCACCTCAATAAATGCCAATGGCACTATGTCGGGGTGAAAAAATAAATCTATGCATCGTTCCGTTATGATGCGCCCGTCATGGTGGACGGTGCAGAAATCCTCGGACGGAATCGCGGTCAATTGTTCCAATAACGTTATGTTTTTCATTTTTCCAATGCCGTGCATGATTCTAATAACGAATTATATCTTACTGCGAGTTTGTCGCATTCGTTGGCAATATCCAAACTCGCCGCAACCTTTCGGCGTAATTCGCTTTCGGTGTAACATAATAAATTTTGTTTAACTTGGGTTTTGGGCACTCGGTCGGAACTGCCTTCGTTACGCACCCGGTCACAGGTAACGTTAACATTATCGCGGTCGTTATCGTGATTAACTTGTATGGCATCCGCATATTTTGCATTCTCCAACGCTTCCAAATCGTGTTTATGCTGTTCGGTTAAACTCTCAATTTGCCCCACATAATTGGCTATTGTCTCCGCGTTCATGTTCTGGATGCGGGAAACCTCTTCCCGTGTCTTCCGCTCGGCTTCCGCCCGTTCGGCTTCCGCTTCTGCGGTTGCGGCATTATATCCATTACTGTAACCCCTGTTATATGTAAAAAATATCGGAACCGCTACCACAACAAAAACCAAAATATATTTATAAAACCATGGAAGCGCGTTCATAGTCCCCGCCAATGTCCAAATACTGTTTATATTCTGATTCCCTGCGGTTCTTTAACCCGTTGGAAATAACTTTAACCGGGAATTTAAATTTTTTCCCGTCCCTTTCCTCAACTTTGATTTTTGTTACATAAATCCATTTTTTGAACTCTGCGGCGCATTCCTGCGGGGTTGCCCTGGCTATTAGCTTTTTACGTAACGTTGACGTCTGGAAACTTCCCAACCCGATGGTAAAAATCAAACTGACCAATGCGTCAAATTCGCATTGTTTAAATTTAATTTTGGCGGATTGTCTCAACCTGTTTAAATGGTTTTCGATTACTCCAACATCGCTTTTAAAAAATTCTATTGCCTGGTCTTCGGTTATCGTGTCACCTTCCCGCACTCCGTCGGTGTGGCCGTAACCAATGGTCAGCCGCCCCGCTTCGCATCGGTACGCCTTGAGCCTTAATTCTTCGCGGGTCTGAATTTTGGATATGCCAATATCTGATATTTTTTGAAAATTTATTACATCCATGGCCGTTATTCCTCGTTGTTGTTTTTCTTGGTCTGTACGAATGATTTTACTTTATCCAAAATGATACGTTTGCATTCGTCAACGCCCACGAATCCGACAAACGAACCAATGGCAACCGCTGAATATGCGGGCATTGTCGGAAAAACGGATAAAATCCCGAAGTACAATCCTGTGCTAAATAATGCGCATAATATGCCGCCTGCTAGTCTGTCCATGAGGTTCCCCTTACGTGTTATTACTGCGATAATGAACGCAAAAACCCCGCCTGTTATTACCTCGGAATTGCTGTTAATCATGTCTAATAATTTATTTATCATTTTTCTTTTTGGCGTTGCCCCGTTTATATAAAAAAACCCGCCAATAATGACGGGTTAATAATGACTAATAATAAAACGAGGTCTTACGATTATGTTTCCTTTGGCACCATGGCGTTGACTATGCCCACAACGCCACGGTTATGGAATTTAAGGGAGGTGCTCTGTCCACAAAAATTCCATCTTGAATAATACTAGCATGTTATCTGTATACACTCAAATGGTTTCAATTTTTGCCCGCCGTTTCCATATGCTTTTTTAATATCACGTCACAAAACCCGAATTTATTTTTTTATGCCCTTGGGTTTTCGTCAAAACGATATATAATTAATGCGTTTATTTCATATAAACATTTCTTTATTACCCTATGTTATCTACGTCTTTAACCGTTCCCGCGGTTTCCTTAATCCCGGAAATCGAAAAAAATAACAACGATTCGATTTCCTGGATTTCCGCCGCAACCTTATAACGCGGTTTGTCCACCTGTTTGGAAATTGCCGCAATCGGCAACCCGCCAATGTAATACAAATCAAAACATGCGGTTTTGTAACTGCCAAAAATAAACTTAATTTTTGCCAATACCGAATCAATACGTTGAGCATAATCCGGGTTAATCGGCAATATTTCCGATGTATCTGGAGCCAACGGACTTTTATAACGTGGAATCCCGCCACGGCTCCACCGTCCCCAAATCTGTAAATCTATTAAAAATTCCGAAAAATGATCCGTGTCTATATGCTGCATTCTTCAACCCTCGGCGGCTTATATTCGCTAATCGTGATTATTATGTAACCTTGGCCGTGTCCCAATGCCTTGGTGGCGTGTATGTCAAAAATTTGGTTGTCATCCCGCCAAACCCCGGCATGAGTTAACGCGTCAAATGTAACCTTAAATTCGTTGTCTAAATCTCGGCGGGAATTGGCAACCACACAGAATAAATCAACCTTGATTAAACCCGTTGGGAAACATATTCCGCGGTATTTTGATAACCAATAAGCCATTTTGACTTTTTCGCGGTACGCTTCTACTTCCCGCGGGGTGTAATGTCCGTTTTTCCCGCTTCGGCTGTTTCGGTTACAACTCGGAGGGTTCGGCAATTTTAAAATTATTGTTTTCTCAGTCTTCGTCATTTTCCGTTTTGCGTCCCGCTTCTCTGGTTAACCTTAACAATAATTCAATTTTGGAATTGTCATCCAACGCCCGCACCATGTCCGTTAATTTGTCGGTTATATATCTCCGCATATTGTTTAATTCATCCAATTCGGCTTTTCTCTCTGCGGATATGATTGCCCGTTGGTTTTCCAAAATTTCCACCTTCTTGGATAATTGCCTAATCTGGGATGTTAAATCGTCATTGCGGATCGCTAATTCCTGTCGTGTCCGGTATATTTCGTTAATATTATCTTCCATTGGCATGGTGTTTAATCCTTCCTGTTTAATAAAAACTTTAGGTTTAAAATGTGTTGTTCCTGCATGTAAATTTGTTTCTCTTGAACTTCTATTATTTTTTTATATTCGCTTATTTGTTTGTCCTTAATCTCGGTTATTTCGTCCTTAACCTCAATTAGTTTGTTCAACCGCTCGATTATTTTGTTCAACCGCTCGATTTCCGCCCGGTAATCATCATAAATTTTTTTATAATCTGATTCTGTCATTTTTTAACCCTCGTTTGCTTTTCTTCCGAACGGTTCCCAGGTTCCATTTCTGTAAATTTCGTACAAAAAGAATAAATCGGTAAAATCAAATAACCATCCCCCCAAAAGAATAAGGAATTTATTTTCTGGTTTTTGGATATAACCGGAATACATACACTTGTAATATTTTCCTTCTGCGGAATCGTCATCTTTTTCCCTAAAAAACACAACGTCACCAAGTTTAAAATCATGTCCCCACGTATCTAACGTGTACGGCTCAAATTCCGGTTTTTTTGGTTGCTCCACCCACTCACATGGCAGACAATAACAATATATTCCTGCAGGGTTACTGCTGTACGGGATACTGGTATTAGATACATCATCTAATATTCTTTTTGCTGTAACATTATTCAAGTCAGCATAATCAGAAAAAGAGTTTGATAAATAACACTCTTTGCCGATAAACTGTATTGCTTCCTTAACATCAAAACACGTTAACGGACGTTTCCCCGCTTTTATCCTTGAATCTAATTCCATTTTTTGCACCTCACAATAATAATTAAAATAATTTTAACTGAACCAATGCCGCCGTAATGTGCCAACATTCAAATATTTAAGAATTATTTAACGTTAACCGTTTTAATAACACATTCAATTTTGGTTGGTTCTTGGTAATCGATCCATTGCTGCAAAGCAATCGTTATTAACGCTCCTATAATTCCCCCAATAATCGCAATGATTACAATTTCCCATGGTTCAACATCATCCATTTATTTTTCTCCTTTAATCATGGTTCCTCTTTCCCGCGTAACTCTTACAACTTAAACATTTTTCGATGCTCCATCCGTCGTGAAGTCTCTTGCTGAATGTGTAATACTTTACGCCGTAAAATTCGCACATCTGTTTGTATGTGCGGAAACGTCTTCCGTGATGATCTTGAATCTTTGAAAGTAAAATTTCCAACGCGTCCGCATGGCTGTATTTCTTCGCCTTAACTGCGCTTTGTACGGTGTGATACGATATATTTAACGCCTTGCATGCGTTCCGTACTGAATCGTAATATTTACCGAAAACAACAACCGATTTTTTTAACCCCACGTTACCCCCCTCAAAATCACATAACCAAAAACAACCAAAAAAACAGGTAACATAATCAATAAACCCGCTATAACATCTCGAACTGTATTCATATTTAACCCCTTGTTTAATAACACTTCTTTAAATGATCCGCTTTTATTGTTCCGACAATATCCCCGTTAACATCTACCACGTTGTATATGATTTCGTTTGCGGGGTCTGGTTCCTGTTCCTGTTTATTTATTTCAGCTTGTAAAAAAATAGCCAACAAAAAAACCATTGCAACCAAACACAGAATAATTTTGTCTTTAAAATCCATATATAAAAACCTCATTTTGCAAATCTATCTGCAAACCCCGGGGGTAAAACGTCGTCCATGTTCGGGTAATCGCTATAATTCCCCCGCGGTTTTTCCTCGAAGACAGGTTCCGTGTCCTTTTCGGATTCGGATTCGGTTTCCGTCACCTGTTCCGCCTGCTGTTCTTCTGCAGTCTGCTCCGCTCCCGCTGATTCTTCGGCATCCACGGAAACGGAATCCGCGTCCGTGTCCGTTTCAAATTCGATTTTGTCCAACATACGGATATATATATACATCCCGCGGGATGCGGTCGGAATTCTGGTTATGATCCCTTTTTCGGCTAAACTGTCCAACGCCTTGTTAATGGTCCGAACGTCCTTTATGCTCAACGCTGCCATGATTTTATTTTTATAAAAAATAAACTTGGAGCGTTCCTGCATCGTTATAAACATCAATAACGCGATTTCGGTTGTATTTAACCCCCATACCCCGCCGAACATGTTCGATTTAAATTGAACAAAATTCATAATAACGCCCCTTTTCCTCAGTCTTCGTAATCCTCAATTTGATAAACATCGGCACGGCGTAACTTGTAAATTTCTCCAATCTGCAGAGCGCGGTATGTCGGGATTCGGTCGGTATTTCTCCAAAAAATAACCGCGTTCCATGTAATCCCCAACTTTTTGGCGATCTCTTTCTCCAACTTGATAATTTTCTTTTCCTGGTCTTCGCGTGCCGGAACTTTCGCCCGCCAATCTTCGCCAAAAATCAGATCCAACATCCTGTTAAATGTCAGTAACGTCGGTGTACTCGGTCTTGTCTGCTTCATCTTCCACACTCCTAAATAAAAACATTCTGTAATTGCCGGAACGGTCTACCCCCTCAACCTTTACGGTGTATTGGGTATCGTTTAAACGCGTGAAACATTCGGTTTTATACGCTTCGATGATTTCATCGTTTAACGGTATTTCCAACGCGTCAAAATTCTTTATGCCTAAATTAACCACATACTCACAAACACGGGTATGGTACACATCCCCGCGGATTACTTCCACGCGGATTACTTCCACGCGGTAAACCAATTCCAATAATTTGCGGGATTCTTTATACAAGCTGCCGTTGCATACTGCGATCAATAATTTATTTAATCTCATTCAAAACCTCGTTTTATTGCCAAAATCGACATTTAAAATCAATATCCGTGTATAACTCTATAAATATATTCCCGTTTTTAAAACTCATGTCCCAACGTTCTACGGTCATTTCCTTGGTGTTAAATAAATCTTCCCCACGGTCTAACCAACAACCCTTTTGGATGAGATCCGTTCTCATTGGCGGAACTGCAAAATAATAATCCGTTGCCGTTTGTCTTTCTTTTTCTTCCGGCTTTCGTAAAACAACGATGTAAACGTCATTACGGCGGATCGTACAACTGCGGATAAATTCGTAAACGGTTATTTTATTATTCATTCTTCAGCCACCTCTTCCAACTCATGCATGTTTGCAAGGAATTGTTCGCGTGCGTCGTCCATCAATTCTTTAAGGCGTTCCTGTGCTTTCGTTCCGTATTTCTTGCCAAAATCCAAAATTAGCGCATTGAGCAGCGCATATTTGCGGAAATAATCTTCGCCCATGGTGTCGTGGTTTCTTGTATATGCCAATAAACAAAGGTCAATTTGCACTATTTCGGTTTCACGCTCCCGGCGTTCGCGCTCCCTGCGTTCTCTGTCCTTGGCTTCGTAATGCTCCAATCGTTCTTGTATGTCGTCCATTTTTTAGTCCTCTGTTCCATTGAACACAAAACATCTATGAAACCCCGCGAGGTCTTTTCCATAAACGTTAATGTAATAATCTCCCCAATTTAGTAATGAATAATTGTCATTTAAAAATGCGGTTAATATTTCGTTTTCAATCTTTTGGGAAAATTTGGCGGCTATATAATATTCATAGTGATTTTTAACGCATTCCATACCATCTTTATCAAATAACATCCGTGATAATGCATCGCCTGGGCGGTGATCGCTCTTCATGATTTCAATTATTTGGACGGAACTAAAATATTTTAATATTTCGGTTTTCAATACCCCGTTTTTTACAAATTTATACAATTCATTTAATTTCATTTTTAACCCCTCAACAAATTATTAAAAATACCCTCTAACACATTTACCACGATGGAATTACCCGCCATCTTGTATAACTGCGTATTGCTTACGCCCTTAATGCGGTTAAATTCTTCGTCGCTGAACCCCATCAACCGGAAACATTCCAACGGCGTTAACTTCCGGATTCTGTAACCGCAACAATCAATTTGTTGGTCGTCAGTTATCATTGGAATCTGTCCGCCACCTGTTCCCATACATGCGGTTAAACATGGGCAGACTCCGTCATTTTTTACCGCCGCATGCTCTTGGGTACTGCCAATAACTACGGGTTGTAAAATTTTAATCGGTTATTTCGCGTCCGCATGACTTAAACAACCGGATAACCCATCCGTTGAAAATACCCGCCCCATCTGGCTATGACCGCGCAAATTACCGACAACGTTAATTTTTGGTGCTTCTAATAAGTAATTGTCTTTCTGCACCGTTGTTAACGTGTTGGAAACCCCGTCCGTGTTCGGCTCTAGTCTCTGCTCCGTCGGTATGCCTGCGGTTCGGTCGCTCGGGTTTTCCGGATTTCTTCCCCTGGATGCACATATAACGGGCGGTTCAACCATAATTTTTACCGGGTTTTTATAATCTGTGGCTTTTAACGTTTTTGATATACCGCATACGCTTAAAACCTCATCCGTTTCGTGTTTCCCTATGGTGCCAGCTCTGACAATTTTATTAGCATGCGGCTCTATAATTAGAGGTTGTCTGTTTCCACCTTGCGCCGTCTGCAATGTTGGGGACAAGCCTTCCGGATCGTACGTATTCCCCGCTCTTGCTCCCCCTGCCGTATCACTGTATAAATTCCCCAAACGTTTAACATGCGGTTCAATAACTGCCGTTCCCCAACTGCGTTGGTTGGATATTCCCGCATCGTATCGGCTAATAATGGCGTTGGATATATCCCGAACGTTTGGGGCGTTTACCGTTGCGTCGCAGACTTCAACC
>JBGUTP010000013.1:0-1694 GCA_045133095.1 Candidatus Enterousia sp.
ACGGTTGGAACACCATCGCAAACAGGTCACCGCAGTTCGACGGCATGGATTTTGAATTCGGACCCGTTCGTGAACGTGAATTGAATTTTGTGAAAACCTCTTATTCAAACGGGCAGCGATCAAAAGTGACAACCAACGTCAAAAGAACTGTCGCTGATTGGATCAAATGCATTGTATATCGTAAAGACCGGACACATCCTGTCTGTGTGACAACATTTTTTGACGAAGCGTACACCGGTTCTGAACCCTGGGCAAATCAGCCGATGCAAATGTTGCAGAACAGGGCATTTGTGAATTCAATAAAAAAAGCATTCAATATTTCAGCTTATGCCGAAGACGACAACATTATGAAAATGGATGCCACAATTCCTGAAGACATTGAACCGGTAATCAATGACAATAATATTCAACCACAAATTCAATCAGCACCGGTGGCACAAATCGAACAACAGCAACAATCCGATCTGATGAATCAGATTCAATCACAAACAGCAACTGTTGAAATTCCTGAGCTGCAAACACCGGTCAAGAAAACACGCAAAAGAAAAACAGTCACTGCAGTTGAACAACCTGTTGAACAGCCTGTGACGGTTCCAGAACCGGCAGATATTCCACCGGATATTCCGGCAGCATATGAGGAAACTGGAATTGATCAATCTGTCGCAACACAAGACATTCAGTGTGATTTTCCACCAACACCGGAAATGCCCCCACTGCCACCATTGAATCAAGCTGCTGAACCGGAACAGAATATTCCGACACCGACATCAGACATCGGAAAGGAACTTGCAGCAATCATTGAACGTGCGCAGAACGTCACTGCACTGCAGTTTTTCGGCATGAATATCGCACAAATGACACAACTGCCGCAGAACGACAAGGACGCGTTGAATTATCTTTACGATAAGAAAATGAACGAACTGAAAAATCAGTAATTGAAACAGGTGCGGGCATTCGTCCGCACCATTAAGAGAGGAATAATCATGAAAGGATACAATCAAGTTATCATCGCCGGAAATCTCGGAACAGATCCGCAATGCAACACTCTTCAGAACGGAACGTCAGTTGCGACAATCTCTGTCGGCACTAATGAATCATACAAGGACGCGAACGGACAGGTTCAAGAACGTGTTGAATGGCATCGTGTTGTTTTCTGGTCAAAACTCGCTGACATTGTCCGTCAGTATCTCCGAAAGGGATCTGCCGTTCTTGTCTCCGGCAAACTTCGTTCACGAAAGTACACTGATCAGACCGGCGCGGAAAGAACAGTGACTGAAATAATCGCGAATGATCTTGTCATGTTGCCGTCAGGAAACAATCAGACCGGCGGATATAATCAGCCACAACAGAATAATTGGCAGAACCAACAGCCACAACAAAACAATTGGAATCAACAGAACCAACAGAACAATTGGCAACAGCAACAGCCAAATAATCAATACAACAACCGCGGAAATTGGCAGAACAACAACATGCAACGTTAATTCATTGTTAATTTCTAATTTTTTTCAGTGCTAATTTGTGATTTATCCTACAATTTTATACAAATTAGCACTTTTTTATTATTCTTAGTTTGTATTTATTTGTATTTGTTTGTACAATTAAAAACAGATAGGAACACAAACAAGTTCCAAGGATAAATCAAATATAAGGACTGTAAAAATGTGCATGAAATTTAAAATCAATTTCACCCA
>JBGUTP010000014.1:0-3286 GCA_045133095.1 Candidatus Enterousia sp.
AAAGCTTGTAAAGATAATATCGACCCTAATGACCCAGATGGTTCTTATGACATCTGTCTTACAAGACCGGAATCTATGCTCAATCTCTGTAAGGTGCCTCTTAACGCTTGTGGTATCCAGACTAAGTCGGCAGATGATGCAAAACAGTCCGATATCTGGGATTTCGTAGTCGCTAGACTCGCTTCTATGAGAGTCGATGCTTGCACTAATGATGTTAAAAACTGCCTACAAAGCGACGATAGGTGCGGTAAAGACTATGCTAAGTGTATAGGACTGGATTTACAGGCGTTAAAAGACATGTGTCCAATGGAAAAGTTAGTCGGATGCCAATCAAAGACCACTGACGGCGGATACAAGGCACAATGGAGCGATTTTGAAGATATAGTTCAGGGGATTTGGCTGGGGATTGATAATGCCATGTTGGACCAGTGTTTGAATCTGGTTAACGAGAAAATGATTGAAATTTGCGGCGATACCGCATCGTGCGCGGCATTTGATGACGATAACGCCATTGGAACAGAAAGTCTTATCAGTTATTCTGACGAAAATGGAAATTATGTAATCGATGGTCTGATATCATTTGGGAATATTCAGGTTGATAGAATTACAAAAAGAGAAGATACTGATGTTAAATTTGGTTTATATGAGATTGATATAAATGATTATAAAAAACATCTGACTGATACAGACCCATCTGCAATTCGTGTGGTGTCCGCGTTGCAGTCGGCGGCGACCAAAATCAATCAAAAAATTGCCATTTTATCGCAAGACCCAAAGATTGACATGTGTTTAAATGGACGTGACTTAAGCCAGATTTCTGAACGAAAAAATCAACGTGGAACCAGTGACAATACAAAAAGCAATGTTGTTGAGGCGCGTTTTCCGTATCTGTTGGATTCATCGGTGCTGGCGATTATTTCGTCCGGGCTGGACCGCGCAAATAAAAATTATGAAAAGAAATATAACGAATTGTTAGGCAAAGCCTTGGAACAGAAAGACGATGCCGTCAAAAGCGTTTTATGTGCGGCAATGGCGTCACAAACAGAACCAAAATGCACAAGTTATAAAACCACAGAGAGTGGCGAAGCCATTTGTACCGCATACAAAGCAAGCGTTGTTGATAATGTCTTTAACAACAGTAGTTCTACTGGATTGCAGGAGGATGATTCCTATTCAACTAAATACATAATTCCGGGGGCGAAGTTGTCGACCCTTGCCGAGGTTCAGCAAGAAGGTCATTCTGAATACACTATGACGGATTCCCTGGGCAGTATGATTGGAAAAGTTGTTATGAGTGCGGTTTATTCGCCAGACAGCAATATGTGTACATTGACAACAGTAACAACCATGTGTTCAAAAATGAAAGAAATTGTCACAACAAACAAGACCACATCTTGTGGAAATGGTGGTATTCAGATTTTGGGCGGTTCTGGTTGTGGTGGCGGTGGTGGCGTCCTAGGCATAGGTGGCAGCAAGAAAAAAGTCACAATTACGCAAAAATATGAAGGTGTTGCATGTTTGGAATTTATGGAACCACAGACAACAACGTCCGAATTAAAAATGTAAAATCACCCCCCGTTTTGGGGGATTTTTATCAGAATTGCGTTGTTGTACAGGTGTTGTTTTCGTCCGCCCATTTTTTACAATATTTGCTGCCAAATAATGGATTGCCGGTTTTAGAACACTGTTGACTGCGGACGCATTTTTCACACTTTAATGTATCCCATTCAAACGTTGATGTGATTGTTTCTTTATAGTTCCACTGATTTAATTGTTTAGAACCAATTAACTGACGTTCGCCCAGGTCGCCATCCGAAAAACCGCCGTCTGTGCCATTCGCTTTGCCTGAACCCGCGTTGCCAAGCAATCCAATGCCGGCAATCCCCACGGCTGCACCGCCTATGGCGGCGGTTGTTGCAACACCTGCGGTCGTCGTTGCGCCCAATGCTCCCAAAAGTCCGGGCGCCGCCACTGTAGAAATGCCACCGGTTAGCGGTATCGCTATTGCTGCACCCACAAGGGCGACGCCTGCCATAATTTTACCAAACGCGCTTTTGGGCGGGTTGGGCGATTTTGGCAAAATGGATGCTTCGGAAAAACTTACGCATGCAATGCGCGCAATTTCACGACGTGCATCTAATGCATTCTTGCCTTGAATCTCTGCCATTCTTTCGCCAATTTTTGCATAATCTTGCAACATTTTTTCGTTTAATTCGTCATACTTTTTATTATAGTTTTCCTTGGCTTTTTTCAGTGCCGAATTTGCAATCAGCATGCGCGCCTGTTTCGTTAAACTTGGAAAACGTGCATCATCTTTATTGCCGATGCGTGTGGCTTTTGTGTCGTCTCCTTTGCCGATTTTCATGCCTTGTACTTCGCGTCCTGTCATACAGAATTGAACCGTTGGATCTGCTTCTATGGTGGCAATGGCGTT
This sequence comes from Candidatus Enterousia sp., assembly GCA_045133095.1. Taxonomy (GTDB): domain Bacteria; phylum Pseudomonadota; class Alphaproteobacteria; order Rs-D84; family Rs-D84; genus Enterousia. The sequence continues at coordinate 2,435 of JBGUTP010000014.1, forward strand.
GTTTATACTGGCTTGTAATTGTGCCAGCTCTGATTCTACACGTTCTTTTTGTTTTTCTGACATGCCGCTGCCGTCAATTTTTTCCAGGTATTCATCCACGCTGCTTAATTCGCCATCCGCATTTACTTCAACCGCTTCCCAATAAATAGTATCATCCAAGACACCGGCAAACGCTGTAACCGGACCTAATTCGGTCGATGTTGAACCTTCGATGCGTCCCAGTTCTTTGTCCTGGATTTGTGATGCACTTGTGCGGCATTTACCATAGTCAATATCAAGAGTGTCCGCTTTGTTAGTGTATTCGCAAATCTTGTATTCCAAACTGCGTGCGCCAATGCCGTCATCTACCGCCAAGGTGTCGCAGTTGGCGGTGTCGCCACAAACGCGTATCATGGCTTCGTCTGCCGCCGCCTGGCATTTGGTTAAGAATGAATTATCTATGTTAAGCATAACGCCTTGGACCATATTGGCAACCACTTCATAGACCGCATCACCCTTGATTTCGGTATCGCCATATTTCATCTGACACCCAATCAATTTATCATACGGACACATCCGCATAATGGTGTCTGTATCCAGTCCTATACACTTAGCATAGTCTTTACCGCACCTATCGTCGCTTTGTAGGCAGTTTTTAACATCATTAGTGCAAGCATCGACTCTCATAGAAGCGAGTCTAGCGACTACGAAATCCCAGATATCGGACTGTTGTGCATCATCTGCCGACTTAGTCTGGATACCACAAGCGTTAAGAGGCACCTTACAGAGATTGAGCATAGATTCCGGTCTTGTAAGACAGATGTCATAAGAACCATCTGGGTCATTAGGGTCGATATTATCTTTACAAGCTTT
>JBGUTP010000015.1:0-36838 GCA_045133095.1 Candidatus Enterousia sp.
CACGACCCGCCAACGCTGTATCATCATACGCCTTGGTATCTGCATACGCTTTGGCATCATTCAACGCCGCCGCAATATCTGTCGCAACTGTTTCAGAATCCGCTTTCTTTGCAATTGCTGTTTCATTTGCCGCCACACGACCTGTCAATTCAGTTAAATTTTCATTAGTTGCAATTCCGGCTGTCTTTTCCTGAACATAGCCAACGATATCCTTTGCCTCTGCCGTTGCGGGAATTGTACCAACATACGCCTGTGTTGCATATGTGTTGGCAACATTTGCCGACTTTGCATAATCTGCCAAATCACCCGAAACCAGATAGCCTGCGTCATTTGTAAATGCCGAAACATTTGTTGGAACAGTTGGAATCATTTTCTCAACCGCTGCAATCGCTGCACTTACTTCTTCATCGGTTGCATATTTATCACCCAACGCATCGATTGCATTTTGCAAATCTGTAACAGTTTGCGCATCCGCTTTGCCCGACTGCAATGCACTAACCGCATTATTCAAAGCCGTCAAATCATTTGCAACCAGATAGTCACCCTTTTCCTGTCTATTTGCGATTGCCGCTTCTAATGCTGTCTGAACCTCTTCAAACTTCTGTGTCGAAACAAAATCTTCCGCGGATGGGATTGTCGGCTTATTAATCAAATCATCATACGAACCAGTGGTCGCAACATCCGCCAAATCTACTGCCTTGACATAACCATCCAACGATGGAACATCAATCGCTTCGATTTTCGCCAACAAAGTCTCATCCGCCGCTGTCATATCGGCTTTTGTTGCGTACGTATTACCCAGATTATCAATTGCATTTTGAATTTGAGAAATTGTTTCTGAATCCACCATCCCAGATTCCAAATCCGCAATTGCATTTTGCAAATCGGTCAAATCCTCTGCAATCAAATAGTCGCCTGCATCCTGCTTTCCTTCAATTGCCGTCTGCAATGTTGTTTGTAACGCTTTCAATTCATTAATCGCCTGAATTGCAGTCTTGGCTTCGGTATCTAACGTCACCCAATTACCCTCAGCGTCCCTGACATTCAGCATATCGCGCAACAACACCTGGTTAGCAAACAACTTATCGTCATTTCCTTTAAGGGGATTACCAACATTAGTCATCACCCACGCCTGTGTAGCAGTCGCAGAATAAGCTGCATCAACTGTCATGGCACAAATCAGAGACAATAACAATAAAGACGTTTTTCTTTTCATTTTTTTCTCTCTACTCTATAGAATTACACACCAAAGCAATACCCTAATTCAAAATTACAATTCGTAATCCCCACCCAAATTTGATGATGGATGATAATCTTCAATATTAGTCCAGGTGTACGTATGCACGCCATCCTTATATTCAACCATCAACATATAGTCGCCATTATCTTTTGGCAAATCTGGATTTACAACATAAGCATCTGCCGAAGAATACGCTGCTGTCCCCAACCCTTTAACAGGAACATCAACACCATCAACAGCAATCGTTCCATTTTCCGTTCCCGTTGCTATTTCCTGCACAGCACTATCTGCTTTACTCAACGACGTCTGAACTTCATCTACCAAAGCCGTCTTTGCAACACTTGCCGGAATAATCTTTGCACCATTCAATTCGCTGTCTGCCGTCAGATACCCAATGGCATCCAATTCCGTCTGTGTCACAGCATCCGCAACCTTATCTTCCAATTCCTTCAAACCATCTGCTGTCGCTATACCTTTGGTATTCAACTTACCATCTTCATCCCACTGCAGATTTGCACCCAATGCATTCGCATCACGCATGATTAAGAATTTCGTATCTGCTTCACCCTTGGTGTAAACATTTTCTGACATTGCATAACCAGTCAACGCCGCATTTGTGATATAACCTGCATCATTTTCTAATTCAGATACTTTTGTTGGAACGGATGGAATTTTTGCTTCAACCGCCGCAATCGCCGCACCCAATTCTTCATCAGTTGCATAAGTATTACCCAACGCATTGATTGCATTTTGCAAATCTGTAACAGTTTGCGCATCCGCTTTGCCCGACTGCAATGCATTAACCGCATTATTCAAAGCCGTCAAATCATTTGCAACCAGATAATCGCCCTTGTCTTGCTTGTCTGCAATCGCCGCCTGTAATGCTGTTTGTAAATTCGTCAATTCCTGACTTGTCGCCAAGCCTTCCAAATCAACAGTCGCAGAAATCGTCCCATTCTCAATCGTGATATTATCGCCCGCCGTCAATTTATCCTGCTTTGCATTAAGTTCTGACTTAGTCGCTAAATCTGCTGTCGCTGTTGTGATTGCATCTTCAACTTCTTTCGCCGTCTGATACCCGATGGCATCCAATTCCGTCTGTGTCACAGCATCCGCAACCTTATCTTCCAATTCCTTCAAACCATCTGCTGTCGCTATGCCTTTGGTGTTCAACTTACCATCTTCATCCCACTGCAGATTTGCACCCAATGCATTCGCATCACGCATGATTAAGAACTTCGCATCTGCTTCATTCTTGGTATAAACATCTACCGCCTTGACATAATCCGCCAAATTAATCTTTTCAATTGCCTCCTGCAAAGCCTCATCCGCCGCCGTCATATCCGCTTTCGTTGCATAAGTATTACCCAACGATGCAATTGCATTTTGCAAATCTGTAACAGTTTGCGCATCCGCTTTGCCCGACTGCAATGCTGTAATTGCCTCATTCAACGCTGTTAAATCTTTGGCTTCCAGATATTCGCCCTTGTCTTGCTTGTCTGCAATCGCCGCTTCTAACGCCGCCTGAACTTGTTCCAACTGCTGCTGTGAAACAAAACCATCAAACGACGGAAACGTCGGCTTATTCTTCAAATCATCATACGAACCAGTGGTCGCAACATCCGCCAAATCAACCGTCTTGGTATATTCTGCTAATGCATTAACATCGGCCTTTGTCGCTAACCCCTCGTCAACATAGGCTTTACTTGTAAAAGTAACAGATGCCGCCATTGCATTTCCACAGACATTTGCTAAAATAACTGCTGCAAATCCAGAAAATACGATATTTTTTACTTTCATAACTTCTTCCCTTTCCTTTTGTACAGTTTATTGCAACCGTTATTCATAATCCTCTGCCACACCAACAGACACCCACTCCGATGTTCCGTCTCCATTAGACATCAGCATAACCATTTCACCTGCATTACCCGTACCGGTATCAATCTTATCTGCCGACACCGAACCGCTGGCTAACTTATTAACCGTCACCGAACCATCCGCCAACTCAACGGCTGTTATGGAACCTGGTTCAATCTTTACAAAACTATTAACATTTTCCTGCGTCACAAAAGTATTCGCCGCTTCTTCATCGGTCACATAGGTATTTTTTGCCACATCCTCTGTCAGATAGTTTTTTTCTTCCAACGCTTCATTTGTTACGTAATTCTGTTCCAACGTTGTATTTGTCACATACACGTTCATATCCGGCGCATCAATCAAATCACCAAATTTACCTGTCTTCGCAACAGTCGCCAAACCATCGAACTTATCATTAACTTCCTTGATGGCATCTGAATTAGACGTTATATATTCCAAATTAGTCGCAACATCTTGTTCCAAACCACTCAACGAAGCCGTTATCGCATCCACCACATCTTGATTAGCCTTTTTTGCCAACTCGGCTTCAACATTTGCTGTCGTGGCATAATCTGACAACAACCCCTTTACACCTTGAACCGCCGTGTCAACATAGGCTTCTGACGCATACGGCGCATTTTCAATTGCCGCAATACGCGCTTCCAACCCTGAAACATCGCCACCCGCAGACATACCTTCAACTTGCTTTTTTAACGCCGCCAACTCTGTCGCCGCCGCATCATCACCCGCCTTGATTGCACTTTGCAAACTTGTCTCAAGCGCATCCAACGCCGCATTTACATCTGCCACCTTGGCATATGGCGACAAATCAATCGCCGCAATCGCTGCCTGCAATCTTTTTTCCGCATCACTCAACTCATCCTTAGACGCATAATCCAACGCAATCTCTTCAACCCTGGCTTGCAATTCCGCAACATCAGACGACGTTCCCGCCCCCTGTTCCAATTGTGCAACCTTGGCTGCTAAACTTTCCAACGCAGACTTTTCTGCATAACTGCCTGCATCCTGTTTTTCATTAATCGCCGTCTGCAACGCATCCTTTACCGCCTGCAAATCTTGTTCATCCACAAAACCTTCAAACGATGGAATTTCCGGAATATCTTTCGCCGTAATAAAGCCCACATCATTTTCCAATTCCGACAACAAGGTTGGAATCTTTATTTTTGCAATCGCATCATTTACAGCCTCTTCCATACCCTCAACTGTCGCGAACTCTTCAGACACAACCACGTCTTCACCCTGTTTGATTGTCAAAACACCGTTTTGATAATCCACACTAACTTCTTCACGACCAGTCAATTCTGCAATATCATCTTTCAACTGCTTAACATCGATACCGCCGACCAAATCTTCCAATTTATCAACACGCTTGCTCAGACTCTTGACTGAACTACCCGATGCCACACCGCTTTCTACTTTATTCGACGACCCACCACTTATCGCACTGGACCCCGCCAAATATTTACCAATAGACAAACGCGGCGTTGTCGCCGCACGACTTGACCCAACACGCCCAGCCGTTGCCGCCGCACCTTTATCACCAGACGAATTAACACGCATCGAACCGCTGCGCATACTGGTCGTCGCATCCCCAGACCCCGATTTTGCATTTGCCGCGCTTGACGCACTTGAATATGTGCCAACGCCGCCCAACGACCGAACCGACGATGCCGCAAACGCAGGCATTGTCATGGCGGCACAAAGTACACTTACAATGGATAATGTTGATATTTTTAAATCGTATTTCATAGGCTTCTCTCTACTGATTTTAATATTATCACAAATCGCGAATCGGGGTCAATACCTTTTTCTGCATTTTCCTAAATTTTAGAATTCATACCGTAACCCAACCGATACTGAATTATCCAAAATCAGACCAACTTCACTTTTGATGTCATAAACCGACAAATCTCCATCATAGACGAACTGACGTTCATGATCAGGTCCCCAAACACCCGCCAGGCGATAACGCACATCCAACACCAAATTGTAATCCAACTTATGCGAATAACCAACCATCAGCCCAACCATAGGCGACACTTTTCTTTCACTGCTGTCACCACCGGTAAAGTGACTACCACTCAATTCCGCCTTTGGCAACGCCAACCCAAGTCCCGCACCGACATACATGCCATTTGCAAAATCATAGTAACCATTCGCCACCAAATACGGGATTGTCAGTTTGAATGTTGTATTCAATGTTTCTTCTTCATACTGCCCAATCAAGCCCGCTTCCAATTCTGCACGCCAGAAATATTTGAACGTATGACCAACAAAGGCACCACCACCAAAAACCACTTCACTAAAAGAATCATCCTTTAAATCCGCAGCATTTGGCGCATTTGTCGAATAATCATTTTCCCAACTCATCAGGCTTAACCCTGCACGTCCACCGACATACCATCCATTCTTTGCTTTGTCATTATAATCGTATGTAACATTGTAACTTCCATCTCTGTTACGCGCGATATGACTTGGCGCCGCATCTGCAGCACTTACACCAACTGCGGCTAATACCGCCAAAGAAATAATTTTTTTCATGATAAACACCCTCCAATTTTTCCTACAGTATATCATAAATTTACTAACTTTCCAAAACATAAAATCTGATATTGACAACTTTTTATAAAATTTGCTAAATTTCAGACATAAGAAATAAATTCACATTTACACGAAAGGAACATACATGAAAAAAACTCTTTCTTTATTACTAGTCCTGGCTGTTGCCGCATGCGCACGCGCCCCAAAAGAACTCGAAGGTCAACAGGCTTTCTTTGCTTTCGATTCGGCAGAGATTTCATCAGACGCCCGCAAAAACCTTCAGGGTCAGGCTTTATATATGAAAAAACACCCTGACATCAACATCACGCTTCAGGGGCGTTGTGACGAACGCGGTTCAACCGATTACAACCTGGCATTGGGCGCATTACGTGCCGGCAACGCTGCCCACGTTATGATTTACGAAGGCATCGAACCAGAACGCATTAAAACCATTTCATATGGTAAAGAAAACCCAATCTATCCTGGCACAGGCGAAGAGGTTTGGGCCAAGAACCGAAATACCACAACGGTTGTTCGCAAATAAAAAAACTCCCCCTGAATGGGGGATTTTTATTTGACGATAAAACATTTTTTTATTATATTCCAAAACATGGAAGAAAAGACATCTATATCATTTGCGAATGTTGCCGCACAATACGACGGAACACCTGAAATATTAACTGACGTTTCTTTTAACATCAGCGGTGGCTCATTCTACTTTTTATCTGGCGCATCTGGCGCGGGCAAAACCACACTGTTGCGCTTAATTTATCAGTTGCATCAGCCTAAGCGTGGCCAAATCAAATTATTCGGACGCGTTACAAACGGCATGACACGCGACGAAATAACTGCAATTAGACAAAAAATGGCAATAGTATTCCAGGAATACTCACTGCTATCTCACCTGTCGGTGTTTGACAATGTCGCCTTGCCCCTGCGCGTTCGCGGCGTATCAGAGGCTAAGATAAAAAAACTTGTCGCCAAGGTACTTGATTGGGTTGGACTTGGCAAATACGCCGATTCAAACCCAAAATCTCTTTCTGGTGGTCAACAACAACGCGTATCTGTTGCACGCGCCATTATTGTTCAGCCATCTATCCTACTGGCGGACGAACCTACTGGTAATCTCGACGACGAAAACGCATCCCGCCTGATGGAATTGTTCATTCAAATGAACAAAATGTTCGGCACAACAATAATTCTTGCCACGCACAGCAAAAAGTTAATGGAAACCTATAAATTCCCTGTAATTCACGTTGAAAACCACCGTGTCACATTTACTGGTCAGCCCACACAAACAAAACCAAAAAACGATTCGGACGCGACCAAAAATCCCAAGGCACCAAAAACACAAAGTTATTTTGCCGAACTCTCTAAACAATTTGACGACATTGGAAACGGAAAATGATAAAGAAACAAACTGTATTTTCATTAATTCGTGAACAATCTGTATTCATGACAGCCATAATGTCATTACTGACTTTTCTATCGGTACTTGCACTTGGCGTTGCCCTGTCTGTCGGCACTGGCGTTTTACGCTGGAATGCCCAGTGGGATTTATTTGCCACCGTCCAGGTAATGGACCAGTCCAAATTGGACACCACCAAAAAAATCATCAATTCAAACCTGGACAAAATAGAATCCCTTTCGGAAATCAGCACCACCCAAATGCAAGAACTTTTATCACCATGGATTTCTGGGGGCGGTGTATTGAAAAATTACCTGCCAAAAATGTGGGAAATCCGCTTTAAGACCAAATCAGACCTTGAAACTGTCGGCGACCAAATATCGAAAAACGCGCGCTTTTTGACCCACGCATCCGCACTGAAATCATCCACCAGTGCCGGCTGGCAGATGATAATAATGGCATCGCTAATACTTGCGCTGACACTGGGTACGATTGGCATTTGTATATCATATATCGCCCGAAACACCGCAATGTTGCACCGGCGCGAACTTGAAATCTTAAACCAAATCGGCGCATCTGACGGATTTATCGCCCGCCAAATGCAAATCATCGTCGGCAAGATAAGCCTGATGGCTGCCGGCATAGGCTTTATCTGTGCCGCTCCTGTCCTGCTGCTGATTATATCTGCGGCGCATTCCGCACGCATTGGTCTGATGGCCATGCTTGGTTTGTCCGGCACTGGCTGGCTGACCTTGTTCCTTTTACCGATTGCCATTGTAATATTTGCAATTTACATTACTCGCCGCACAACACTCAAGATTTTAAAAAACAGCTGATGATAAAACACCTTCTTACTCCATCATTTTTGATATTCAGCTGCTTTATTCTTGGTGGCATGATTTTCAAATCGCTTGCCCCGACCCGCTGTGACACCATCCTCCCTAACGACAGCATCTTTGTCCTGACCGGCGACGAACGCCGCATTCCATTTGCGATGCGCAAAATGCGCGAATTTCCGAACGCGGACCTTTATATAATAGGTGCTGGCGCCCAGGGTAAAATTGACGTTTCACGCCCTGCGATAATAGAATCAGAATCCAAATCCACCTATCAAAACGCCCTTGCTATCAAAGATATTGCGACACGTCGCGCCTTGGACCGCTTGGTTGTAATCACAACCGAAGACCACATGAACCGCGCCAGGTATCTTATCAAAAGCGAATTACCAGAAACAGAAGTTGTCGCCTGCCCTGCAATTCTATCTGGCATGCCCCCTGGAAAAAGACTTGAAAGATGGGCAACAGAATATATAAAATACATTGTCACAATGTTCGGTATCAAAGAAAGTTAAAAAAGGAAAACATAATGTTAAGAACAATCGCATTCAAAGTCGTCTTGGCTATTTACTTTACGCTGTGGTCACCACTTCTGTTGCTGGGCTTGGTATCCAGTGGCTTATCTCGCCGTCTGGTCTTTGCCGATGCTGCGGGCGTACTGTTATTAGCACGCTGGATTGGCAGCATTAAATACACCGTCCACTATCCCAAATCCGAAGAAGACGGTATTCCCCTGATGCCCGACGGCAACAAACGCCTGGACGGCAAGGCTATTATCGCCGCCAAACACATGTCAATTTTGGAAATCGCCGTCATATCCAAGGTCGTCCCCAACACATTCTTTATTTTAAAGCGCGAATTATTATGGATTCCGATTTACGGTTGGGCATTTTGGCGTTGCGGCATGCTGGGGGTAAATCGTGCCCGTGGCAAGACCAATATGAAAAAACTTGCAGAAGACGTGGAAAAACGCGTTTTAAACGGTGGCACATTGGTCATATTCCCCGAAGGCACACGCGCCAAACCGGGGCAAAAAATTCCTTTGAAACGCGGTTTATTACTGCTGGCACACACGCTTAAACTTCCCATTCTGCCGGTTGGCACAGACGCTGGCTTATATTGGCCAAAGCACGGTCGCACGCACCCTGGCATGGCAAACGTATGGTTTGAACCACAATTGCCATGTAACGCATCACTGGACGAAATCAGCGAAGCCATCAACCGCCACAGTGCATAAACACAAAAAAACAATAAAAAACGCCGTATGGCGTTTTTTTATTTACACCAACCTTGCCTTTTACCACCACTATATGGGCGCGCCAATCCCGAATCCACCATAACAAGACCAGCATCACGACCATTTGGCAAGATTACATTCGCATTTATACGCCCCAAATATTTATCATCTTTGATATTTTGCAAATCAACCACGGTACCACGCGGCAATATGGTCTTCAATAAATCCTTGGCAGACTGTGCCATCACCTTTTCCGCCTTGCACTTTGCATTCATTTCCGGTGTATCAATATTTATCAAGCGCACCCGCACCGTAATTTCCACATCCTTTTCCAGCATTACCTGTGCCGAAAACGTATCACCATCAAAAATATAATCAACCCGCGCAGGCACCGCATAAGATGCCACCGACATAAAAATCCCAACTAACGTCACGAACAATTTCATATATTCCTCCACCAATCACAAAATACCGCCCAACGGGCGGTATATTTATGGCAACTTTGGCGACCACGTTGGCTCAACGCCATTTACACCTTCAGGCAGTTCTATATCATAAATATTTTGCCCTGTAATATCTACGCTGCGAATATGACTGATACGCTCAATACCATCTTCGTGTTTTTCTGTTTCATAATAAACGATACGACGTGAACCTGGCGCCCACGACGGAGCCTCCATAAACCAGCCACCAGCCAAAATTTTTTCATTTCTGCCACGTGGATCCATAATTCCGACATAGAACGTATCATCTGCCATCTTTGTAAAGGCAATAAACTGCCCATCAGGCGACCACGATGGTGTCGCATAACGCCCATTACCGTATGTCAGACGTTCAATTTCACCGGTTTCCAAATCCAAGACATGAATTTGCTGACGCCCAGAACGGTCTGAATTGAACGCCATCTTTTTTCCATCTGGCGAATACGACGGACTGGTATTCAGCGAATTACCAAACGTCAACTGTCTTAATTCCTTGGTTAAAACATTAAATTCATAGATATGGGTAATACCTTTTTTAACCAACGAAAGTGCCACTCTTGTTCCATCTGGGGAAAACCGTGGCGAAAAGTTCATTCCACCAAACATTCCCAATCTGCGTTGTTCCCCTGTATCTAAATCCAAACTCCACACCATTGGGTCATCATTATAATAAGACAAGAACACAATCGATTGCATATTTGGCGAAAAATGGGGCGACATAACAAAAGTATTTTTATCAGACAAATACCTCATTCCATATCCGTCCTGGTCCATAATTGCCAACCGCTTAGTCCTGTTATGCACCGGACCAGTCTCTGCAATAAAGACAATCTGTGTATCAAAATATCCAATTTCCCCGGTAAGTCTTTCATAGATAGCATCTGCCATAATATGCGCCAACCGACGCGCAGATTTACGACTGGCGACCAAGGATTGGGCTTCTATCTGTTCACGTCCATTAATATCCCAAACAAAGAATTCCAATTTGTATCTGTTATCAGATTCCGCATACACCTTTGCCTGAACCAAGACCTGTGTTTTAATGGCAGCCCACGATTTAAAATTTGGCAACGCATGCATTTTAACATATTCTGGGAACGCATCATGATTAACAATACGGAACAGCCCTGTACTTTTCAAATCATTTTCCACAACCTCGCGCATCATTTGCGCATCCTTGGCACGCACACCATCGGCGACTTCAAATTTCTGCACTGCAATTGGCACAGGCTCTGCTGCGCCTGCGACGATATCAACTTTTAATTCTGCGCGCGCCCCCACACAGACCAGCGCACAACACAGCACCACACCCAATATTTTTTTCAGCATTAAAATCCCCTTTCCATAAAGATTACGATACACCAATTTTATATACACAAAAGATAAAAATCAAATCTTAATCTGTCCAACGCAAATTTTTACCCTGCCACACAACCAACAACACACCCGCCATCACAACGGTGATTACAAACGTAAATATATTTGTATTGACAATTGTATTTACAATGGTATAGTGCCTTGTAAAGACCGCAGTATTGCGGCATGTATAGAGGTTCGTCCATGCCAAACGTTATGCAACAATTGTTCATTATGAACATGGAATCTTTGCTAAAAGAATATGCCGCCTACAAGGCGTTTAATAAATCAGACTGTGTTATAAACATGCGCATTCCACGCCCGATTCTTGACAAGATAAAAGAACTGGCGGACACCCAACATGTCCCTTATCAATCATTAATATCGTCTGTTTTGTATTCCCTGGCAAACATCGAAGACAAAAAATAACCCCACCCAGGATTTGCCATGCCACACCCAACCCCAACCAATTCAACCATCTTTTCTGAATTAAACAAAACCAGACATATCGTCAACCCCGGACACAATCTTTCACTGTTTCCCGAACTAACCCAAGAAGACAAGATTGCCAACAACGAATACTGGCTTTATTCAGATTTATATAATTTATTTGGCGCGGCATATTTTCCACTTATCCCCAACATGGACGCAAACGCATGGCAAAATCTTGTTATGCCCGCCCCCACAAAATCCAAGCGCGCCTATCCCGCATTAACGCAACCCACATTTGATTTTTACAAACAACACATCGTCAAGTTTGAACATTCTTACAAACTGGACTATGAACTTAAACACAACGCCAAAGACCTTAAACTTTCACGCTATGGATGCTGGTGCATGGTGCGCCATTTTCCAGAATTAACATTTACCCAACTGTATTTTACATCCCCTGCAAACAATGCAGCACCAACGTTCCAGAACCTGCACACCCAAACATATCAATTCCAGCGTTTAATCTATCGCCCCCTGATTGCAAACCTTGAAAAAATTATTGCCGGCATAATCTATAAACACCGTGGCGACTTTCGCAAGGTCAGCAATGAAATGAACCAAATCTTTTTTGGCGACATTAAAACAACAGATTTAAAGGAAATACACAACCTACCCATCCGCAATGACGACCCCATCAGCAACTACATGGGTGCGGCATCCCTGCACGCACGCGCAACCGGCCTGCAGAACGCAATCAACAAATTTAATCGACAACCCCAAAAGAACCTAAGCACATTTTTATCAATCGCCACCAATGAACTTCGCGCCGCACGCATTGCACTTATACGTTCTGCAAACCTTACCCCGGAATCCGACATCTTCACAACACCGGTCCAAGCCATACAATCCCAACGCGCCATCCAAGAACGCAACTTTATATACGAATACGCAAATAAAAAAATTAGATAAATAAAATGGGGCTTTGCCCCATTTTATTTATTAAAACACATCGTTCAAATCACATCCAAGCGAACCGCCTTCCCCTGCCATCGACATAAACGCGGTCACAATCATCCCCACACCAAACAGCAAGAAGAACCCAACCAACATACCAATACCCTTCTTCTGAATATCATCAAACTTCACCTCTCCCTTAGAGATATATCCCCACGCCCAACCGGCAATAGTAAATGCCGCACCGATAAATGCCAACGTACGCAAAGTACTAAAAACGCCGCCAAACTGCTTTGCCAATTCACAAATCGCCTTATTAAGGTCAGGCTGATTTCCCGCCGCCATTGCCGGCGCAACAGTCGCCATTACCCCAATCAATGCAAAATTGAATTTTTTCATCAGTTTTTTCATACAAAACTCCTTTACCTTTTAGACCATTCTATCACAAACCGCACAAGAATTCAAATAATATAACAAAAAAATCCCGCCAAAAACTGGCGGGAACAAACTTATTTCACAAACACATATTTTTTCTTTGTGCATGTTTTTTTGCAATCCGTGCATTCTTTTTTCACAACAGGCGTCAAAACCGCACGTTCTGTACGCGCCGGCACCCCCATATTATCACGAACATACAAATCACGGCAACTTGTGTTACGATACACTATCTTTTTATCCGCATCTAATGAACGAATATCATCGGAATAACGCCGACCACGTTCCGCCGAATAAAAGATGCAATCTTCACCATCTTGGGTATAGCGCACACCGCCCTTGTAATAATCGTATGAACAACCAGCCAACACAATCAGCCCGACCAGCGCAAACAAAGTTTTCTTCATGTTTTTGCCCTTTATTATTCTATCTTCTCTGTCGCGCCCCCAACTTAATCTGATTGTTACACAAATCCCCCCATTGTCAAGACAGAAACACAAAAAAATAGACCTACCCGTAAAATATGCTATAATTTTATCGATATTAACCCAAGGAAAGACAACATGAAATATTCTGATTTAGGTCTGACAAACACACGCAACATGTTCCAAGATGCCATTGCCCGCAACTATGCGGTACCGGCGTTTAATTTCTATAACATGGAAACTTTATCTGCCATTCTTGATGCCGCCCGCATGGCACACAGTCCTGTAATTCTTGCTGCATCAGAATCCGCCATAAAATACATGGGTGGCGACATGTTAATTGAAATGATACGCGGTGCCAAAATTTCCGAACGCGACCAAATCGCCCTGCACTTGGACCACGGCGCCAGTTTTGAATCATGCAAACGCGCAATCGAACTTGGCTTTTCATCTGTCATGATAGACGCCAGCAAACTCCCCTTCAACGAAAACACAGAATTAACAAAACGCGTCACCGAATTTGCCCACGCACACAACGTCACCGTCGAAGCCGAACTTGGCACACTGGCTGGCATCGAAGACGAAAACACCTTTGGCACCCAATCCAGTTACACCAACCCATCAGACGTTGAAAAATTTGTAAACGCCACCGGCATAGATTCCTTGGCAATCGCCATCGGCACCAGCCACGGTGCCTACAAACGCAAACGCGAAGACGAAGAATTGCGCTTTGACATCCTGGCAGATGTTGCAACACGCCTGCCCGGCTTTCCACTGGTATTACACGGCGCATCGAACGTTCCACAGAAACTGATAACAACAATCAATGACTTTGGCGGGAAATTATCTGGCGCTCGCGGTATCGACGTCACACAACTGCGCCGCGCAACAAAAATGAACGTATGCAAAATTAACGTTGACAGCGACCTTAGACTTGGCTTTACCGCCGCGGTCCGCAAGTCACTTGCCGAAAACCCTGCAAACTTTAATCCACGGGAATTTTTATCATTGGCACGAACAACCATGACCCAAATCTGCCTTGATGAAATCCGCGACATTATGGGTTCTGAAAACAAAATAAATTAGAATGATTTAGATAAAAGCAAATCGGGCATAGTAGTGTACAAACGCTACATAAGATGCCCGATTTATTTTTAGATGAATTGTTATAATTTATTAAAAATAAAAGATAATGGTATAGATATGAACAGTGCCGTCCCCGTAGTGTACATACCGCTACATAAGGGGACGGCACCGTTCATAGATACGCCATTAGATTTTATTTTGCCCGTTCGACGTATTCCAAGGTTTCAGTATTTACAACAATCTTTTCACCCTGTTCAATAAACAGTGGCACCTGAACACGAACACCGTTATCTAAGATAGCAGGTTTACCACCACTGCTGGACACTGTCTGACCTTTTAATGCCGGTTCTGTTTCTTCGACGGTGGCAATTACTGTTTTTGGCAAAGAAATTGACACAGGTTGACCTTCAACAAAGTTCGCCTTAACAACCATTTCTGGCGCCAAGAATTTCATTGATTCACCCAATGATTCAACAGGCATAGTAAACTGTTCATAATCAGACAAATTCATAAAGAACGCATCTGTACCATCGGCATACAGATATTGACAATCAAAATCTTCGACCATCAATTTTTCAACTTTGTCTTCCGCACGCCAGCGGTCACCACCCTTGTTCCCAGAATCAATATCACGCAAATCCGCCTGAACGAACGCGCCACCCTTACCAGGCTTTACCTTGGTAATAGATGTTACCGAATAACGTTTTCCATTGTGTGAAATAACCCAACCCACACGCATATCATTTGCAATATAAGATGCCATAATAAATACCTCTTTTAATTAACTGTTTTCGATTATAAAAATATCACGCACTCGCCGCAAGTCTTTATTGCAATTCGCGTTTTTTTGCCCAATAACGGTCAATACTTTCCATAATCAGCCTATCTGCGGTTGCACGGTCCGCCCACCCGGTCACCTTTGACCAAACATTTTCCTGCAAATCTTTATAGTGCAAGAAAAAGTATTCAATCTTAGACTTCAGAATTTCAGGCAACTGTTCGATAAATTCGATTTTTTCATAATACGGGTCAATTTTATCACGTGGCACACAGATAATTTTTTCATCACCGCCCGCCTGGTCTTCCATCAACAACGCCCCGATTGGACGCACTTCAATCAGCACACCCGGACGCAGCGGCGCATTACAAACAACCACACAATCCAGCGGGTCACCATCATCACCCAAAGTACCCGGAAAATAACCATAGTTCGCAGGATAAGCCATCGGCGCATGCAAAATTCTATCAACCTTCAGCAATCCTGTTTCCTTGTCGATTTCATACTTCACATGCCCATTTTCTGGAATTTCTATAATAGCATTCATCTTTTTTGGTGGCATTTTTCCTGGTGCCAAATTTTCCAATGTCATAAAAAACCTCTTATTTTGTTGGGCAAATTCTAACACAAAAAAATCCGATTGCAATTTATTAAGCCACTTTTATATAACCAGCCCCAGGAAAAAAAATTTAAACAGAATAATTTAGATACGCACGAACCCGAAACCGTAGTGTACAGAAGTTACATGAGGTTTCGGGTTCATTCGTAGACGAACTATTATATTTAATTTTTTGTTTTTTTACATGCGCATTGGCATCAACACATACAACGCATCCGTATCCTTATCAACAGAATTGATTTTCGTTGGTGCTAATGGGTCCTGCATTTCCATCTGGAACTTTTCGCCTTCAACCTGACCGGCGACATCCAACAAGAACTTTACATTAAAGACAACTGTGAACGAACTGTCACCATTGTATTCGATATCCAATTCTTGGGTCGCAGTACCTGCATCTGGACTTGACGCATTGATAACCAACTTGTTCATACTGAAAGTCAATTGAACAGATTTTGTTTTATCAACACTGGCAACAGACACCAAGTCAACCGCATTGATAAACTGCTTTCTGTCCAAGATTGCAATTTTGTCATTACCCTTTGGAATAACAACGCGATAGTTTGGATATTGCGCATCAACCAACTTGCTGGTCAAAGTTGCCGCACCAACAGTAAAGCGCGCCTTGGTATCAGACAATTCGACCATAACATCATCAACATTAGCATCTTCCAACAACTTGGACAATTCACCAATCACACGACGCGGCAAAATCACCGCTGGCATTTCTGCACTGCCTGCTGGGGCTGGCATTGCACACAACGCCATACGTTGCGCATCAGTTGCAACAGCGGTCAATTTCTTTTCATCGCCTTCATCTGATATATGGAAATAAATCCCGCCCAAGTGATAACGAACATCGTCTGTTGGAATTGCAAACTTAGTTTGATTAATCAGGTGTGCCAAATCCCCTGTTGTCATCTGGAATTTAGTGGTCAAATTACTGCCCGCCATTGCCGGGAAATTTTCCGCCGGCAGTGTTGGCAAACGAAATACCGCACGCCCACTGGACACAACCAACTGGTCACCTGACTGTTTGAAAGAAATTTCTGCATCATCTGGCAACTTACGCACGATATCGTACAACATCTGCACAGGCACTGTAATCTTTCCGCCCAAAGTAATATCAGCCGCCACATGTTCGACCAATTCCAAATCGACATTTGTTGCAGACAACACCAAATCATCTGCGACTTCTAACTTAACATTCATCAAAATCGGCAATGTCGCACGCTTTTCCACGATGGACTGCATATGCCCCAGCGCACGTATCAATACCTGACGAAACACTGAAAATTCCATTAGTTAACTCCTGTTTCCTTTATCAAATATATGTGTTTCCTACACTCTTTTGAGATAACTTTAGCAAAAAACCCCGATTCGGTGCAAGACCAAAAGCACACCCCACTAAAAAAATCCCCACACCTGGTGGGGAACGATTGTTATTTCGCCATAATTTTATCTAACTTGGCGCGCAATTTTTTAATGTCATCATATTTTGTAATTTTACCTTTCTCGGCAATTGATATATCGCCACTTTCTTCAGAAACGACCAAAACCGCTGCCTTTGACACTTCACTCAGCCCCAACGCCGCCCTATGTCGTGTTCCGTACTTCCAATTTAAATTATTCTGCGACAATGGTAATATAGCCCCTGCATACGCAATTCGATTATTTTCAACAATTACCGCCCCGTCATGCAATGGTGTTTTATTAAAAAATATAGTCAGTAACAATTCACTGCTAATTTTTGCATCTATCGCCACCCCTTTTTTATCAATTGCACTTTCATCCAGCATACTTGGGAACACAATCAACGCCCCCGTATGCTTAGACGACATATATTCAACGGCACTAACAATCGCATCTAAATCCTTGGTATCTTTTTTTTCGACAACGCCACGTTTCAGCATTCTGCGCCATCCTTCTATATTTCCCATCAACGCCATAAACTTACGCAATTCTGGCTGAAACACAACAATCAGACTCAATGACAAGAACAAAGCCGTCCAATGCAAAAACCCGGCCAGCAAATTCAATCGCGCCCACGACAGCACAAAACTCAGCACCCACAATCCTGCCAGCCCCAGCAACCCCCGCACCAACTTTTCAGACTGTGTGTTTTGAATAAAACTTCTGTAAAACACCCACATCATCACCGCGATAATAACGACCTGAATCAATCCAATCCAATTAAACATTTTTCCTTCCTTTTTTTATTAGTTTTCTAAAACGCTTTGCACCAAATCATCAATTGATGCCCTCATCCATTCTGGGTCATCATTAAATAACGACACCCCACGTTGCAACGCTGTTTCACACGGATGGTCATCCGCCAACCAGTTTTCCAACAAATCCCCGGCAACCAATCCCAAACCCGCCCCGGCGACCAAGCCGATTCCACCTGTAAATGGTGCCAACAACAACCCAATTCCTGTCGCAGACGCCACCTTCCCTGCAACCGCGGCACCACTGATTTTGATATCAGGCTCCGCCAAACTTCCACTTAATGAAATTGAATTAACCACATTTCCCGTCAGCGACAATTTCAGTCCACGTACCGGCACCGTCGTCAAAGCCAACTTCATTTCTTCTTTACCCAAATCCAAACTTCCTGCCAATCTGATATTAATCGCATTAGTTTCTACTGCAACACCATTTTGTGTTTCTATACGCCCATCACGCAGCATAGCATTCACCGCCATACAAGAAATTTTTATCTGGTTGTACTTTTTTTCAGAACTAAACAAATCCTGAATACTGTGTCGCAACGACGTCAAGAAATCTGTTCCATACATATACGACACCAACGCAGAATGCGCATACCCCGGCGCATCAGAATAAATACGCACTGGCCCTGTTAAGGTTTGCATAATCTGCGACAAATTCTGTCCATGCGCCAACACATACAGTTCCATATTCATTGGCAAATCCGACAAGAAATCATTTTTATGAATTTGCTTTAATATTTCGCCTACATAAATCTTTTCTCCTTTTGCGGCAACTTGCGTCCATATCACACCATCTGCATCTATATCAGCATTTGCCCCAATTTCCAATTCCCCACCTGCTGGTGCCGCCTCTATATCGACACGCGCATGATTATCTTTCAATTTTAGATTCAAATCCAAATCTGCGATTTTAAAATCTCGATATATGATAAAATCATCACAACTGACCTTTAAATCTAAATTTTTACCCAGCAAATCCTTTCCAAACAAAGGAACGTCTTTAAAAACATTTAATTTTCTATCAGGTCGCACCCACACGCCCCCATACAGCCCCGGGAACAGTTCGTCCAACGCCACCCTATCCGCATGAACATCCAACACCGTCATTGAATTTTTTTTCGACCAATCATAACTGCCCGATATTGTAAAATCCACCCCATTAATAGCCACAGAAGAACGTCGCAAAGTTATTTTATTTCTGTCAAATCCCCCCGCGATATTTACCTTCATCTTTGGCACACCATGCAAATTCCATCCAAATATACGTCCAAACGCCGCCACATCAGGAACATCCCCTTTGACAATGAAATCAATTGGCGCTTTACTTTTTCCCTCAAGCGCGACATTAGCAATCAAGGCCTCGCCACCAGTTGACAACGCCACCTGCACAGGATAAACCTTACGTTCCGCGTTATATTCCCTCAGCGCAATAATAAAAGGGAAAACATCATTTCCTGTTTTTATCCACCCTGCATATTCTCGTCCTTCGCGTCTTGGTGTCAATCTGATGTTAAAGCCACTCAACACATAGCGTTCACCATTAATATCTGCTTTAAAATTATCAACCTCAACACCGCCAAGTCCCAAATCCTTGAACGGATACTTTTCAATTGTGCCGTCTTCGCCCCCTGGCACCTGCGCTGCAACAGAATATTGCCCATCTGCATTTTTTTCTATATTCAACTCTGCGTTATAAATCCTGACATTTTGAACAGTCGGTCTATCCCTGAACAAAGAAATCAAATTTAATCTTACGTCAATTTTATCTGCACTAAATCCATATTTCTTTTTTGCCCAATCTGCATTTGCTATTCTAACCTTGTTCAATTCAACCATTGGTCTAAGCGACAACTTCCATGACACCGCCCCTTCAATTTCTACTGGCATCCCTGTTGCATCACGCAATACCGCCAACAAATTCCCACGCAGTTTTTCCAAATTAATTTGACTAAGTGTAACAACAACCGCCACCCCCAGCCCCACAACAAACAGGCTAAGCAAACGAACTATTGAAAAAAATCTATTTTTTCTGACCTTCATGGCAATTTTAATTCCAAGAACCGCATCACAGGCACCAAGAAATCAGGCACACCAGCCTTCAATGTAATCATGCGCCCCGTACGCGGGTGCTGAAATGTTATCTTATACGCGAACAAAAACAAGTTATTTGTTTCTATCATAGACCGCAATGCGCCATCTAATTTATTAACCCCACCATATAACGCATCACCAACAATCGGCGCCCCCAGCGAATACGCACTATGCAGTCTTAATTGATGTGTACGCCCGGTTTTCGGGGAAAATCGCACCCACGACACACAACCTGCCGCACTTGCCAGAACATCGTATTCAGTTATCGCGCGCTGTGGCCGTGGCCCGGTTCCGTCGTTTAAACGTCTTGGACTG
The DNA here is from genome assembly GCA_045133095.1 of Candidatus Enterousia sp. Taxonomy (GTDB): domain Bacteria; phylum Pseudomonadota; class Alphaproteobacteria; order Rs-D84; family Rs-D84; genus Enterousia. The sequence continues at coordinate 20,342 of JBGUTP010000015.1, forward strand.
TCGAACACCTGACCCTTCAACATAAAGTTATCAATTAAACCATGCTTTGGATTTACTTCACCATACAACAACGCCAAATATTCTTTATGCGCGGTCTTGGTCTGGAACTGTTCTGCTAAAACCTGTGCTGCCTTTTGATTCTTAGCAACCACCAACAAACCACTTGTCTCCCTATCCAAACGATGGACCAAGGCAATTTTATCATATGGAAATAAAGCCGCCGCCATCTTATCGACCGACTTACGTATTCCTGTTCCACCCTGGACTGCCAAACCCGCTGGCTTATTAAACACAACGACATCATCATCATTGTGGATAATACACTTACGCAATTCTTCTAAATCAGACAAAGAAAAATTATCACCACTTTCTGTTTTTTTAACTCTTTCTTGCGCATACCCAGACATTGTCGGTGGCACCCTTACAACATCGCCTGTACGCATGATTTCCTGACCTTTTACGCGTTTAGAATTAACACGAATCTGTCCACCGCGACACAATTTATAAAATTCACGCTGTGGCAAAGATGGAAAGTGCCGCAAAAACCATCTCAGCAATCTTGTACCATCTTCTACTTTGGAAATTTCCATAAACTCTGCCATCACACAACCCCACTTGGCGCACAGATTTAATTATTCGCCATAGATAATCTGAACTGAATTTGTTCCATTCATACTGGTACAGCTACCAACTGCCCCGCCTTCTTTTTTATCAGACATTTGATAACCGACCGAATCGGTCCACGCCTTTGTCACCAACGATTCGCATTCTGTCTTACCCAAACCATCAATTGTCACAACAAACTGTCGCGGATTAGCCGGATTTACCGACAACCGATATGAACCACCATACGGATTTTTATCAGACATCCCAATTGCACCAAAGATAGTCGCACTGTTCAACCCCGAAAAATCATCAAATTCCCCATGCAAATTACGCACCATAGTCACCATCTGAACCACCTCGTCATTGACCGTTGTTAATTTCTGCGTACGCATTCCTGCGGAAATCATTCCAATTGCCCCAACGGTAATAACACCCATAATCGCCAACACACCCAACATTTCAATCATCGAACGTCCAGATTCCTGATTCATAATTAACCTCTTATTTGCTATTTTACATTTAATATTCTATCATAAACATTATGAATATTCAATTTTCTGATTTAATAGAAAACGCACCTGCCGCCCCCGGGATATACAAAATGTATGACCTTGACGGCAACCTGCTCTATGTTGGCAAGGCCAAGAATTTATCGAACCGCCTGCGCCAATACATGGACATATCCAAACTAGAACTGCACAAACAGGTTATGCGCACACTTGTTTCGCGTGTTGAATGGGAAACCGTTCCAACGGAATCAGACGCCCTAATTCGCGAACAAGAATTAATCAAAACAGAAAAACCAAAATATAACATCATGCTAACCGATGGAAAAATGTATCCGATGTTGGCATTAACCGCTGATGACTTTCCACGTTTGTTAAAATTCCGCGGAAAAATTTCACAACGTCGCGACATCTTCGGCCCTTATCCATCCGTATCTGCATTAAACGAAACGATTAAAACGATTCAAAAAGTATGTCAAATACGCACATGCACAGACACACAAATGCGCAACCGCACACGCCCCTGTCTGTTACATCAAATCGGTCGATGCAGTGCGCCCTGCACCAACCCTGACATTCAAAAATACGCAGAAAGCGTGCGTACAGCGCGAAAAATCCTAACCGGCGACAGCGAACCAATCATCAAAGATTTAACCGAACAAATGAAAACATATTCTGCAAATCTTGATTTTGAACAAGCCGCCGCAACACGTGACAAAATTGCTGCACTAACCCACACATCAAATCGCGGTATACGCCAGAAACGTGCGTACACGTCAAATTTGAACTGGGACAAAAATGTATCAGACCTTGAACATTGGCTTGGCATAAAAATCAACCTTGCCGGTGTATTTGATAATTCACACTTGTTTGGGAAACAACCTGTCGGCGCAATGATAACATTCGGACACAACGGCTTTGAAAAAAGCGGATATCGACACTTTAAATTACAAGACAAATCACGCGCGGGCAACGACATTGCCATGATGTCCGAATTTGTACATCGCGCAATGCAACGCGGTCCGACACTGGACTTAATTATTGTCGATGGCGGTCGCGCCCAATGGAACATCGCAAACCGTGCTGCAAATGGCATTCCTGTCTTTGGCGTCACCAAAGGCGAAGTCCGTGACGGCGACGAACACTTCATTTTGCCAGACGGCACGGAATACCACGACCTGCCCAAGGACAGCCCGCTGTTCTTGATGTTACGCACTGTCCGTGACGAAGCACACCGATTTGTAATCACCTATCACCGCAATATTCGTGCAAAACAAATGACCGCATCGGTACTGGACGAAATAGAAGGCATCGGTCCAACGCGCAAACGCGCCCTGCTGCAACATTTTGGTTCTGTCCGCGCAATAATGGATGCAGACCTAAGGGCATTACGTCACGTACCTGGTTTGGGAAAAAGTGCCGCAGAAAAAATATATGCCCATTTTCATTCAGAAGTGATATAATAACTATATCTATGGTTTATAACTAAGGAGAAAATAAAATGAAATTCTTTGTAAACTTTTTATCTGCGTTCCGCATTGTTGCTGCATTTGCGATAATACCAACATTATTATTTCAGATGTTCTGGACGACATTTATTCTTTACGTCTTTGCTGCTGTGTCCGACTGGTTTGACGGCTATCTGGCGCGCAAATACAACGTGTGCAGCAAACTGGGCGGTGTAATGGACCACATTGGCGACAAATTACTTGTTGCAAACACATTAATTATGCTGGCGGTCATGATGCCGGTATGGTTTGTTGTTGTTCCTATCATTATAATGATTGCACGCGAACTTTACATATCTGGTCTGCGCGAATTTCTGGGTACACAAAAAATCGAAATGCCTGTTCCCAAAGCACGCTTTTCAATGGGCAAAATTAAAACCACATTTCAAATGATTTCCATTGGCGCATTTTTGTTAATATTTGCAATTGGTGCGATGATAACACCAAACACGGACAGCACTCTAATGTTATACTTAATCTTATCATTGCCGCAAATTGGAATTTGGGGCTTGTGGATATCCCTGGTTGCATCTATCTGGTCTGCGACACAATACACATTTACATTCATGGAAAAATTAAAGAAAATAAAGTAAGTAAAAATTCGCGCTATACGCACAAAAACCGCCGTACAGGCGGTTTTTTATTCACGTTTTTTTCACACCTTAAAACCAACTTTTTTTATCAGATTTAATCCCTGCAAATTCGTTCAATAACTTCTTTTGCTTATCATTTAACTTTGTTGGTATTTTTATATCTATTACCACATACAAATCGCCAAACCCACCCGCACGACGAACCGACGGCATTCCATGTCCCCGCACACGCAGTCTTTCACCAACCTGGGTTCCACTTGGCACTTTGACCGACAATTTTTTATCATCAATTGTTTCTATTTCAATTTCACCACCCAATGCCAATGTCGTAAACGGCACATCAACACGCATAATTAAATCATTACCATTGCGTTCAAATCTTTTATCAGGTCTGATTCGCACGTCAAGATAGAAATCCCCAGACGGTGCACCATTTGCCCCGGCCTCGCCTTGTCCAGCCAATCTTAACCGCGCACCATCTTCTATACCCGCTGGGATTTTCACTTCCAAGGTACGCTGTTTATTCTGCGTTCCTGTGCCATTGCACTCGCTGCATTTCTTTTCAATTTTACGCCCCAGCCCATTACATTCTGGACACGGGGCCTCCATTGCAAAGAACCCCTGGCGCGTTTGCACAAAGCCACTTCCCCCGCATCGACCACACACTGGCGCTGGTTTTCCATCTGCTGTTCCATGCCCATGACACTTTTCACATTCTACATTACTTGAAAATTTCACCGTATGCGTTTTTCCATGAAATGCATCTTTTAAATCAATCACCACTTCATCCAACAGGTCGCGTCCCCCACGCTGTGGCGCGCCACGTCCTTGTCCGGCACCAAAGTCCCCAAACCCGAACCCACGCATTGCCTCGCGCAAGATATCTTCCATTCCGGCGCCGCCGCCCATATTAAAGTGGAACGCCCCATTTCCGAACGGATTTCCCCCAAAGCCTGCGCCACTTGCATTTCCCCCTGCGAATGCCGCATCACCAAAGCGGTCGTATGCGGCGCGTTTTTGTGGGTCTTTCAAAATATCAAAAGCATTATTAACTTCCTTAAATTTTTCTTCTGCATCTTTATTATCAGGATTTCTATCTGGGTGATATTTCATCACCAACTTATGATATGCTTTTTTAATATCCGCATCGGACGCATCGCGTGCAACACCCAAGACTTCGTATGGATTTTTATTCATTTTATTAGTTCCATCTAAATTAATTCGTTAATCAATATATAAGGTCTGCGACAGAAAAATCAAGCCCCTTATGCAACTTAGGCAGAAATTCTTTAGACTTGCGAAAAATCTAAAAATGTTTTAATAATATTAACATTATGACAGAGAAAAACACACAAACATACGACGCATCAGATATTCAGGTTCTCGAAGGATTGGAACCTGTTCGTCTGCGCCCTGGGATGTACATCGGTGGCACCGACGAAAAGGCATGGCATCACCTGCCGATTGAAATCATGGACAATTCAATTGACGAAGCCGTCGCTGGTTTTGCCAAGAAAATCACGGTTAATTTAATTGATGCCAAGACCATTGAAATTACCGACGACGGTCGTGGCATACCTGTGGACGAACATCCAAAGTATCCTGGCAAATCCGCCCTAGAGGTTATATTAACCACACTGCATTCTGGTGGTAAATTTAATAATAATGTATATAAGACCAGTGGTGGCTTACACGGTGTTGGTTCTGCGGTTGTGAACGCCCTGTCATCGGAAATGATTGTTGACATTGCGCGTGACGGCTATAACTGGCATCAGACTTTTTCACGTGGTCTTGCCACATCTGCGATGACCCGTGGCGACGCGACAAAATCACACGGCACAAAGATAAGATTTACAATCGACGACGATATTTTTGGCACCGCCGCCGTATTCAAACCTGTAAAAATCTATCGCATGGCACGTGCCAAGGCATTTTTATCACGCGGCGTAAAAATCGAATGGCGTTGCAATCCGGAATTATTAACCGAAGACATGAACATTCCTGCCACGACGACATTTTATTATCCGAACGGGGTTGCGGACTTCCTTGCGGAAAAGACGGACGCCAAGCCACGCATTCTGCCCCGAATTTTCAGTGGCTCTATCGACTTCCCTGACGACAGCGGTCGCGTAGAATGGGCATTAACATTTTTAACCGATGAAAATGGCGCTGCATCTGACGACGGCTTTTTCTCGTCATATTGCAACACGATTGCCACCATTGACGGCGGCACGCATGAAACCGGCTTTAAATCCGCCATCACCAAGGGGATTAAGGCATACGGCGACAAGGTAAACAACAAATCTGCCGCATCTATTATCGGCGAAGACGTTTTTGATTCGGTTGCGGCGATTGTATCTGTATTCTATAAAACGCCACAATTCCTGGGTCAGACCAAGGAAAAACTCTCTAATCCAGAGGTTGCACGTTACACAGAAAACGCCTTACGCGACCCATGGGAAATGTTCCTGGCATCGGACCCAAAGACCGCGAACGCATTATTGGATTTTGTAATCAACCTTGCGAACGCGCGCATTAAGACTAAACAAGTCAAAGACGTCGCACGCAAGACCCCAACCAAACGCATTCGCATGCCTGCAAAACTGGCAGATTGCTCTAAACACGGCATTGCCGGCACAGAATTGTTTATAGTAGAGGGCGAATCGGCTGGCGGTACTGCGAAACAGGCACGCGACCGCGCGACTCAGGCTATCATGCCTCTTCGCGGCAAGGTATTAAACGTAATTTCTAATTCTGACGAACGTTTCAGTGCGAACAAAGAATTAAACGACCTGATTGACATCATCGGCGCCGGCACTGCCAAGGACTGGAACGAAGACAAATTGCGTTATGAAAAAATTATCGTCATGACCGATGCTGACGTTGACGGCAGCCACATTGCATCCCTGTTGATGGCGTTCTTTTATCAGTTCATGCCGCAATTAATTTACAACGGTCACTTATATTTATCGTGTCCACCACTATATAAATTAACCTGTGGCACCGAATCGATTTACGTTGACACGGATGAAGAACTGGAAGAATTAAAAACCACAAAATACAAAAACAAGAAAGTAGAGATTTCACGATTCAAAGGGTTGGGTGAAATGATGCCGAATCAGTTAAAAGAAACAACCATGTCTCCCAAAACCCGTCGTTTAATTCGTGTTGACCTGCCCCCCCGCACCGAAGAAGGTGCCGAAGACACGGAAAAAACACGAACAATCGTATCTGAACTTATGGGCAAAAAGCCAGAATTCCGCTTTAAGTTTATAACGGAACACGCCCAATTTGTGAAAGATTTGTTTGTATAACCCGCAGGTCATGCATTCCTTATTAAATTCTCACCGCCCGGGCGGACAGTGTCGTCCCCCCAGGACGACGAGGGGTGGCTTTACCCAACTTTGTCATCCCGTGGCTTGACCACGGGACCCAGGTCATGTAATCAACCTTTAATTCTCACCGCCCGGGCGAACAGTGTCGTCCACTATGGACAACGAGGGGTGGCTCTCCCGCCACCCCACAAACTGACCACAACACCAGGTCTGGCAAATGAACAAAGCCCCGGTTTGGGGCTTTTGTTTACTGTGAACCATAATTACATGTCTCTGATTTCCAATAGAATGTTCCAATGGAATCAATAAATGTCGCATTATTAGAACCCGATGATGCATAGCAACTATCGATTCCGCCGGTATGATTGTCGGGCGATGTACCAAGTGATGCATCACCACTGTAATCGACACCACTGACGATTGTTGCACCATAACTGGATAAGGTATTGCTGCCTATCTGGGGGCATTGCGAACAATCACAACCACTGGAAATTCCATTGTTGGCATAATATCCCGATGCACAACTAAACTCTCCTAATCCTGTTGTTGCGCAGACACCGACCCGCGTCACATAATCATGTTTCCGGGTTGTTATTTGTTGTCTATATTTTTGCTTACACCCTTGCTGAGTCGCATCATCGCCCCAAAATTCCGTGGCATTGGTGGTACCTGCCGCCACACACGAAGTACATGTTGGTCGCTCTGTTCCATATACAATTTCTGATGTTGGATAAAAACTATAATTATAATCACAATTATACTGAACCACCGATTTACCTTCTGAGCCATAACATGTACGACTCATAACTGCCGCCCCAGTTGGGTTTTCCCACGTTGTTGGACAGCACCATTTATTGTCATTAAACTCAATTTCTACAATATCTGTACCCACACATTCAAAACCATATGGGTCACTAGGGGAAGGCTTCCCCCATTTTGGCAATTCTAAACATTCAGAGTCACACCCGTTCACATCATCGATAGAGAAATATCCATCGGCACACGCGTATGTTGGGGCCATATCTCGCACAGCACAGTAATCAACACCTTGTCCACCGTCACCTACATAATAGAACTCTTTACGATTTATCTCCAAAACACTTCCATCACCACATGATGAAACAGTCTCGCTGTTTCGCCATTCTTCGCACAAATCACTATCCATGCCACATTCGTCGGGGAAATACCTATACCCGTTAACCAAAGGTGAACTTTCTTCATCCTTAGAAAAAGCCTCACACAAATCATCTGGGTTATCGGTTTGAAATAACGCCCATGCTTGTTGCGCCACCCCAATACACACAATAATCAAAGCAAATCGAAATGTTTTCAGCATATTAGATATCCCCTCACTTTTGCCTAAAAAAAAACGGTGGTTTTTTTTAGGCGGTTTTTGACTTGACCAAAAGCCCGAAAACATGGCAAAATCTGAATAAGAAAAAGACTAAAAAAAAACACCGTTTTTTTCGGCAATGCTAATGAGATTAAATGAGAGAGTGTCTTATGAAAAGAATAGTAATATCAATCCAGAAAATGCTAGTTATGGCATTTTGTTCACTATTTGTTTCAATACCAACATACGCCGCCAGTGGTGTTGATAGCTGTAATGAATGTACATCAGAATGGACACAATTTGTTCAGTGCTATCAAAGTGGCACAGAAGTTTATACTACTTGTCTAGACCTGCTAGAGCATGATTCCTTGACACGAATGTTTAATGATAATTCAGCACGAATGAAACAATATGCCGAAAACTGGGAAAGCGCGGCATATATTTGCACAAGTGTATTAAATGAAATGCTTGGGAAAGACATTTGTGTTTGTGAAAATAAAGGGCAACTGGCACAAGTAAGTGATGATGGGTTGACCTGTATGAATTGTCACAACTCATGGAATTGTGATGGCACAACCACCGTAAATGGCTGCAGCAGCGGATATTCTTCGTCAACTGTGTCAAACAATTACTATTGCTGTGATGCGTATTCAAATGTTTCGAGTGGTAGTGCTTACTTGCAACGTACGTGTTATGATATTGACGGGTCGTCGTTTGAACAATATAACTGTGACTATAATAAAAATTTTTATGCACCAAATGGTGAAAGTACTATAAGTTGCAGTGGCACGACATGCAGTGGATGTACATCCTGTAATGTCGCAGGTGGGGGACCGGGTGCAACAACGTATAACTATATTGATACAGGTAATGCTGGACACGTAGCATACGTAAAAAAGTTTTTTTCTAATGTGTCATCTGTGATATATACAACAGTTGGAAAATGTACAAGCAGTATCGAATCCTATGTTTGTGATGCAGGGTATTATAAATCTGGAACAACCATAACCGCATCAAGTGGTTGCAGTCAATGCCCCCAGATAGGCAGCAATACCTTATCCAGTTATGGTGCGACAATCGTCAGTGGTGTCGATTACAGCAGCAATGACGCATCACTTGGTACATCGCCCGACAATCATACCGGCGGAATCGATAGTTGCTATGCATCATCGGGTTCTAATAATGCGACATTTATTGATTCCATTGGAACATTCTATTGGAAATCACAGACATGTAATTATGGTCCAAAACAGTAATACAAGCCCCAAACCGGGGCTTTTTCTCTGTCATCCCTTGTCATGTAATCACCCTTTGTCATCCCGTGGCTTTTTCGGGTCCCGCAAAAATTAAAGATTTTTGTGGGTGAATCCCCGCGGGACCCTGGTCATGTAATCCTTTTTAAATTCTCACCGCCTGGGCGGACAGTGTCGTCCACCAAGGACGACGAGGGCTGGCTTTATGTTTCTTACCCCCCTGTCATCCCGCGGCCAAGCCACAAGGATAACATAATCTTAGCCCCCCAGATTCGGCAAACAAAAAAACACCCGCAGTCGCGAGTGTTTTTTCTCTGTCTTTCCATATCTTATGTTTATTGGATACCGACACGGAACTCATCACCCCAGCCGGCTACAACCTGTCCACCGACCGTGCATTGAATATCTTCAAAGCCACCTTTAATCTGATTCTTTTTTACAACATTACTGGTTATCAGACCACCTGCGGTTCCCAACACAACACCGGCCACAGAATCCGACACCAAACGCGAAGTATTGAAATTACCGTCTTTATTTTTCCAAACACTGGTACCAAAACCACTGGCAATTCTGTCTAATTCGGCACTTGCGCTAAGTATCTTGCCACGCGATTCCGTAACAACGTCAATAACAACCTCGTTATCATTATCGTCATCATCATCCACAACCTTGCCACAGTCTTCTGGATTCAGTTTACCCAACTGTCTTACATACTCATCAAACAGACTTGCACTTGGATTTTGCCCCTTGCACAAATCCTCTATTTTTTTAACCAAATCCATGATTTCCTTTGAATCCTTGCATGTTGTCTTATACTTCAACAGACTATTCAGGTACACCTCGTCGCACTGGAAATTCTTCCCCGGCACAACCTTGGTTTTACATTCCCTGGCGGCATAGTCAAATTCTTGCCCTTCTGCGACACACTTACATTCATCTTTTGCCGCATCATAGGTTGCCACTGCCCTTGACGCATAGCAGCACGCCTTACCTTTTTCTGTTGCGCGCGACTGCAGGCACTTTTGCAGCGACGATTGCCCACTACCACGGTTATCATTACCACCACCAGACGACTTCACACATCTTTTATACTTACCCTTCCAAACATCACCAATTCCAACCAATTCATCCAAATTATAATCTTTTTGACACTCTGTGACAAAATTCGTTTCAGTTCCATCACTATTACATCTTTTTCCACACTTTACGCCATTGGCAATACCAATACCGTCACAACCAACTTCCCAAATCGCACCGCTTTCACGCCCACTAGGACACTTTTTCTGTATCACTTCTTTGTCTGTACTTCCCCCTGTCGAAGTTCCATGCGGATAAAAGCAAAACTTATCAGAAATATAATATCCACTTGTTACATACTCAACATATACACTTTCTGGCACATATATATCATTTAAACCAACCGTCGTTATAACACGCATCCCCTTGGTCGAAGAACATTTCTGAAAAGCAGTACTACCAATAGCATCCCATGAATTGGCACCAGAACTCGAACATTCATAAAACGTAGAATCAGTTCTTGCTTTTCCTTTATGAAAATGATTTCCCGTCACAAAAACCTTAGTTCCATTGTCACAACCGTTTGCCCCCATATGCCCACAAACCAGTGCCTTACCATTAGAATGATTATAATCCGCAGTATTTACGAACAAATACTCATTAGAGCTTTTTATTGAAAACATCCCAATATCCTGAATTTTACAATTGTACGAAGCCCCCCATGCAACGGACATAGTACTACAAACCGACATTAACATCAGAAAAACTTTTTTCATATCATCTCTCCTACCTTGTCTAGGATTTAATTTATCACTGATATTTTATCACAATCACCCTTGCATTCCAAATAAAAAACGCCCACAATCGCGGGCGCAACGAAAGAAAAGAAACTTTTTAAATTATCTGCATTCTGCAACCAACTGCTGAATTTGTGCATTCAAAACCAAATCAGACGCCTTTTGTTTTTCAATCTGTTTAATTGCATACAACACTGTTGCATGGTCACGTCCGCCAACGAAATTCCCAATTTCTGACAAAGACAAAGAAGTTGCTTCTTTTAAAACCACCATCATAACCTGGCGTGCCAAAACCAACGCACGACTGCGCCCTGCGCCACAAACTGCATCGTATGAAACGCCCAACTTTTCGCACATATCTTTAACCATTGCAACCGGTGTTTTTGCCATCTGCAAAGTATCCGCCAGCAAGCGTTGTGCCACGGCAAAATCAACCGCTGTACCCATTAAATCTGTATAAGTTTTAATTTTCATTGCAACGCCTGCGACCAAGTGACCATCATTTGCAACACGTGCCGCAATTGCATTTGCAACATCTGCTTTTACACCTGCACGTTGCAGCATAACAGACTTTACACGTACCGTTGGTGCAACAATATCTGCCACCAATCCAGATGCCAACAAAGACTGGGCACGTCTGTCAAAACCTGTCAAATTATTTGGTGCAACATTCGCGGTCAGAACAACATTCTTTCCTGCATTGCGCAAATCAACAACCAACTGCAAGAATTCTTCTGCAGATGCCTTTTTCCCGGACAAAGCCTGAACATCATCCAAGATAAAAGTATCACAATTACGACAGAAATCTTTGAATGCGAACACATTGTGTTCCTTTAAACTGCGTGCAAATTCAGAAACAAACTGAACACCTGTCATTTTAACCACACGCCCTGCCGATGCCCCCATAATGCAATCAACCAACAGTGACTTGCCACAACCTGCCGCACCATAGATAAACAAAGGTGAAAAAGCAACTGCCCCTGCTGCAACTTTTTTACACGCGGAAACCACAAACAAATTTTCATCTGCAACGACAAAAGAATCGAACGCGACCGCGGATGCTGCAACTGGTGCTGGGACATAGACCTGTGCTTTGTTGTCATTTGCCACTGGCGCAACTGTTGCCGCCTTAGCACTGCGAACAACAACTTTTAAGCCCAAACCAAATTCTGCCGCCACAGCATTCAAAACGCCTGCATGCACACCATTGATAAAATCTGCGGAAAACTGATTTTGCGCACCCAAAACCAAAACATTATCAACGACTTCAAACGACAAAGGTGCAATCCAAGAACTAAACGCAGCAGAATCCATTTTTGCGGCAATGGCGCCCTTGATTGTTTCCAGGTTTGTCATTTGTGTTTTTGCCGCTGCCTGCATGCCGTTTTCTCCTTTCCTTCCTTAAAAGAGTTTCCTGCTTCGAACATTTTTGGTTTTCACGCATCTCGCTTTATCAAGGCTGTAAAAACCACCTACACAAAACACCATTTTTTCTGATTTACTTTCAGAATCCACGGTATTTTATATTGTCCTACGTTTAACTCTCTCGCTCGTTTCTTCTGGGTGTCCCTTGCCTTTCCTGACCAAGTTCCACCGTTTGTTTTTTTCGTTTTTGGTTTTCAGAAACTAATTCTAATTTCTTTAACCAACCCCGAATTTTTTTGATTGATTTTTATTCTCTCAATCGGTTTTGGATACATCGTAAATTTAAAAGATAATTTTCAGTTTACAAGTAAATCTTAATCAAAAAACGAACATTTATTTTTTGACAACGATTCGTTTTTTTGCCTGTTTTCTGGACTTTGTATATACAGTGTATAGACAACAGAAAATTTACACACGTACATATCCGCCATCAACTTTTCGCACTAAACCCTGCAATTCCAAGACAACCAATTCTGTTTTAATTTCCGAAACTGTTTTTTTGACAATTTCTGCCAATACAGATTCTGACACCGGAATTGTTCCTAATGTGTCAATCAGATTAAAATCCGATTCACTTTTTTCTGAATTTTTTTGTTTTTGGTTATCCATTTTTTCATTTTCAAAGAAGTCCTGAACCCCAAAACACAGTTTTGCATCACCTGAACGAATCAGTGAATTAGGTCCTATGGCGCGGGAATCCGATGGGTGTGACGGAATTGCCCAAACTTCCCTACCATATTCGACGGCGAATCGGGCGGTTGTCATAGACCCAGACTTTAAATCTGCCTCGCTTATAATCAGCCTGTCTGCCATCCCTGCAACATGCCGATTTCTGGGAACAAAGTTCTTTGCATTCGGCACAAAGCCAACTGGCATATCACTGATTATTGCGCCCCGCTCTACTATTTCCCAGTACAACGATTCGTTTTCCAATGGCCAAATATAATCAACCCCACCTGCCAAAACGGCAACTGTTTGCGAATCGCCACCAACGCGCAACGCCCCCTTATGTGCTGCGGTATCTGTTCCTATTGCCATCCCAGACACAACCACTTGATTATGTTTTACGAATTCTTCTGCCAAATCTGCCACAAATTTCATTCCTGCTGCTGTTGCATGTCGGGTTCCCACAATAGCGACCATTTGCTTTTGCAGCACATCGATATTTCCACGCACACAAATAACAGGCGGATGGTTTTTTATTTTCTTTAACGCACTTGGATACCGCCCGTCATCATCGGCCAGATATTTTATCCCCAACGCCTGTGCGCGTTCCATCTCGCGCATAACCGAATCGCGAAACACCGCCTCTGGTGCCAACGCATCCACCACTGCCTGTGCATTACCATTGAATTTTCGGATTAATTCTGCATACTTAACCGGTCCTATGCCCGAACTTCTTAAGATTAACAACTTATTAAATATATCTGACATAATTTTATCCTAGAAAAAAAGCCCACTTAAACAAAGAAGATTTTTCAAAAAAAGACACCCATTTTCATGGGCGCCCTTTATCTTATTATATAACGCGTTTTATCCCGCCATATCAAATATCACCCGATACTTTTCACAAGCAGTATTTTTTTCTTCATCGGTAACGCCATTCCATACCGCGCTGTTGCATTCAGTTTTCAAAACGCGCAACTTGCTCATAAAATTATTGTATTCGTTAAGATTATCTTTCTTCAGCACAGCCAACTGAGACTTTAACCGGTCAACCTCATTCATTCCTTTTTGCCCTTCGACCGCGCCACCGATTAATTTGTTTCCAAACAGTTCCATGGCACCAACACCGATTGCCGCGCCACCAACTGCGCCACCAACGGTTGCCCACGTACGTGCAGACTTTTTCGCATCCAATATTCTTTTTTCAAGTGTTTTTTCATCCGCCCAACTGCCACACGCGATATTCCGTCCCATTTCAAAATATTTACTTGGCACATCCGACACTGCGATATTAGGGTCATCAGACTTTAATTCAACCTTAACAAAGCAAGTATTATTTTCTGGTTGGTCAATATCTTCCACCATAGATGCATAATAATCCAAATTACTGTACCGCGACGCCCACACAAAAGTATTTCCAATACCGATATTATTTCTGATACACGCCATTTTTTCTTTTTCGCGCATATCTTTTGGTGGCATAACGACCTGTTCTGGTGCGATTGTTGGATTTATATTAATGTCATCCACCTTGACACTAGACTTATCCACCGTTGCTGCTTCTACGACTTCACTGCCGCTTGATACGACCGCGGTCCCTGGTGCCAATGTTGCACTTGCCGACAGTTGATTTTTCGACGCAACGCCCGCACGCGGTGTTCCCATTTGATTTGACATAGACGCACGTCCACGTCCCGAAGACGTCGCCTGCATTGCTGGCAAAGCCAATGCAGCATCTGCAACAAGACACATAACAAACAATGACAGAATTTTTTTCATCTCTCGTTCCTCTTTTCTATACTCTTGCCTGGTATTATATCACAAAACGCGCAAAAAATAAAGCCAAAATACAAAAAACAAAGGGGTAACCACCCCTTGTTTTCTATATTATTTCTTCCACTTCCACTCAATTTTCGATTCCACGCCCTTTATCAATCGCCCAATATTTTCCCTGTGTCGCCACATACACAGCAATCCAATTGCCAAGAAAGCCCATCCCACTTGCACACTTATCGCGAACCCCAGCACTGGTATTAAGCAAAACACAATAACCGCCCCCAAAGACGAAATCCCCGACGTCAACGCCACAACCAACCATTCAATTCCGCACACTGCAAAAGACATCGGACTTACTGACAACAACACACCGAACAACGAAGAAATCCCCTTACCTCCGCGAAACTTCAACCACACAGGGAAACAATGCCCCACAATTGCGGCGAACCCGCACCATGCGCCAAAAGCATCTCCTGCGATATATTTTCCCAAGAAAACCGCCGCCGCCGCCTTGGCCATATCAAGAATCCACACCAACCCCGCCATACGCAGTCCCCCGACCCGCATAACATTAGTTGCCCCTATATTACCACTTCCAACCTTGCGCAAATCGCCCCGCCCCATAAATTTAGTCAACAACAACCCCATAGGAATAGAGCCTAAAAAATAAGAAATAATTAATCCAATTACATACGACATGTTATTTTTCCTTGATTTTATGTTTGTTTTTTATAAAATACCAAAATCAAAACAAAAATAAAAGGAAAATAACGTGGCAAATCATAAGTCATCTGAAAAAAGAATTTTGGTCACAGCCAAAAAGAACGCAATCAACACCTCACGTCGCAGTGTGGTAAAAACTGCCACTAAAAAGGCATTGGTTGCAATTGAATCTGGCGACAAAGCGGCGGCAACTGCTGCGGCTCGTAGCGCAGAAAGCAAAATCATGAAATCTGCTGGCAAGGTTATGCCTAAAAAGCGTGCCGCCCGCAAAATTTCTCGTTTGGCAAAGAAAGTTTCCAAAATGGCATAATTGCTGTTTTCAGAAAAAAATTACATCCCCCACTTTGGGGGATTTTTTCTGCACAATATGATTAAAAAATAACAACCGTCAACTGACGGCTGATATCTTATTAATTAAACCAGATAAAAACATGACCTGCGGGTGGTGTCCCAGATGGCTGACTTGTGGGAATTGTGTTAAAACGCGCATCATCCCCTGCCGCCACAGTATTTGCAGCACTGCCCACCGGCAACCGCGCATAAGACACAGTGCCCGACGTCAAATTATTGGCATTTGTCTGGTCAACGTCTTGAACATTACCCAACCCCACCTGCGCCTTGGTCACAGAATGTGGATTTTCCTTATTTGCAACATGCTCACTTAATGCACTTGCTTCGGCTTTCCCTGCCAACGCCGCATTCATCGCCTCTGTCGTGGCATAAGTTGCCAATGCCGCATCGGTAATAAACGCACTGTCATTCTCTAATTCGCTAACTTTGGTTGGAACCGTTGGTAATTCAGATTTCAATGCATAATCACCCGCCGCCTGCTTTCCCGCCAACGCCGCATTCATCGCCTCTGTCGTGGCGTATGTTGCCAATGCCGCATCGGTAATAAACGCACTATCATTCTCTAATTCGCTAACTTTGGTTGGAACCGTTGGTAATTCAGATTTCAA